>JBPCXR010000356.1:0-2917 GCA_051027215.1 Pseudomonadales bacterium | reverse complement strand
ATTGGCGCGTCTACGGTAGTTCAAAAGCGCATCGCGGTACCCATCGTCGCTGACGGACGGTTACATTAGCGTATCAACCCAATCTTCCATCAGATTCCCAGCGACGTAGCTACCAGGGTTGGTTGATCTGACCATAAATCAATGTACCGCCGCTAAAGTCTGGTGTTGGTGGAAGAGCGGACGTTTCTTGTCAGGGGCTGTCAGGACCGTTCATAGCCACAAACGGAAGTCTGCACACACTGAGAAATCAAGGCTGTCGGCGGGAGTTCTCGTAGCGACCCCAGGCGCTTTCTGTCACCCATGTGATGGCATAGCCGCCGAACACCCCCAGCGCCCCAAGCGCGATCCAGGCGTAGTGCCCCAATTCGAAACCGCCCGCGCCGAGGAGCCCAACCGGAACGATCAGGATCAGATAGAATGGGCCGGTGTAGCGGCAATGAACTCTTCCGCATCGTCGTGAGTTCATGATGCACGCCACGCCCATACATGCGAGGGCAGCAATCCAAACGACTGTGCGTAACGGCGTTGCCGCGAATGCGGATATGATGATCGCGACCTTGGGCAGGCCCCAGATCGGTAGGTAGCTTAGAAGGTTCGCGGCCCAATCGTCTTGGAACCCTTGTGGGCTCCTTTCATCAGCCACAGCACGAACCGCCTTGCTGTATCGGTGGGCACGCGACCGTGCCATACGAGCAATAGACGCAGCAGTCCCCTGGCTTGGGTTTCAAGACAGCACCACAGCCTTTGCAGTCGTAGAACCATTGGCAAGCGTCCGTCGGCATGGTCTCCGTCTCGGCATGGCCGCACTGCGGGCAAGTGATCGTGGACTGAGGGACTAAGACGTTTTCCTGCGTCGCCATAATACGTACCCCGTGATGGCTAGGAATATTACGAGTGCCGGGAACAGAACAAAGTCAAGGTAACCGACGGCTGCCGATAGCCCCACGGTGCCCAGAAGGATTACCAGGATCGGCGTAAAGCAGCAGATTGCTGCCACAATCGTACCGATGATACCCGTAAGAAGCAGGCGGTCCTTCATCGCTGGTTCGCCCAAATGTCCAACAGGACGCCTGACATTTGGGCCTCCCACAGTGGTGCCGACCAAGCGAGGACGATGGCCAGGGAGGCTATGACCGCCATTGTTGGCTCCAACCGTCCGAGAGGTATCGCCCTCTTCCGCCTCAACATCCGTAGCCAGAGATAGCCGACAACGATGGACACGAAGAGCAAGATCAACTCGCGGTGAGCGACGAAAGGGCCGAGAAAAGACAACCAGGCACCACCTAGCCCCACAATCGTCAGTCCAATCGGAATGATGCAGCACGAGGCCGATAGGACTGCGAGCAGTGCCACACCTGCGAGCGCCGTGTTTTGAGCGGCCACCCACCATCGGCGTCTGTCTTCAAGGTTGATTGCGTCCATGCACGAAGTGTGCATCCTGTAGCCACTACAGGATCAAGGAGAAATTCCGTGTTCCCAATCGGCGTTGCCGCCAAAAAGAGCGGCGTAGGTATCGAGGCGATCCGATACTACGAGCGGGAGGGTGTCGTTCCGGTGGCTGCACGAGCCTCGAACGGCAGACGTTTGTACGACGATGCAGCAATCGCCCGGCTTCGCTTTGTTCGGCGATGTCGCGATCTCGGCTTCTCCATCGACCAGGTAAAGGCATTGCAGTCTCTGTCGCTTTCCGAGGCGAACAATTGCGGCGACGCAAGCACGATAGGACTGCTTCACCTTGAAGAGGTCCGGGGAAAGGTAGCTGACCTACAAATGCTTGAGGCAGCATTGGTCGAGTTGCTCGCCAATTGTGCTGAGGGACAAGCACACTGCCCGATGCTGCTGCGACTATTCGACGACTGACTAGCTAGAGGGTCACGCTCAATGTCGCAGTTGGGTCAATCTCGGACGCAATCGGACCACGTTCCGAACGACCGCTTTCGGGCGCTTAGCGGACGGAGTCGAAGCCAAAACGGACATTCGAATTTGGATGTCTGATTTCGGGGGGAAAGCGGACCCATTGGCCACACCCTCGGAACGGCTGCCTATAGCCAGAAGTTGCCATCGGAGCACCGGCTCGGTTGTACATTCCTTTCCCAGAAAGAACGGGCGTCCAGCGTTTAGAAATTGGTTAACCAAATCAATTATCTTCCCGTGAGCGCCTGGTTGAGAGCAGCTCCAGGCGTAATGGCCCCGCCAGCGCGCTTCGCTAAGGGCGGCCGGCGGGGCCTTCTTCTGGCCTTGCCCACGTGGCGAAAGATCTCCTCCAAATAGCCCGTCGGACGGGGCATGTCTTGTTCTTTCGCTTCTTGGAACAACCGTAGGAAGCCTAACCGTTCTGTTAACGTTGAACTGAGAAGATCTTCTCCATGTCCTCAGCGCTCGGCAAAATCATCTTTCGCTGCAGTGTCGTAGTTGCGGTCCTTATCGCGCTGATCATTCTTGCGTCCGCTGCCTCACAGGGTGAGCTATTTCAACCTACCACATTCATGGCAGCACTCATTTGGGGTGGTGGAGTACTTGTGGTAGGCGGGTTCTTATGTTCTTTCTTCAATTAGGTAAGCGCACCTACACATTCCTTCTCTAGTTGCGTGTGCCGCCATTTCGGAGCAGGCCCCTTTTTGTCCTGAGATCGTATATCAAGTATACTAGTTATTATATTTGGAGGCTCTTTTCCTAAAGGTGCGTTTCATGAGTATTGATCTAGATATAAACTGGGCCCAAGTTGGTCGAGCTGCCGACGAAATGGTAAGTAACTTCGGCGAAGACGCGCTTGCTGAGGCGGAAAAGCGCGCAAAATCTATGCGATCAGCCGGTCGATATACTGCGGCAGTTACCTGGGAAAGCATCTGCCAACTTATCAAGGATCGCACTCCCCTTAACGTCATTTAGTTTTCGTAAGGAGCGCCTCACACCGTCC
>JBPCXR010000355.1:0-6644 GCA_051027215.1 Pseudomonadales bacterium | reverse complement strand
AGACTATGGTTCGTTTGGGGCTTTCGGGTCTCCAAATAAGGCGAAGTGGGAGCCCTTGTAGCGCCTATCAGGGAGTGATCGATATCGACGGCGCTAAGGTCGGAGTTTCGACTGGAGTTGATGAGATCGGAGAGTATGAAGCTGCAGGAGTTATTCTGAAAGAACCAGACGTCTTTTGGCGATTAGCGTGGCTGCTGTGGCGGTCTGCGAGCAGCAATAATGCGATCACTATAAGTGATGTCAAAGACTAGCGGTGCCATTGCCTTGTTGGTTTTGTCCGGAAGCGTGGTCGGGCAGGAAATTGATTACGATGCTTTGGCTCGTGAGGCCATAGAACAAGCTCGTAAGACTGTTCAGGAGCCCGTGGCGCAGCGACAAGCCAAGCAGCTACGCAAACAGACGGTTGAGAATCCAGCATGGAGGGCCTTGATTGAAGATCAGCGTCAAGCTGTAGGCAATTCGATCTTCGGGCTTTCAGGGGACGAAATGGAGCCAGCAAAACAGTTAACCGGCGCGCGGCTATATGTCTTCGTCAGCTCGTCGATGGGCATTGACTCGGTCAATCACTACGCAGCTCAGGCGTCGAGGATACCTGGGGCGGTTCTCGTCATGCGTGGTTTTATAGGCGGGGCACGGAAGACGAAGCCAACCATACAGTTTATCGGTGCGGCATTGAGAAAAAAGGCTGGGTGCCAAGGTTGGGAGTGTCCACAGTGGCCAGTGGGCGTGCAGATTGACCCGTTAGCTTTTAAACGGTTCGGCGTTGAGCGCGTGCCAGCATTTGCGATTGAACCTAAACCATTCGTGGAAGGCTATTGTGAAGCGGAGCCGAATGAACTTGAGCATGATCCTTCGCGGCATGTGCTGTACGGAAATGTGTCTGTCGAATGGGCGGTGGATTGGTTGTTGCAGCGTCATCCAGGAGTGGCGCTTTGAAGAGATCGACGGAATGGATACTTGGAGGAAGCGTCGTCTTCTTGACGACAGCAACTATCGTCGGCGCGCATCAAACGGGACTCGTGGTGAGTCTTACTGACTCTATCAAACCAACATTTTTGACACGACTTCCTGGAGAGCCGAAACGTGGAGACTACGTGCTTGTCCAGGTGGTTCACGAGGCTTTTGGGCCGCGGCCGACGCTTCTTTCGAAGCGGTATGTGTGTGGTCCGGGGGATACGCTAAGAATGGAGATAGAAGATCGTTATGTCGTGCAAGGAGCGATGGTGCCGGAGCCACATGTAGTCGCTTATTGCAATGGGAGTGAAATCACATCCGCACGGGCGGTGCGTGGTCATGACGGGACCATTTATCAACCCTTCCGTTTTGACGGAATCGTACCGGATGGTAAAGTGTTTGTGCAGGGGGACACTGGATCTGAGAGTTTCGATTCTCGGTACATTGGGTTTGTGTCGTTGGCTGATATGACAAAGCTAAGAGTCAGGATATGAAGGCGCGGTATCCAAGTATTGTCTCTTTAGTCGTGGTGTTTGGCGGCGGTCTCGGCCTGTCCGTGGGATCTCTGATTAATTATCCGAGCGCGGGATTTTTGGTTGGTGGCGTAGCATTTTGGTTGGTGTTCATTGTTTGGAGGGCGCTGTCGTGAGATCTAGTACAGCAGTGTTTTGCTTGATGTTTTCTTTTGGTGTTGTAGCCGACGATCGAGCGGGTTACTGGTGGTACTCAGATCCTATGGTTACAGAGGAAGTTTTAGAGGACGAATCGCCGTCTAGATATGCCACGATGGAAGAAATGTGGTGGATGCATCCTGACGAGCTCGAACCCATCATCAAGGCTCGGTTGCGTGATGCTACTGGCAATGCGACTGTCGAGAATGTAACCCGCTGGAAAGAAGCTCTGAGTGTATCGGTGCGGAAATCGGCAATGTTCGCAGCCGTAGACTCAGTGGTCAATCTTCAACGTCCAGATCTTCATACGGCCGACGATTTTCCGACGAATGTTCCGGGTAGAGAGGCGTTTGTGGAGGCTCGAGCCAATGTTATGGATCAGGCGTTGCTCAGCGGGCGGCAAGATTTCGCCTTGGTTATGCTAAGCGAAAGGTCATGCTCGTTCTGCGTGCCTCAACGCGCGATCCTTAAGCACTTTCAGGCCGCGTACCAATGGCCTTGGAGAGAGGTGGATATCAAGGAGAACCCAGGTGCAGCTTCGAAGTTTGCCGTAAGTCAGACTCCGACAACTATTCTCGTCTACAAAGGTACTGGAGACTGGATGCCGGTGTCGGTTGGTGTCGTGGATTTGCCGACGCTGAAACGTAATCTCTATGGAATGATGCGCATTATGTCTGGAGGGAATCCCGGACAGTTTTTTAGTTACGATGGTGAGCCTGGACTTGATCCGATGCAGGGAATGCCGAATTCATATTGAGGCGGCAAAAGATGGGAAAGATAAAAGCATTCTTCTTCGGCGCTGCGTTTGTGGTTGTGTCCTATACAGCCAGCGCAGATCCGTGGGTCGACAACTGGTTGAGTAGTTATACCTTCACAGGCGGCGGTCACTATGCTGGCGCTCAGCGTGGCTATCTTACTGCTGGCGGATTTCAGGCGCGTTGGAATACCGGCACAGATTATCTATTTACTGCCCAGCCTCCGAGACTTCGAGTTGGTTGCGGCGGCATCGACATGTTTCTCGGTGGCCTAAGTTATCTTGATTTCGATATGTTGGGGCAAAAGCTTCAGCGAGTCTTGACCGCTGCTCCGGCTGTCGCGTTGGATCTGGCGATAAAGCAATATTGCGAACAATGCTCGGACACCATGAAGGATATCGAGGCCGTCGCACGATTTCTTAATGGCATGCAACTTAACGAGTGCGCTCTTGCGAAACGTGTAGTCGCGACAGTCCAAGAAGATGATCCAGATATTCTTGGGGCCGTGTGGGCAGAGGTGTCTCAAGGACAAAGTCTTAGGGAGGGACTTAGCAGAAACGCTCATGAGCATCAAGACCAGGTCAGAACATCAGGCGGTGCTCCTCCTAACGATTTGAGTAACATCATGGATAGTTGTCCTGCACCGTTTCGTGACATATTTGTCAATCCATCGGAACCCTCTGTCGTTGCAAACATTGCTGAGAAAACTGGACTGCTTCCATTCGAGGACGTGATCCGTGGGTTTATGGGGGATGTTACCGTTCGTTACGATGCTCCAACGAATACTTGGAATGTGAATACTATTCCCCCGTGCCCTAATTCTGATGTAACAGACTTCACACCATTCTTGATGGGAGAGGCAGAAGAACGTCCTGCGGACGGAACGGCATGCTCAATAAATAGCTCGACAGGTCTCTTGTCACACGTCGAAACTCAGCTCGGCGCTATCTACGACCGAATGGATGCAAATCAGGTGTTTTCTGTAGACGAGGAAGCGTTCTTGGATTCAACGCCGCTACCAGTCCTAATGATGATGAAGACGGCGAAACTCACGAGTACGCGGGATGCCACGGTCGCGACTTATGCTGAGGCTGTTGGTAGTGGGTATGCGTATCGCGTATTAGATGACTTCCATAGAGCAATGCGCTTCATAAACGGTACGGGAGCGAATGTGTGGCGTACGACGGTGGGCGTTGCTCCCGGTGGGGATATCGATACGTGTCAGCCAAATATGATTAAGCAGGCGCGAGTGTTGGTGACTGAAATGAGTGATCGGGTAGACGATGGCCGCGTTAATGCGCGAAGTCTGTATTTTGGTCGTGTGGGAGAGCTAAAGGATTCGTTGTCGGTCGCGGCCGATGTACATGAGAGATACAAGCGTGCTAATAACGAAGTCAACAAGGATTTACGCTAGTGTTTCGTCTTATCGCGTCCATCACGATTCTGAGCTTTAGTGTAGGTGCGAGCGCGAGGGATATGGATTTCTATGCGTATAACAGCTTTGATACGGTCGTCCAAACATTTCAACGTCTGGCTCTGGTATTCGGACACAGTGATTACGCTGGCGGAATTCTCGCATTTGCAGGAGCCGGCGTATTGATCGCTGCATTATCGATGCTAACCGTTGGTCTTATTCGAGGCCAGGGGATTACGCTGCAACGCGTTTTTCTGCCTGCAATAGTTGGATCAATTATAATGACGGTTGGATTGTTCAAGACAAGCACTATTCATATTTATGATCCTGTGCGTAATGAATATGAACCCGTTGGAGATGTGCCCGACCTCATTATTATGGCGGCTTCCATCCCAAACTTGGTCGAACGACAGGTGGTCGAGATTGTAGATGCGACAAGCGCCTATCCGTACGCCGACTTCGCTGGTGGAATATCGTTTGATATCATCTTCAGAGCGATCACTGAGTCTATCGACGTTGACGATTACCATGTCTCTCAGTCGGTTAACCAATATTTAAAGGATTGCTCCGGTATTGCCCTGACTTCCGCTGGTTACCCTACTGATCGCAATCAGATCAAGCGAGATACGGTAGATTTGCTGTCCGAACTTGAGGCGATGAAGTCCGATGCGGTATTTACTTTAGTCTTCACTCCGTCAGATAAAAATGGAGCAGCGGTAACTTGTCGTGATGCTTTCGAGGGATATATTGGTCCAGCTTTGAATGATCCGGTGGTCTTTGACCAGGCCAAGCTTGCGGTGTGCGCTCGTGTTGGTCTCAATACGGCTCGCCCGGCGTCGGCAGCGAAATGCGATAGTTTAATGGCGTCAGCCATGGATCTGGGATTCGGTGTCACTACCGGAACAGGACTTCAATTTTTTCGCAATATCTATTTGGCTCAGTCAATGAGCGCAGTGTTGCAGTCGTCAGATCCAGACTTAACGGCCAAATCACTTGCGAACCGTAAATTGATTACTGGAGGCTTGGGTGCGTCTTCGGTAACTGGTGAATGGCTGTCTCCCGTACGGGGCGCTGCCCTTGCTGTCGCTTTGGGAATGTTGCCGTTTGTGTTGTTGTTCGTTATGACACCCCTAGTGTGGTCTGTGCTTGGAATTACAGCTGGGTTGATGATTTGGCTCTCGCTCTGGGGTGTAGCAGACGCTATTGTCCACCAGATTGCAATTGATAAGGCGATGTCCTATTTCACGGCGCCGAAGCTTAATGATTGGAAAATGGGACTAGACGCTATCTATATGGCACCGGATGCGAGCACGAAGGCGTTGGCGGCGATTGGATCGATTCGTGGTGCTGGTGTCGGTATCGCGTCCTTTATCACGATGGCTTTGTTTGGTTTGAGCGTGGGTGGGTTCGCAATGATGGCGCGATCACGTGTAGATGCTGTTGAGCAGACGGGACGAGATGGTGGAATTGAATCCCAGACGCCGGAAGGACAAGCGCAACGAAAACGTGAACTGGCTGGCGCTCAAGCAACAGAGACTGATTTCGCTATGCATGGCGCTGGCGGAGTCGCGCACGCTCAGGTGTTTCAGCAGACGGCAGCAACATCGACGGGAATGGCAACGGCAGACCAACTACAGGCTAACGTTGGCGGTGGCACATTGGCTGGAGCGGTAGGCACTATGGGAGCGATCAATGCCGGCCAGACGGTTGGGCGCACTGACGCCATAGAAAATCTTGCCTCGGCCGCTGCAGGCAGCCAGGTGAACTCAGAAGGCGCATTTGACTACGCCCAGACCATTGCGCGGGCCGATCAGGCAATGGCAGCAGGGCAGAGCATGAAGGCTGCCGAGATTATGCAGGGGGCGGCTCGCGACGGCACGGTTGAATCTGGTGCTCTCCATTATTCAGCTATTCGGGCTTATGACCAATATGCAGAGACAGAGAACGAGGGGCGGTTGGCCGCGCTTATTCAGGAGGAACATGAGGGATGGACAGGAAATCGTCCGTCTTACCAAGAGGCATTTGAAGAACTGCAGCGTATCAAGAACTCGAACACGGAGGGAACAATTAACGCGACGGCGGGGGACGCCCAGACGATGGTGACGGCACACCAACTCGGAACTCATGGATTCAAGGCTGAGATGATGACACGGGCAGGAATGGCGGCTGACATCCAGAGTGCTCGTGGTGGATCCATTGACGATGGATATGAAGGGCTTTCTCAGATGGAGCACGCGTCGAAGGCTGGCGCGATTGATGCCGTTGATGGAAATCCATCTCGTATGCGATCCATGTTTGAAATCGACACGACGAAGACTATTGCTCAGAACGAGGCGCTTCGAGACACATCAGCCCAACTTGGGGTTTCTGTTGACCAGATAGCCTATGGTTCTGGAATCATTGAGGCGGCCAACCGCTCAGGTGATACCGCCGCAGCCAATGCTCTTCCATTAGAGACGCAGGTGGCTGCGGCCGAGTACTCTCGTCTGAGTTCGGTTACTTCCAATGCGGAACGAAATGATATTGTTACTCAAATGGGAGAGACAGGAGGGAAATCGCGTGAAGAGATGCTCCAAACCTTTGGTAGCGTAGAAGCTGCGAGAGACTACGCAGCTGCTAATACTATGGTGATGGTGGCTCAAAATAATGCTCTTGATGTCCAAGATGTTGCTATTGATCAGTATGGTGGGGGTGGCTTCAATGTAGCAATCAACGGACAAGAAGATTGGGAGAAACTGCAAGCGTCAGTGGGATCTTCACGGTTTGGTGAAAACGCAGGTTCTATTCTTGAGCAGAATCAGTTTCAAGGTCAGGCGCGGGTGGAATATGACCCGCAGACGGGAACGCCGT
>JBPCXR010000354.1:0-15648 GCA_051027215.1 Pseudomonadales bacterium | reverse complement strand
GCACACCAGGTCGACCGGATTCTTGCTCAGCAACGATGTTCTCGCCAACCACCACAGCATCATCCACGACAATTCCCAGCACGACGATCAGCGCGAACAGCGATACCATATTTATCGTCACGTCGAGCTGATCGAAGAATAGAATGGCCCCTAGAAAAGAAATCGGCACACCCATTGCAACCCACAAAGCCAGCTTAAGATCCAACATGAGCAAGAGGAACAGAAACACCAGCGCAAACCCCAGTACGCCGTTGCGCACCAGCAGGCTGAGCCGACTCTCCAAAATCTCGGTCTGATCGTTCCAAATGCGTACATCAATCCCCGGTTCTGGTGTGTAACTCGCGAGGAACGCACGCACATCACCGGCGATCTTCAACGCATCTTCGGTTTTTGATTTTTTAACCTGCAAGAACATGCTCGGACGTCCATTGAACTCGCTGATCAGATCAACGTCCTCATAACCATCTCGAATCGTCGCTACGTCTGACAATCGTAAGATTGAGCCATCGGGGCTCGCGCGCAGTACGATATCGGCGAACTCCGCGCCCTGTTCGCGCTTTGCATTGGTTCTAAGCAGCAGGTCCCCAGCTTGAGTTTTGAGCTCGCCAGAGGACAGATTGATCGAAGAACGTCGAATCGCCCGAGCAACCGCGTCTATGGAAAGGTCATAGCGACGCAGAGACTCTTCGCTGACCTCGATTGAAATTTCCGCGTCGCGCACACCCTGCAACGTGACCAACGAAATGCCTGGCAGTGACAGTACCGCATCCTCCAGCCGCCTTAGACCCACACGCAGGGCCGGCTCCCCCAGCTCCGACGACACGACCAGTGCAATCACATCGGAAACCAGCTCGGCGCGAACGATGTCAGGCTGCTCCGCATCTTCAGGCGGAAAATCGACCAATCGATCAACGGCAGTCTCTACATCATTGCGTGCTTTGGCGGCATCGACTCGATCTTTGAGTTCGACCGTTACTACCCCGATATTTTCCGATGCCTTTGACACCACGCGGTCGACGCCTTCAATGCCAAACACTGCCTCCTC
Source organism: Pseudomonadales bacterium (assembly GCA_051027215.1). Taxonomy (GTDB): domain Bacteria; phylum Pseudomonadota; class Gammaproteobacteria; order Pseudomonadales; family Azotimanducaceae; genus CALHVX01. The sequence goes on along the minus strand of JBPCXR010000354.1, from coordinate 14,603 downwards.
GATTCTGCGAGTGATTCCCTCTTCAACCTCCGTCGGTGTAGCCCCGGGATAAGGCACCGTCACGGTGACGATTCCCGGATCGACCACGGGGAAAATTTCAGAATTCAGCCCGAACGCGGCAATGAAGCCACCCACCAGGAATATGCCCATCAGCAGGTTAGCGGCCACGGGGTTCCGGGCAAAAGTCGCTATGAGGCCAGTGTTCGAGTCGGTGAGTGGATCCTGCAAGCTAGGGACCTGTCGTTGTTCGAACTGCTAAACCTTCGCTTGCGCCAGGCACAGCACCTAAAACAACGCCTTCCGCTGCGTCAAAGGCCGCCACGACAATTTCGGCCGTGGTCTTATCTAGAATTTGTGGCGTTGCGGCAGACAGCTTGCCCTGGCGAACGACCCAGATCCCATCTCCTGGCTGCTGAGCTGCAATAGGAAGGCGGAAGGTATCTTCAACGCTCGGGCCTTCAAGTATCACCTCAACAAAGGCGCCAGGCGGCAGATCGGCGTTTTCATCGAAACTCAGGTACAAGCGCGCAAAACGTGTTCGCTCATCCAACTCAGCGCTCTGACGGCTCACCTGCGCTCGGAATACCTGAGATTCTGATAAAACCTGAGCCGTACGGGACAACACCGGCGCAAGCTTCTGCACCTCTTCCATTGACACCGGCACCACAACCTCTATGGCATCTACAGCGAACACCCGGCCGAAGGCTTGACCCCGAGTGAGCAACTGCCCGACTTCTGCCATTGATTCAACCACGCGTCCAGCGAACGGTAAGGCGATGGTCGTTCGAGTGAGGTCCAACCGAGCAATGTCCGCGCGCGCCTGAGCGGCGTCTAGCTGCGCTTCACCTTGTGCGATCTGTGGCCGTTTCGCGACCAGGGGTGGTACAGGCTTGTTGCCGTGCAACAGCGCGTAGTTCGTAATGGCGGCCTCACTTTGGGCCCGCAACAATTCCAGATTAGCTCGAGCTTGACTGACATCCGCCTCAGCCTGAGCAACAGCCAACTCAAAATCCTGCGGGTCTATAGCAAGCATTGGCTGCCCGGCTGAAAAAGCGCCGCCAGGCCGAAGCGTTGGACTAATAGACTCCACGCGTCCGGTAATCTGGCTTACAAGCGAAACGTAGTTTCGAACCACAACGCTGCCGGTGGTCTGAACCTGCAATGTTGAGCGCGCGCTTTGCGGTTGCAGCGTGGCCACAAATAGTGGCTTCACGGCAGTATCGGCTAGCACACTTTCAGCAGCTGCTGGGACTTGGGTATGCTCATCTTCACGGGCAAACAGCACCGCGGAGACAATAAAAACCACCACCGCGAGCAGCTGTAGCAGCCCGACAATCCGGCTTTTTAGTGTAGGAGCCGCCTTAGATTCATCACTCTCTAAAAGCCCATCTGCCTGGATGTTCAACGTACTACTTCGTGTGCAAAGAGGCTATTGTAGCGTGGAACGACCGGGAGACGCCGCATGCCGCTTTCTAGAAAATTGGCCTTAGACCCCAGCCAGATCGAGGAAATCATGACTTCGAGCTGGAATTGTCGTATCGCCACAATCGGCCCTGGAAGTCGGATCAATCTGACCCCGATGTGGTTCGGTTGGGCAGGCAATCGCCTGTACATCTACGGACGTGGCCAGAAAGTCGTCAATCTGCGGCGCGACCCCACCTGCACCATCATCGTCGACCGCAACGAGAAATTTCCCGAACTACAAGCGATCATGCTGCAGGGCCAAGCAACGGTGCTCGAAGATGCAGACGCCGAAGCCAGTGATCCATACCTGAGCGCGGCGCGGGAACAGATGGGTCGCAAGTACAACGGCGGCCATGGGCAACCGGCAGTAGCGGACCCGCCAGCGAACGCCGCAACCGCACGTGGGCGCCATGGGCGCTGGATTGTATTCCAATCAGATTCTCAGGTGACCTGGGACAATTTCAAGTTAGCGAACCTACAGTAACGACCCATGCAGAAGTTCTCGACAATCTACCAGCGCGCCGAAAATCGCAAAGGTGAGCAGGCACTGCAGTCCATGCTCAGCCGGCCAAAGACAAAGGCTCAACTAAAAAAAGTTAGCGACGCAGAAATGCTGCGCGAGATGACTAAGTGCGTATTTCGCTCCGGCTTCGTCTGGAAAATAATCGAAGCCAAATGGCCGGGTTTCGAAAAGGCTTTTCATGAGTTTGACGTGAAGCGTTGCGCCATGCTCAGCGACGAAGAGTTGGAGCAACTCGCAAGCAACGAAACCATCGTTCGCCACGGCAAAAAGATCGCCAGCGTGCGGGCGAACGCACGCTACATACTTGAGGTGCGTAGTAGCCACGACAGCTTCGGGCACTATCTAGCAAGCTGGCCGGCCGATGACTTTGTCGAGCTTTGGAGCGAGTTAAAGCGACGTGGTGATCGTTTAGGGGGACAGACTGGACGCTTTTTTTTACGCTTCGTCGGACGCGATACACCTATGCTGAGCCAGGATGTCGTCAAAGCGCTGGTGCTGGCGAAGGTGGTAGAGAAGGAGCCAACCAGCAAAGCGGCATTGCGGGCAACCCAAACCGCCTTCAACAGCTGGCGCGAGGAGAGTGGCCGTAGCTTTACCGAGATATCAAGAGTCTTAGCACTTTCCGTACCCTAAGGCTAAGGGCATAGCAGCGACCAAATCAATAAACGGAGCATCGCAAATGCACTTTCCCGCAAAGATCACAATGCAAATCATGGCGATCGGCCTTCTGCTCGCACAGGCCCCGGGCCTTTGGGCGAGAAATCTGCCAACGACTATACAAGCCGAATACGACTCGCGGCTTGGCCTTCTGTTCGAACACTTTCATCGCAACCCAGAGCTGAGCTTAATCGAACACAAGACAGCCGCTCGAATGGCCAAGGAACTTCGCGCTGCCGGTTTTAAAGTCACAGAGGGAGTTGGCGGCACTGGCGTAGTGGCGATCATGAATAACGGGGCCGGTCCGATGGTCATGATGCGGGCAGATATGGACGGTTTGCCGGTGCAAGAGAAATCCGGGCTGGAAATCGCCTCTACGGCAACCCAGATCGACCCGATTACCGGTAATGAGGTGCCAGTCATGCATGCTTGCGGGCACGACGTCCACATCACTAGCCTCGTTGGTACCGCTCGGCTCATGGCGGCGCGCAAAGACGAGTGGTCAGGCAAGCTGATGCTCTTGGTGCAACCCGCAGAAGAGCGTGTGTTGGGTGCCAAGGCAATGAAGGCCGACGGTCTATGGCGGCGTTTTGGCAAGCCGGACTATGCGCTGGCCTTTCATGTGTCCTCTGAATTCGAAGCCGGCTTGATCAACGTGATCGATGGCAGCCCCTACGCTGGTGCAGATACTGTCGACATCATTATTCACGGTATCGGCGCCCACGGCGCGAGCCCCCAAAGCGGCAAAGATCCCATCGTGCTTGGCAGTCAGATCGTCATGGCGCTGCAAACCCTGGTCGCACGAGAACTATCACCCCGCGACCCGGGTGTGGTGACCGTGGGTTCCTTTCACTCAGGCAGCAAACACAACATTATTTCTGATCGTGCCCAACTGCAGTTGACCGTTCGCAACACCAGCGAAGCCACTCGCAAGCTATTGCTTGAGGGCATTGAACGCATTGCCGTGAACATGGGTCGTGTGGCTGGCCTGCCAGATGACAAACTGCCAGAAGTCATTGTCTCCGAAGAAAGTGTACCGCCGACAACCAATGACTCTGACCTGACCGAGCGCCTAAGATCTGCCTGGACCGAACAGATCGGCAAAGACGTAGTCGTGAGTATTCCGACCAAAAACATGGGTGCAGAGGACTTCCCCTTCTTCAGCAGCGATCCGGACTTACCGAGTGTCTACTGGGCCATCGGTGGCACACCCAAAAAGGATTTCGAGTGGGCTGCAGCGGGCGGCCCACCAATCCCTAGCCACCACTCGCCGCTATTTAAGATCACGCCAGAGCCTTCAATCACTCGGGGCGTAGAGTCAACGGTGGTTGCGTTGCTGACGCTCTTGAATGAGTAATACTGGCATCGATCAAATGTGAATCAGGCATAACCCAGTAATGTGCACACCAGCAAGAGGCACTCCAACGGGGCGTACTAGGAAAATGAGCAGACCGAGTGAGCAACCCAACATTGGCAAGGTGAATATTCCGGTCGTCGACGCGCAAACGCTCAAACCGGGACAACCAGCATTCGATCACTTTCTCGATGCACTGCAGCATTGGGGTTTTTTTCATCTGATCAATCACGACATCGATGCCTCTTTGATCAGTGCCCTGCAAGAGCAGATGCGGCTATTCTTCATGGGATCGACCGCGACCAAAAAGCAAATATCCCGTAGCGCCAGCAATCCCTGGGGCTTTTATGACCAGGAACGCACCAAGAACCGTGTCGATGCCAAAGAGATTTTCGACGTCGGTCCGAACGAAGGCACCCGGCGCGCCCAGTGGCCGGAGCAGCTTGCACAGTTCGAGCCCGTCGTGCAAACCTGGCGCCGCGCTTGCCACCAATTGAGCCGGGATTTGTTATGCACACTGAGTCAAGCACTTAACACGCCCTCCGACTCGCTGACTTGCGCATTCGAACCGGAGCACAGCAGCTTTTTACGCCTGAACTATTACCCAGTCATCGAAGATCCCGCCGCCCAAGACACGCCGCTGCTGCCGGAGACAGGTCGCCTGGGGATCTATCATCATACGGATGCCGGCGCGCTTACCGTGCTGCTGCAAGACGAGGTCGCGGGATTACAGGTGGCCCATGACGGTGGTTGGCACTTGATTGCGCCTCATGAAGATGCGCTCGTCATCAACATTGGCGATATCGTTCAGGTCTGGTCCAATGATCGCTATCCGGCGGTGTTGCACCGGGTGGTCGGTAGCCAAGACCGAGCGCGTTACAGCGCTGCATACTTTTACAATCCCGCATACACCACACACTATGCGCCACTACCTGGCATGTGCAGTGACGAAACACCACCGCGCTATCGAGAGATCGATTGGGGCGCCTTCAGAGCCGGTCGCAGTAGCGGCGACTTTGCAGACTACGGCGCAGAGATTCAAATTGGCGACTATCGCATCGCCTAGCTCGTTGAAAAGGGCGTTGAGTTAAAGACCGCTACCGGTGCAATGCGATCTACCCACTACAAACCTGCTTACTATGAAAATCCGCTCGACAGTAGGTTTTCGACAGGACGATACAACGACTCTAGAAAATCCAAATCTTCGGCCTCCAGCTCTATGGTGACCGCTTCTACCAGGGACTGTAGCTGTGACAGCTTGGAAACGCCTACAACCGGGGAGACGACGCCTGGCTTGTGCAGCAACCAAGCGATCGCGATCTGCGCTGGAGATTTTCCGTATTTTTCTGCCACCTGCATAACTCGCTCAGCAATGGGAAACACTGCATCGCCGTGATATAGCGATTTAGTTCGCTGCATATCCTGACCCTGTGAGCGCTTAGTGGTGCCTTGATCGAGCCCGCCTTTATAGGCGCCCGCAAGGATTCCTCGTGCCAGTGGTGACCAAGGCGTCACCGCGACACCGCTGGCCAAGCAATATGGAATCATCTCCCGCTCTTCTTCCCGATAAACCAGGTTGTAGTGATTCTGCATGGAGATGAACTGTGTCCAGCCCTGCATCTGTGCCGTCAGCTGCAGTTGGGCGAACTGCCAGGCAAACATGGATGATGCTCCGAGATACAACGCTTTGCCCATCTTCACCACTTCATCTAACGCTTCAAGCGTTTCTTCGATGGGCGTTTGCGAAGCACCAGGAATGGCGTGGGGGTGGCGGTGGATAATCAACTGATCGACATAGTCATGCCCCAGGCGCATTAATGACGCATCGATCGATTCGATAATGTGCTTACGCGACAGCCCTCCAGCGTTAGCACCCCGCCCCATGGGCATCGACACTTTAGTGGTCAGAACATAGTCTTCCCGACGGGCCAAGCGCTGCAACAACTCGCCCACCACCTGCTCGCTTGCGCCGACACCGTATACGTTGGCACAGTCGAAATAGCAGATGCCCGCTTCTAAGGCGGCTTTAAACAACACTTCAGCGTCATCGATGCCAAGAGTCCAATCGCCTTGATGGCCACGACCTGGCTCACCAAAGTTCATGGTGCCCAGGCACAACGGCGAAACCCGAAGACCACTGTTCGCGCCTAGTTGGACCGGCTCTAACATGTTCAATGCTCCTAAGGGCTAAACTAAGACCGCGCCAACTGCGGCGTTTGCGCATCGCGAATTTCATACAGCTCAATCACGTTGCCGAACGGATCCTTACCGTAGATCGCGGATGTGGTGCCAAAGTCTACCGGCTCTGCGGCAAACGTCATACCAAGCGCACTCATGCGCTCATACTCTTGTTGAATACCAGAAACTTGCAGCGCGAAATGGGGGTAGCCAAAGTCGCATGGTCGAGATTGCCGGTCCTCGGGCGCTGGCTTGCTGTAGGACCATAACTCGACAAAAGCGTTGGCTGCCTTGAGCATTGCCACTTCAGCATGGGCGTCCTGCAACCCGATGCAACGATTCGCTGCTTCGTTATCGGACAAGGTTCCGGTACTAAGAACCTCAAAGCCAAGCACGTCGCGGTAAAAAGCTAATCCGACCTGAAAATCAGGCACTCCAATAGCGACATGGTGAATTCCAACAATCATCATTCCTCCCTGGCTCTTGCGGCTGTGCTGGGTAAATTCCCCGATAGCAGCAATAGCATAACGCAGTCTTGGAACCTCTTTGATTCTTTAACAACTTGTTCTATTCTCGATCAGCAATACCGCGCTCACTTACCTGCGCTGCAACTAAACGTTGTCGTGAACTGGAATATTTTATGTCTAGCGAAGACCATGAAAAAGTCTCGATTTACCCGTTTTCGGATGAAGCCCGTGAGGAGCTGCTGAGCAAGGCAACCGAATGTGTATTCAACTGGACCACCAAAGATGGCTGGGCAGTAGGCGTTGTACATGCCTTCGTTTGGCATGAAGGTCGCGCCTGGATCACCTGCGGCAAGCACCGCCACCGAGTTTCCGCTATCCGCCGTGATCCGCGATGCTCAGTCGTCGTCAGCGGTATCGCCGCACCCGACGGCCCTAACGGGGCGATCACCATCAAGGGCCGCGCCATCATTCACGACGACGAAGAGACCAAACGCTGGTTTTACCCCGCCTTGGCACGAGGCCCATACGGCAGACGCGGCGGCGAGTTGACAGCTGAGGCAGAAGAACAGGCGGCAGCGTTCGAACAACGTTTGGATTCGCCGCTGCGAATCATCGTCGAGATCGTGCCAGAAAAATGGATCATGCTAGACAGCGATAAGATGGCAAAGGACACGGCCGGCCAGCTAACCGACGAAGAGCGCGGGCCGTTGCTAGAAGCCGACGCGAAGCGCCTACCCGATGCATTGAAAGAAGAGGGTCTGGATTAATCGTTCGTAAGCCAGTCGATAATCCATTCTGCAGGAACGCCACCGGCGTTCACCTCGCGAGCAAAGTAGTCACGAACACTCGACTGCAGAACGGCGGAGACGTCGCGAAATACAGCAATGCTGTGACCGTTTTCCCAGGGTGAATTAGCCATCGTCAGGACTCCCGTACTCGAGGGTCACTAGCCGACCGACGCTACCCGGATATCCTTTACCTCGTCGCCGCCGACCTAGCGTCGCCCTTCAATGTAGTCGTTTAGTACTTCGTGAAAACGCCGGACTCGACTTTCCTGCCCACTAAGAATGGCGTCTGTGTAGCCTCTGGAGTGAAAGCCTTTTTGCTGCCCAACCGCCACACCCAAGTCTTGAACGAGAAAGGAGTCCTGCATGTCTTCGATCAGGGCACCGGCGCCGTAGGCCGTGAATTCGTGCTCGGCTTCTTGCAAGGGTCGTGGACCACAGATGGTTACGATCTCGTCCATGCCTTCGACGACTGGCGCAAGAAACCAGTAGTCGAAGGTACACTTTTCCGGATCTTGCGCATTTGGCTCAGTGCGAAAGAAATGTACGCCTTCAGCGGTGCCAGTCAGGGTGATGTTGGGAAACAAGGTGTGATGAAAGTAGTCAGTGAGCTCATCGTCAGTGAATTTTTCGAAGTGTTTGAAGCCTCGCTGGGGCCCGAGCTTACGCCGTTGTTGTTGCAGCGGCAGGCGACTGTCGCGTGCGCGGCCAGCGTAGTCCGCCGGGTCTAGCTCCCAGTCTTTAAGAATGTCGTCCCAAGGCGCTTCTACTTCGTTTGGAGTCGGTGCACGCATAGACGGCTGAGCTTGTTCGATCATCCGATTGTGACCCGAGGAATAGGCCTCGAAAACGGTGTTTTTGTAGTCTTCGTCCGTCGTCGTCGCCAGCTGTGGATGCACAGTCGGCAAGTGATAGGACTCATTGAAATTGTCTGAAGCGAATTTCCAGTTCGCGTCAACATCGAAGGTGCGATGCACAACCCGCATTGCGCCTTGCAGATCTCGATTCTTCATCAATTGTGGAATGGGATCGAGAAATGCTTCTAGCGTCGGCGCTGCCGGGTCCATGGTGTACCAAACGAACCCGCCCCAGGTATCACATCGGACTTCGACCAGCGATATCCGGCCACACGGGTCACCACCCTCGAAGTCTTCTGGGTCTTGGGCATGTTTTACCACCCCATCGGCACCATAGACCCAACCATGATAGGAACAGGTGAAATCTCCCGCGCCTGACTCTGCCCAAAGCAATCGGTTACCACGGTGTTTGCAACTGTTGTAAAAACCGCGGATCGATCCGTTGGCTTGGCGGGCAATGATCACCGATTCCCGCAAGAAATTATGCACGATCCAATCGCCTGCCTGGGCAAGCTCACTTTCACGACCAGCAACATGCCAAATGCGAGTCCACATGTGGTCCCACTCTTGCTTGGCAAAATCAGCGCTAAAGTAGCGCTCTCCGGTTATTGGATCCCCACGTAGAAAGTTGGCGTTGCTGGCATCCAACAACTGTGCCCGTGCATTCTCCGCCGCCGACTGCTCAGCAATTCTGGAGCTCTCTGCCATAGTGCCTCCTTTACGACCCGACGCCGATATTCTGGCTCACCCTTGACTGCGCTCAGCGCGAGCTTCGGGCAAGGGGTTGAGCTGAGTTGTACGACATTTACCTGGGCCATACAAGCTCGGTACCCGGCCGCAGCGCATAACCACTATTCAGGAAAAGTTGTTCCCGAGTCGGCGGGCTACATCTCTTCCATAAATCGCGACGAGAGCTGTAGATAACCGTTGGGATCAGGGTGCTTGGCCATCACCGCTTCCCAGTCTTCCCCGCTGAACGCCGTCTTCATGGTCTCGTCCCGTGCGGCCTTGTCTTTCCAGCGCAAAATCCAGGTGACGTTGGCGCTGCCAATGGGGGAATCAAACGGATCACTGCCGGCAATCTCGGGAGCGATTTCCCCTTCATCGATCCAAAAACCGACTACGTCGAGTTTGTCACGCAGCACAACGACAGCATCTTCGGCCCACTTCTTGTACTGATCAAAGATGTCGCGACGGTAGTGGTAGTCCCGTATCTCAAACATGTCTAGCTCCCTGGCGTTAACAATTTCAATCACTTAATGGCTGAACCAGCCACTCGCACGATCATACGGTCACGGCGATTCCATGGCCAACATCAGTTTTTTATAGCCGAATTTGCCATACTCGAGGCAGCCACATCGAACACTCGCTGGATCTATCCATGACCAAGAATTCACTGCCCCAAATGCCAGGCGGCATTACCCCGGAATGGCTGACAGCGGTATTGCAGGACAATGGCACGCTCAGTCCAGGGGTCGTTATCTCGGCAATCAAACGTGAACAAGTCGGTGAAGGTGTGGGCATGATGAGCGAGCTGTCGCGCTTGATCCCAACCTATGTCTCTGCTCAGGGCGCGGAAGTTGACTCCGCGCCTGCATCCTTCATTGCCAAGTACCCATCGCAGATCCCGGCAAACCGCGAAGTGGCCATGCTCATGAATCTCTACGAACGGGAGGTGCGCTATTTCGCCGAGCTCGATTCGCTGACCAGCGCGCAATCACCCCGCGCCTACTTAACCGACCTGGAAGGCGACAATTTCATCATCTTGATGGAAGACATGGCCGAATACCGGGTTGGTGATCAAATAGTGGGCGCCACACTCGTGGAAACTGAGCTCGCCATCGATGAATTGGCGAAACTGCACTCAGCATTCTGGGAAAAGGTGTCAGACATAGCTTGGATCCCCCACGTATCCAATAGCTATCACGCAACCAACCTGGCGAACCTGGCAGTGTCGGGTTGGGACAACATGCAGCGCATCTTTGCCGACGTTCTGCCTGAACATTTTCTCGCTAGAAAGGACGACGTGCTGAGTTCACTGCCAGCGCTGCAGGCCCACGCCGACCGCGCGCCTATTACGCTGGCCCACGGTGATTTTCGGATGGAAAACCTGCTCTATGGCACCCAACCCGAGCACCACCCGGTCGTCATTATCGACTGGCAGGGACCATTGCTCGGACGGGGTATGCAGGATGTCGCGTTGCTGATGGGCCAGAGTACGCAGACGGAAGTCCGCAGGGCACATGAAAAAGCCCTACTGCAGCGTTACCTTGACGGTCTCGAGCAGTTCGGCGTTAAAGGGTACGGGTTTGACCAAGCTTGGGACGACTACCGCCACACTCATCTGCACAGCTGGACCTACGCGATCGTGGTTTCTGGTGCACTGGATGCGAGCAACGAACGGGCCTTTGCCTGGATGTCACAAATGTTAGCGCGGCAAGTCGCCACCACCGACGATCTTGAGCTTTTGGACCTGCTACCGTTCCAGGGAAAAACCTAGTCTGCTGCGCCGACGTAGCGATCCAGCGTTGCGTGCAGGTGCCGAATTCGCGACTCCTGATAGCGAGAGAGTGTTTCTGCACCTTTGCGGCTAGCGCGCATACCTTCGTGTTGCCAGCGCAGGATCTGCGTATCTTGATCCAACACCGCACCACTCATTTCTTTTATTCCTGGCACGTCTTTGTAAGAATCCGCCTCGGTGATTTGAACGAGATTTGCCGGCTCAGGTCGTGGTTGATCTTTCGATACCGGCTGCAGAAGGTAGATGTCAAACAAGCAACTGTGGGGATCGTTGCCATTCGGCCGCACTTGATGAATTTGTGCCGATCCCGGCCCACCGTAGACAAACAAATTCGGAAATACGTTGTACTTGAGCGAATCAATCAGCTCGGCATCAGAAAGGTGTGACAGATCTTTGCCATATTGACCCAAGAAATCTTCTCGCGTGCGCTCTGCAAGGATACTGCGGGCAGTCTGGCCTTCGGGGATCGATTCTGCGCTGGTGTCGTGCACGCTGCGAGTGAGCCGGCCTTCTAGCAGCTGCTGTTGGCTCAAGCCATGATCTTTACTGGGGCTGGACACCGCCATCGGACAAAGATCCCGACTGGTGTGCGGACCGAAGATATCGTGTTGCATGTTCCAGTCGCCCACCACCTGGGTCATTTCCGGATGTACCACCGGCGTATGGTAAGCCTCCATGAATGCTTCTTGCGCAGTCTTCCAATTGCACGACAAGACTTTTTGCACATGCACACGAGTAAACCACTCCTCAAAACCCCACCAGTTCTTGAAGTGCTCTGGCATGACTTCCAGATAGTTCAGCAGCGGCTCGGCGTCGAGATCCATATTGATGAAAACCAGGGAGTTCCAGACGGACACTTGTGCCTCAGGAAGGCTATTCGCCGAGTAATCCAAGTGCTCAAACTCCCAGGCACAGGGCACCTCTTGCAACTTGCCATCGAGATTCCAACTCCAGCCATGAAATGGGCAATGAATACCGTCGTTGGTCCAACCTGCTGAGGCTGAAGGTTTGAGCTTCGTACCGCGATGCAAGCAAGAGTTATGATAGGCCCGAAGCCCAGATGCGCTTCGAAGCACGATGATGGAAAAGTGGCCGACATCATAAACAAGGTAATCGCCCACTTCGGCTACTTGTTCTTCGCGACACGCGAACTGCCAGACTTTGGGCCACACCTGCTGCATTTCACGATCAAAGTAATCTTCGCTGATGTAGCGATCAAAGGGGATGTCAGAAAGATCCACAGAACCGTTTGTTACGGGTGCCAGCACCTCGGGAACGCCGCCGTCTGCGCCACGGACTCGATCGCTGAGCACGATCTCTTGATAGGTTGGCCCTGGGCAACCGGGATTCACCGGATCCGACTGTGGATTCCCGCCCTTGCTCGTAGAACTCATGTACGCCTCGCATCCGCCATCCAGCTAGAGGCAAAATAGGCTGATTTCTTCAGCCAGGCAAATTGGGGGGCGTACGTTGAACCAGCAGAATTCTCAGTCGCAAGATGGACCGCTGACCGCGCTTGTCGAGTACCAGATTCGAGCAGAGACAACGACCGTGCAGCAGTGGCTCGATGTCTGGGGCATGCGCGCCGAAGACGCGTTCTTGGCAGAACCCGAGACTTGCGCCTACGAAGCCGCAATCTCTGCAGAGAACGAGCAGCGGGTGCTGATATTCGAACGCTATGCCGAGGGCGAATCGAGCATTCACGCCCACACCCAGCGCCCAGCTCATACCGCGCTCATGGAAACCATGGGAGCGAAGAACATGACCAAACGCCGGGTGATGAGCAACTTATACGCAGATGTAGACAACTACGGCTGGTGGCAGCGACCCGAGCGCGACGCGGCGATGCGCGACGCCGACCTGCTGGTAACGTTGATTGGAACGCGATTCCCTTCCGCTGAGATGAAACAACGCTATATCGAGCTCACCGGTGCCCATGCCGCCTATTGTTGGGAAACAGAGCCCGGCACTTTGGTCTACAGCGCAGGAATTGCTTTGCGCGACGCCGACCGAGGACCTGAGATCAAAGCCGGCGACCTGGTATTCGTCGCCGTGTTTGCCAACGAGGAAGCCGCCGCCGAACACCGGGACGACCCCCAGCACGTTGCCTTACAACCCAAGCTCGCCGAGATAAAGCGGGAGCGGGTCATGCTGCAGTCTTACCGCACCAGCGGCAAAGGCTTTTTGTGGGCATCCAAGTAATGCCGCCTAGCGGCCTGGCGGCTGACCGTTTAGATAGTCGTTGAGTACTTCATGGTAACGCCTGACTCGTGTTTCCTGTGCCGCGAGGTAGGGTTCCTGGTAACCCTGTGAGCGCCAGCCAGCAGTCATACAAGCGGTTAACTGCCAATCCTGGAAAACCACCTGATCGGACATGTCTTGCACACCCCTACCGCCGTCATACTCTCGAAAGTCGTATTCCGCTTCGGCCAGAGTCATGGGCTTTTCTGCTGTGCGTTGCACATACGATTCCTGTCCTGCAACTGGGTACCCCATAGTCCATAGATCGAAGTAGCTCTTTTCAGGATCCTTCGCATGAGGCTCCCAGCGGAACAGCGAAAACCCATCAGCTGAAGCGCCAAACGCAATATTCGGGAACACCATTTGGAATGGGTTTTCGGTGAGCTCCTCATCGGTTAGATGCTCGTAGTGCAAATAGCCCTTTTCTTTCCAGAGTTTGCGTTTCGCTGCTTTCAGATCCGCCCAACCTTGCAGCGCCTTGGATTCGTAATCCGGGTAGCTTTCTGGATCGATCCCCCAGGTTCTCAAGGCGGCATCGAACGGGTGCGGCACACCGTCGGGCAAACGATCACGAACCGAGGGGCGCCCCATCTGCACAATGCGTGCGTGACCCATTGGGTACATGTCATAGCGCGAGGTGAAGTGATCCTGGTCTATGACCGCGGGCACTTGCGGATGCACCGTTCGCGTGTGGTAGGACTCGCTGAAGTTGTCGCTCCAGAATTTCCAATTGCAATCCAGCTCTACCCGCACCCATTGCACGCGAACCGTTTTTTCGAATTGGTGATTTTGGTAAAGCTCTGGTATCGGGTGTAGATAATCCCGCAAAGACGGGGCTTCCGAATCCATGGTGTACCAGACTAATCCAGCCCAGGTATCGACTCTAACTTCCACCAGCTTTGCCTTGCCGCAAGGATCGCCCTGGGGGAAATCGTCGCGATCTGGCAGATCTTCCAAAGTGCCGTCGATGCCCCACTTCCAATTGTGATAAGGGCAATGCAACGCCTCCCCAGAGCCGTGATCCCAAACCAGCCTAGCGCCGCGATGACCGCAAGCGTTGTAAAAGCCTTTGAGCGTGCCATCGCGCTGCCGCAGGATGATGACCGATTCGTGCATGAAGTCATGAACAACATAGTCACCGGGCTCAGGAAGCTGCTGTTCACGACCGGCAATGTGCCAAATTTTTGTCCACAGCATGTCCCACTCTTGGCGCATGAACTCCGGACTGAAGTAGCGCTCTTGGGGGATCGGGTCGCCACGAAGGTTTTGCGGATCTTTACCGTCCATGGCCAGTGGATGGTTGACGAAATCGTTCATCAGAGGACTCCTGCTCGGCTCTTGCCCGGTCCAACTGTATCAACGAAATTACAGCAAGTCATGAACGAGGCTGTTCTCACAATACGGTCTAAGACCGATCGACGGGACAAACTGTGAATACAAGAGGTACGATTGTGACAACCGAACCAAGGGGACGATCGTGACTGCAAATAGCCCAACCAGCGATTACGTTCAAATGGATGCCGTCGACTGGATGCCCTTTCCCGAAGGCCTGTGCC
>JBPCXR010000353.1:0-2708 GCA_051027215.1 Pseudomonadales bacterium | reverse complement strand
GCATGATCAACGTCAGGAAGACGGTGGTGCACTCGTTTTCGACAGTGATCCGCTGCAGGAGCAGATGGAGATCCTGGGAGCCGCCGAAGTCGAGCTCACACTGACGAGCAATCAGCCGCTGGCAATGGTTGCAGTGCGTTTGTCCAATGTTGCGCCAGACCAAAAGGTGACGCGGGTCACATACTGTCCTTTGAACCTGACCCATCGCATTTCGCGCCAGCACCCCGAGCATCTGGTGCCTGGCGAGCGATATTGCGTGCGCGTGCGACTCAACGAGATTGCGCAAGTCTTTCCTGTGGGGCATCGCATCCGCCTTGCCATCTCGACATCCTACTTGCCGCTGGCGTGGCCCTCGCCCCGCCCCGTCCGCCTTACGATACTGGCGGGGCTCAGCGAGTTGGTGCTGCCCGTAAGGCCGCCTTCGAAGCTCGATAGCGAACTGCGTGAATTTGGTCCCCCAGAGGGCGCCGAACCGACGCCCCGTCGGTACCTGGAGCCCGGACATCATAATTGGATCATACATCGCGACCTTGCCACCGACGAGTCCACGCTGGAAGTGATTAACGACAACGGCATCGTAAAATTGGAGGAAATCGATCTCGAAGTCGAGAATCGAGCGCTCGAATGGTACACTTTGCGCGGGGACGATTTCCTGTCCCTCAAAGGGGAAACGCATCTTACGCGCGGCCTCAGGCGTGGGGATTGGTCTGTCAGAACGGTGGCCCACACTGTCTTGACGTCGAGCGCCACATCGTTTCGGATCAGGGCCGATTTAGATGCATTCGAGGGTGATACCCGCGTTTTCTCTCGAAACTGGGATGTCTCTATTCCTCGTGACTTCG
Source organism: Pseudomonadales bacterium (assembly GCA_051027215.1). Classification (GTDB taxonomy): domain Bacteria; phylum Pseudomonadota; class Gammaproteobacteria; order Pseudomonadales; family Azotimanducaceae; genus CALHVX01. The sequence continues at coordinate 1,866 of JBPCXR010000353.1, read as the reverse complement.
TTTAGCTGTTCTAGCCCCGGCGCCACTTTGTACCGGCTTCCGAACGGCTCAGTCAGAGAAGAGCACGCCTGCTCCTCAGCCTATCTCGGTCGTCAACCGCCGCTACGTCGGTTGATCTCAACTTATTCGTTCGAATGTCTCTCTTGTGGACGGTTCGCCATTGATTCTGCACTGAGGTTCTGCTCACGGGTATCTTCAGCGCAACGCGGTGCGTCCAACCGATGACGAGCCGCGAATGATCAAATGGACTAAATCGCTTCGCGATATCATTTGCGGCAGCGCGCAGCTAGTGCTTCACTTTGAGGAGATGGATACGGGCTGTTGCTCCGGGCCATCCGCCCAGAATCAATCAATCTGAATGCTTCGGCTTCGCTCGCTCCCTCAACGACTCGGCGATCAATTCGCGAACCATCTGTCCTCGATCTGTCCCGTCCAGGCGCTCTTCGACTTGGCGGTCGATCTCTTCCAGCACCTTAGGCCTCAACTTAAACTCCAACCGATTGCAGGGTTTGACTCTAATCAAGTAGCCGGTGATGGCGCTGCCTTACCGTCCGAAATGGATTTATCAAGCAGGGCTTAACGTAATGCTACGGGTCAAAGATCTCATGAGTGACAAGCTCGAAATTGTGTCACCAGACGCCTATCTTCATGATGTATTGATCAAAATGAACCAGGTTGGTTATCGGCAGCTTCCCGTCGTCGCGGACGAAAGGCTTGTCGGCATCATCACTGATCGAGATGTGCGCCTAGCGGTCAACTCGCCGGTCATAGAGGAGGACGCCGACCTCTCGCGCGAAAAGGTACTCGATGAAGTTCGGGTCGATGATTGTATGACCCCTGAACCCCAGTGTGTTGCTTCAGATACACCACTTCACGAGGTGGCTGAAGTTTTGGTTCTCAATAAGTTTGGTGCCATGCCAGTCACGGACGATGGGAAGCTGGTTGGCATGATCAGCTACATCGATTTTCTCAAGCAATATGCGGCCGAGCGATCGAGATAGGCGCTGGTCAGAGGCTGTTACCACTACAAATTTGGGGCAACGATGTGTGGCTTTGTCTGCCTTTGGAAGATCGATGATCCGGCACTTGCGCACCGCATGATCGACAAAATCGCCCATCGCCGGCCCGATGAAGTTTGTGTCAGTCGGGCGCGTAACGTACCCGCTGTCATGGCTCACTGCCGGCTCTCGATTATAGGACCCGAGGCCGGCTCCCAACCGATCTACTGCGCAGACAATGTACTCGTGGCGAATGGTGAGATCTACAATTACGCCGACCTGCGGGCGATTCTTGGCGAGAGCGCGTTTGAGACCCTCAGCGATAGCGAGACCATTTTACATCTGTTCCGGTCTGACGAATTGCGTTGGATCGCCAAGCTGGACGGCATGTTCGCATTTGTGCTGGCCACACCTGAGCGCATTGTTGCGGCGCGCGATCCACTCGGGATCAAGCCGCTCTACAAGGCCCGTATAGGTGAAGGCCTGGCATTTGCCTCGGAGTTGAAGGCATTCGATGGGCTTGGCCTCAGCCAAATCGAGACCATCGACCCCGGCGCAATGTTCGACAGTGTAGACGGTTTTCGCGAATGGTATCGCATGCCACAGGGCGCCGCCGAGCTAGAGGCGGGAGAGGACCCCGAACCGATCTGGCGCGAATTGCGTCTGGTCCTTGAGGCCGCGGTCCGCAAATGGATGGTTGCTGACGTCGAGGTGGGATCGTTCCTCTCGGGAGGTTTGGACTCCTCGATCATTGCAGCCCTCGCGAACCGGGCCGTTAAGCGGCCTCTCAAGACTTTTTCGGTTGGCACCGCAGGTAGTCCCGATCTTGCTGCTGCTCGCGCCGTGGCTGAGCATATCGGCTCGGACC
>JBPCXR010000352.1:0-10986 GCA_051027215.1 Pseudomonadales bacterium | reverse complement strand
CATACCTACTATCTTCCGCTCAACGCGTGATTCGGTTCAAAGGGACTCGCCGACTACAACGTGCAGAGCAGAAGGAAGAATCAGTGGGAATTCGAGACGGAGCCGAATCTTTGATTCGGCGAGCAGTTGTGGGGTTTGGTGGGGTTTTGCTGCGACCAGTACCAGGCCCAGAGTGTCGTCGCACTAGATGTGGTTCAAAGGAAACTCTGACCTATCTTGGGCCTCCGGACCTCCTCGGAAGAAATGTGACCTGTCTTCATTGCCGTAGGTAAGCGCTGGTATGCTCTATCGGTCGCCCATTAGGCGGCGGGCTGGTTCAGATCGTTGGGGGGGATCATGAGCAAAAGAGTCGCACTGGCATTTTTCTGTGTGTCACTATCCGTGAGCAGTCAAAGCGACGAGCTGCAATGGCACAGCTACGGCAATGACCATACCGAGCAGCGCTTCAGCACTGCCGCGCAGGTTAATACGGAAAACGTCGAGAAGCTTGGTCTGGATTGGTCGTTCGACGTACCGGATGCTGTGTCGCTAAACAGTACGCCGCTCATGGTAAACGGTGTTCTCTACTTTTCCGCAGATCGTGCCTTGGTGCACGCTGTTGATGCCCGCACCGGCGCGCTGCTCTGGACCTATGACCCGCAGAGCTGGAAGCATGCACCGCGGGGGATCGCCATCAGCTTTAATACCAACCGTGGCATTGCTCATTACCAAAACAGCCTGTTCGTAGGGACCGCTGATGGTCGTCTGGTGTCTTTAGATGCCAAGACTGGCGTGGTGAATTGGGCAACTCGCACCTTTGGTCGGGATGAGCGCAAGGCGATCAATGGCGCTCCACGGGCGTTCGACGGCAAAGTATTTATTGGCAATAGCGGTGCAGAGTTTGGCACTCGAGGTTTTGTCTCCGCCTATGATGCGAACAGCGGTGAGATGCTATGGCGCTTCTATACCGTGCCGGGTAACCCCGCTGACGGGTTCGAAAATGAAGCCATGGCCCGTGCGGCTAAAACCTGGCATGGCGAATGGTGGAAAGTTTTTGGCGGCGGAACCGTCTGGAACGCCATGACCTACGACCCTGAATCCAAGCTGCTGTATATCGGCGTAGGCAACGGTGACCCGTGGGATCATGATCTACGCAGCCAAGGTAAGGGCGACAATCTCTACCTCTGTTCCATTGTTGCATTGAAGGCCGATACCGGTGAATACGTTTGGCACTATCAGCTAAACCCGGGAGAGCAATGGGACTATAAAGCCACTGCAGACATGATTCTGGCGCAGCTGCCGATCCGCGGTAAGCAGCGGAAGGTGATCATGCAAGCGCCGACTAACGGCTTCTTCTATGTGTTGGATCGGGCCACGGGGGAACTACTGAGCGCTGAGAAATTTGAAAAAGCCACTTGGGCGGAGCGCATCGATCTAAAAACAGGGAGGCCGGTAGAGGTGCCTGGCATCCGTATGAAGCCCGGGGAAGAGAAACTGATTCATCCGGGACCTTACGGTGCGCATAACTGGCAGGCGATGTCGTTTAATCCTCGCGTTGGTCTCGCCTACATTCCGACGATGCGCTATCCGGCGATCTATTCAAAAAATGCCGCATACGAACAGCGCGACAACTTCTTCGTCATTGGCATGAACACTGTTTATGCCACTCCGGAGCCAGGAGACGGCCAGGGTGGTTTGGTTGCTTGGGATCCGGTAACGCAGAAATCGCGATGGACGGTTAAGTACGAGTCAATCTGGAATGGCGGAACCTTAACGACTGCTGGAGGGTTAGTGTTTCATGGCACCGCAGACGGCCTTTTCTTCGCTTATGACGCTCAGTCCGGAGCACCGCTGTGGGAGTTCGATGCCCAGCGCGGTATCGCTGCTGCACCAATTTCTTACACTCTGGATGGCCAGCAGCACATCGCGCTACCCGTGGGCGGCGGAGGTCAATCAGCGTTCGGCCCGCCAGCGTTCCGTAAGCATGCCTGGAAGTACAAGGGACCGGGAATTCGGTTGTTGAGTTTCAGTTTGAACGGTAAGCGCAAACTGCCAGAGAAGCTCGGAAGCCGATTCGAGTTCAATCCCGTTGATACCGGAGAAGATCCGATAGATCGCCAGCTTGCTCAACGCGGGTTTGATCTTTACCACCAATCTTCGTGTGCGGTTTGCCATGGGGGTGAGGTAATTTCCGTTGGGGCTGCGGCCCCGGACCTGAGGGAGTCAGTGATGACTGCCAACTACAAAGCCTTCCGTGCTGTCGTCGTCGAAGGGGCGCTGTTACAAAAGAGCATGCCCATGTTCGATGACTTTACCGAAGGGGAGGTGAGAGCACTCTTCGAGTATGTGCGCTCCCAGGCTCGGATTGCAGAGTAATGGGGCGCCGCGCTAACGTATCTCGCTGAACGGCAAGGGAACTCGTACTCATCATGTCTATCGTTGGCGATGAGCTTCGCAGCAAACTGCAAACCTATCTGGCGACTCACTGGCAGCAGCCCGTCACGGTTACTGACGTTCGGCAAATCCCTGGTGGCGCTAGCCGTGAGACCTTTCGCTTTCGAGCCGCTCGCGGCGACACTAGCGACGGTTTTGTGCTGCGGCGAGACCCACCCTCGAGTTTGATCGACACCGAGCGACGGCACGAATACCTCACCTATGCAGCCATGGTTGCTACGGCGATTCCGGTACCCGAACCCATTCTCTTGGAGGAAGATGCAACGCTGCTTGGTGGCGCATTCTCGATCATGCGTGAGGTCCCTGGCTGTGAAGCATCGCCCGCATTGCTAGCAGGACCACCGTATGCAGCGGTCAAGGAGCAGCTTGGACAGCGCGCCTGGAGTCTATTGGGGCAGTTAGCTCGGACGAGCGTTACTGAATTGGGTGTTGTGGAGTTTATGGAGGTGCCGGAGCACCCCGCACTGCGTGAGCTCGATTACTGGGCAGAGGTGATTCGCGCCGATCAATTGCATCCTGAACCCGTGGCTGAAGCAGCGATTCGCTGGCTCTATCGTCACCTGCCGGAGCCGTCGAGTGAACGGGTGCTTGTACACGGTGACTACCGGTCAGGCAATTTTCTCTATAACGCCGAGGGCGAAATCAAAGCAATCCTGGACTGGGAGATGGCGCACATCGGCGATCCGTTAGAGGATCTGGCTTGGTCGTTGGATCCTCTCTGGAGTCTCGATCCGCATCTGGCTGGAAATTTGCTCAGCCGCGAAGCAGCGTTGGGCGTATGGGAACAAGCGTCCGGGATTAGCGTCGATCGGTCGGCATTTCGTTGGTGGCAAGTGTTCGCCTCGCTCAAGGGGTTAGCCATTTGGATCTCATCGACTGAAGATTTTCATCGTGGTAGTACGAAAGAGCCGATCCTGGCCATGGCGGGTTGGGTAATGACAGATCGACAGAATCGAATACTGATCGACAGGCTGCGTCCAGACGGGCAGCAGCGCTGGGCGGAGCCGCTCATATGATTACGCATTTGGGTGACAGCCTTGGCTTCTTGGCGGGTACGCTAGCGCTTAAGCTGGCGCCGCAAAGCGACTCTGATTATTCAGCCGCTCAACTCGGCTTGATCAGCGGTTTGCTGCTGGCGCTCGCTCAAGAAAGCGAACGGGCGGTGGCAACGCGGTTAGCGGATATTGACGAAATTCGCGAACTGTTACCTGAAGACGGTTTGCCTGCTGAGCCGCTGTCGCTGCATTTGCAGGACGTCACTAAGCTCCACGCGGAAGCCTTGCAAAAGTTGATTGAGTTGCACACCTGGGCAGAACAGCACGACCCAGCGTTGAATGACGCGATCTGGGCCTTTTTGCGGCGTTCGGCTGAACGCCATGCCTATAATCTGCCGGGTGTGTAGCGCCCTCGAAGGAGGGCGCTGTTTACTGGGTAGGAGGTCCGCTTTGGCGGGCTAGCTTACCCGGCGTCGGGTCAGACGCAGGGCCAACAAGCCAAAGGCCAACATGCCCAGAGTGCTCGGCTCGGGTACAGAGGTCATATCCCCACCCATGTCACCGCCACCCGTCATGCCGTCGTCGCCACCATCGTCGCCACCCGTCATGCCGTCGTCACCACCGTCGTCACCACCCATCATGCCGTCATCACCGCCGTCATCACCACCCATCATGCCGTCGTCACCGCCATCGTCGCCACCAGAGAGCTCCCTACGTAACTTGTCCGATAGATTGTTTTCGAAAGCGGCAAAGTCTGTGGCCGTGACAAAAAAGCCACCACCCGCAGTGGTGAAATCAGAGAGGAAGCCTTCGTCAACGTTGCCGACGCCAATGGCGTTTACGGTAACCCCCGCTAACAGCGCTTGTTCCGCCGCTGCGATGGCGTTGTTGACGTTGTCTGGGATGAACGCTTCTTGGCTGATGTCATCGAAGGAAGGAACGCCATCTGTAGAAACATCGATGATTAATCGATCGCCATTGACACCATTATTTTGAATCGTTTGTAGTGCCAGTGCGGTGGCGCCTTGAGTATTGGTTACGCTGCCGCCCAAATCTTCTCTATTCACCCCGGCGAACAGCGCCGCAAAGGCGTTGGCATCTTCATTGCTGTTAATCTCGGTAAACGGAATTCTCTCAGCAACGCCTTGAGCAAAGACAATCGCATTCACCCAAAGGGTGTCTCCCTCGTCAACGAAGTCATCGTAAAAGGTGCCGCTGAAAATGTTTGCGTAGGCACCAGTCTGCAAATCAAAATCTGGGTCACTAATACTGCCTGATGCATCCAACACCAGAGACAGCTCGATCACTGCCGCATGTGCGGGGGCGATCATTGCGAAAAGAAGTAGTATCGAAGTAAATCGGTGTCGGAAGGCTTTCATTGCGTGGTCCTCTTGATATCCAAAGTGCTGCTATCGGATAACTGCTCCAGCTGTTCTGTTTGTCGAATATATTGCTCAAACATCGTATTCCTTCAGTAAAAGTGAAACTGTAATTGCAATGTACTGAGATGTAAGTGAATGTAAGCTCGCGTTGGGCTACTTGTCTAAATACTGGGGGTGATGGCCAATGGCCTATGAAATCAAGCGCTTCGCCTTTGATGGCACGGTGGATGCAGATGGACACATACTCGAACCGGAAGATCTTTGGTCCGAGTACTTGCCGAACAAATACAAGCAGCGAGCGTTAAAAATCGAGGTCGATGCCGAGGGCTATGAGTATCTGCTGATCGACAACGTGCCTTCCAAACGCTCACGTCGCGGCTCTCTAGGGCTCTTGGGCGCTATGGGCGACGAAGACCAACGACCTCGACCGGACCGACGCTATTCGCAAAACATGCCTTTCGGTGCTTGTGATGCCCAAGAGCGGTTGTCCTTACTTGATCAAGAAAACTTAGAAGCAACGCTGCTATATCCCACGCTTGGCTTGTTGTGGGAGTGCGAACTAACTGATCCAGAACTGAGTTTGGCCTACTGCGTGGCCTACAATCGCTGGATCGCTGATTTTTGTCGCGGCAGCCAAGGTCGATTGATTCCTATCGCACAATTGACGTTGTTGGACCCTCAAGGTTCGGCGCTGGAGTTGCAGCGTGCGGTGAAAGACGGTTGCAAGGGGGCGTGGGTCAACCCCTTTAATCATCACAAGATCCTCCACGGTGACTCTCGCCACGATGCGGTGCATGAAGCCTGTCAGGCGCTAAACGTACCGTTGGCTATTCATCCCACCTTTACACCCCACGATCGTCCTGCAGATGGCATCTTTGATTGGCCTCGAGAAGGCGTGCTTTGGAGCTCGATGCTATGGCTGCGCAGCATTGTGCAACAGGCGTTTGTTTCCTATATCGCCTTGGATACCCTGGAGCGTTTCCCCGACCTGAAGCTGGGTATATTAGAAGCAGGGTCCGGCTGGATCGGCGCTATGTTGGATCGGCTCGATGCCGTGCAGTCGGCCATGGGTCAACGCAGCGATCGACCGAGTGCTACCGAGTACTTTCGCCGGCAGTGTTTTGTTTCTGGAGATCCGGATGAAACCGTTGCACCGTACACCATAGACAAGGTTGGTTCTCACTGTTTTATGTGGGCCACTGACTATCCGCACCCCGATCACCCCCATACTTGGGTCGATGATCTAACGCGTTATGCTGAGGCCTTGACGCCAGCAACTCGAGCATTGGTGTTGGGTGGCAATGTGCGGCGAATCTATGGCGTTTGAACTGAGTCTCCGGGAATCTTGGCGTGCAAACCGAACTACTCTGATTCAGACGATAAGGATGAAACGACCGGGTACGTTGCATCCTTATTGGTAGCTTAAGCACTGTGAGGCCCGAAACTTCTAAGACTCAGTTTGCTGGCTTTGCTTGGTTGGTGCTGTTGACGCTGGTGCTGCTGCTAGATGCGCCACCCGGTAACCCTTGGCTTTGGGATCTATTGAATGGCCTTGGCTTTGCCGCCCTGGGGCTGTTAGGGATCGTTGTTTGGTCAGCACCAGCCACCGCTGCAGGTTATTCCGCTAGAACATTACGCCTGCACATCATCCTGTCGGCAGTTCTGATTGTCGCGGTGCTCGTACATGCACTGGGGTTGTTGCTGAGTAATGCGGCCGTCGTCGAGTATTTGAAGTGGCGAGCGCCCCTATATATGCACGCAGGCAACCTCGCACTCCTGCTCTTACTGTTGCTCTCCGTAATCTCCACCGCTCGGGTGCGTCTAGCGCTACATCGCAGTTTTCACAGCTTTCGCAACTTGCACCGATTGTTAAGCGTGCTCGCAATGGGGCTGTGCTTATGGCATGTGCTGGGCAGCGGCTACCTTGCGCGCGCTGGTTGGCAAGTGACGATGCTGATCGGCATCTCCGCGGTGCTCGCAGCGCTTTGGTTAGGCTACCCGGAGCGCCAGCGTTGGCCAGTCGACGGTGCGCGATGGGCTGCACCAGGGTGGATCATGGCATCTGCATTCTGCGTTCTATTGGTCACTGGGTTGTACGCTGTCAGGCTCGCATATTGATGCGTTGGCTCGCCGTCATTGCGGTGCTGCTGTTGCTGTTTGGGTATGGAAGGTTGGCTCGCCAACAGCAAATCACCGAAGCGCCGCTGTTACCCATGACCTTTGCCCACGCTGACCACATCGCAGAGCCCTGCGTGACCTGTCATCACAACTATGTGGATGACAACGGCCTGCGATCTTGCCTGGATTGCCATAAGCATGACCCTGAGGTCAGCGCGTTGATCGAGGCGCAGTTCCACGGGCTGTGCCGCAACTGTCACATCGAGAAGGCCTTGGAGGGCGAAGATTCCGGTCCCCATCGTGACTGTGAAAGCTGCCATGTTGCCGATAACCGGCCCTAATCCTGAAGGGGTGCCATGCTCACTCATATGATACAAAAACAATTGTTGCCTGGAATTTTGTGTGTCATATTGATCTATAATTTCCTTTGATCGCCGCCGTTGCTGACGGCGTGCACCTTCAAACGGAGGGCAGGATCATGGCGGAGCTTAACAATGACGTTGAGGCCGGCTTCGAGACAAAAATCCAGGCTGAAGAGAAGATCGAGCCCAAGGATTGGATGCCGGAGCGCTATCGCCAACAGCTCATTCGGCAAATGTCTCAGCATGCGCACTCAGAAGTGGTGGGCATGCAGCCCGAAGGTAACTGGCTGACTCGAGCCCCCACGCTTAAACGTAAGGCCATCTTGTTGGCGAAGATTCAGGACGAAGGCGGTCACGGCCTGTACCTCTACGGTGCCGCGGAAACCTTGGGGACCACACGCGAGGCCATGGTGGCGTCGCTGCACGACGGCGTTTCCAAGTACGCCTCCATTTTCAACTATCCAGCCTTGACCTGGGCAGACATCGGCGCCATCGGTTGGTTGGTCGATGGTGCTGCGATCGTCAATCAGATATCGCTGCAGCGAACCTCCTACGGTCCTTACGCTCGAGCCATGGTTCGAATCTGCAAGGAAGAGAGCTTTCACCAGCGTCAGGGATTCCAGATCATGGCAACCCTGGCTCAAGGCAGTAGCGAGCAACAGCAGATGGCCCAGGATGCATTGGATCGCTGGTGGTGGCCCTCCCTGATGATGTTTGGTCCCCATGACAGTGAGTCTGCACACTCCTCGCAAAACATGGCATGGAAGATCAAACGCCAAGCAAACGATGAGCTGCGGCAAAAGTTTGTAGACCAGACCGTGCCCCAAGCTGAAGCCATTGGTCTGCAGATTCCGGACAGTGAACTGCACTTTGATGAAAACACAGGCCACTACCGGTTCGGGGCCATAGATTGGGACGAGTTCAATCAAGTCATTCGCGGCAATGGCCCTTGTAACCGCGAGCGCTTAGAAAATCACAAGCGAGCGCACGACGATGGCCAATGGGTGCGTGAAGCCCTGCAGGCCTACGCGCAGAGAACGGCCCAGGAATTTCCATGAGCGCCGAATCACTGATGCCACTGTATGAGGTGTTCGTTCGTAGCCGCCGGGGGCTGGATCACGTGCACGTCGGTAGCTTGCACGCCCCTGATGGCGAAACCGCATTGGAATACGCGAGGGAAACCTACATGCGCCGTAACGAAGGCGCAAGCATCTGGGTTGTGGCGACGGAGCATATCGTCGCCTCGCAGGAATCCGATGTGCCCAGCTTCTATGATCCGATGGACGACAAACCGTACCGGCATGCGACCTACTATGAGCTGCCCGACGACATAAAGAACATGTGATGCTACGCGATTTAAAAATTGATACGACAGCCGATTCACAGCCCGATCAAGCATTGGTTGCCTTTGCGCTGGGTCTAGCGGACGACGCGCTGATTCATGCTCAGCGCTTGTGTGAATGGAGCGGTAAAGCACCCACGCTGGAAGAAGACTTGGCTTTGGCAAACGTTGGTCTTGATTATCTTGGCCGTGCACGCATGTTCTATGCCTTTGTCAGCAAGCAAACCCAGTGTAGCGAAGACCAGTTAGCCTACTTTCGCGATAGCGCAGAGTTTTACAATTTGTTGATCTACGAGCTGCCTCGAGGTGACTTCGCCTTTACCATGCTCAGGCAGTATTTGATCGACGCCTTCGAGTTGCCCTATTTCAGTGCGCTCGCGCAGAGCGCTGAGCCAGAGTTGGCGGCCATTGCGCAGAAGACGTGCAAGGAAGTGCAGTATCACCTGCGCCGAAGCCAGTTGTGGGTAAAACGCTTGGGCTTGGGTACGGTGCAGAGCCACAGCAGAGCGCAGGCGGCGTTGGATAAGCTGTCAGGCTATGTCGATGAGCTGTTTGCAGCCAGCATGGCGGAGCAGGTGCTAATTGGCTCCTGCTTTACCCTCGATCGCACGACCCTGCGAGACGCCTGGCGTGATGAGGTATCAATGTTTCTACAACGGTGTGAGCTACAGCTACCGAGCGATGAGTGGCGAGTAAGCGGCGGCCGGCAGGGTCGGCACACAGAACATTTAGGTCATCTGCTCGGTGAGATGCAGGTGCTACAGCGCAGCTACCCAGGGCTCAACTGGTGAGTGTGCTTCCCGCAGAACGGATTCCCCTGCTGAATCATGCGCGATTTGAACTGAACCGACGGCGCCAATGTTCGGTGGTGCCTCAGTTATGGAGTCTGCTGGACTCGGTGAAAGATCCTGAATTGCCGGTGCTGAGTTTATGGGATCTCGGCATCCTGCAGGACATCCAGCAAGCACAGGATCTAGTCACCGTTGTTATTACGCCTACCTATTCTGGTTGTCCGGCTATCGAGGTGATGGCAGAAGACATCGAGTGCAGTTTGCGCGAGCACGGTGTGACGGAAGTTAAGGTGGAAACGCGGTTGTCGCCCGCATGGACGACAGATTGGCTGACAGAATCAGGCAAGCGGGCTTTGCGTGATTATGGAATCGCAGCACCAGGTCGCTGCGGTTCGGATCGGGTAAGCGTGAATTGCCCACAATGTGGCAGCGAACGAACTGAGCTACTCAGTGAGTTCAGCGCCACAGCCTGTAAGGCGCTTTATCGTTGCAGGTCTTGTGCTGAACCGTTCGACTATTTCAAGGCGCTGTAATGTCAACAGCGTCTGAGTTTTACCCGTTAAAAATTGATTCGGTACAGCCAGAAGCGAACGACACGCTTTGCGTTAGTCTAGTTGTCCCAGAAGCCTTCTGCGAGACCTTTGCTTTTCGCCAAGGCCAATACCTCACCTTTCGGGCCGAGGTAAACGGTGAGGAGATGCGCCGTAGTTACTCGATCTGCGCGGCGGTGGGTGAGCCATTAAAGGTGGCGATCAAACGCATCGAGGGTGGCCGATTTTCTGAATTTGCCCATGCACATTTCGAAGCTGGATTAACGTTAGAGGTAATGCCACCTGCGGGAAGCTTTTTCTCAGCGCTGGACCCAGACGCAGCGCGACGCTATCTCTGCATCGCTGCCGGCAGTGGCATAACCCCCATTATCTCCAACATAAAGACTGTGCTGGCCGTTGAGTCTGAGAGTCGGGTAACCCTGCTGTACGGCAATCGTCGCTCAGGCTCGATGATCTTCAAGGAGCAGCTCTGTTGGTTGAAGAATGCCTACATGACGCGCTTCCAATGGATCAACATCTTTAGCCAAGAATCTCAGGCGGCACCGATTCTCAACGGACGCATTGACAATCGAAAGGGTGCGGCGTTGAACCAGCATCTGATCAGCATCCGCGATTTCGATCTGTTCTTCTTGTGTGGGCCTGAGTCAATGATTTCGGAAGTGGCGCGTGGTTTGCGTAGCGAAGGGATTGCAGAAGAGCAAATACATTATGAACTGTTTTCCGCTTCCGCAGAGGATGCGAATACGGTCGTGCAGAAACACCAAGAACGAGCGCGCAGTTACGCAGGAGTTACGAGCCTAGTTGAAGTGCTGCATCGGGGTAGGGCCGTATCTTTCGACGTAGCCGCCGACGGCGAGAACATTCTTGATGGCGCCATCGAGCAAGGACTGGATCTGCCGTTTTCGTGCAAAGGTGGCGTCTGTGCGACTTGCAAGGCCAAAGTCACTGAAGGAAAAGTTGAAATGGATTTAAACCATGCGCTGTCAGAAGCAGAAGTACAACAGGGATATGT
>JBPCXR010000351.1:0-4566 GCA_051027215.1 Pseudomonadales bacterium | reverse complement strand
TGGCTGACGAGCTGCAAACGCTACAAACGCGCGTGCAGGCCGATGATCTGGAAGTCGTAGCCAGCATCATCGCTGCCGAGCTTGGCCAACCGATTGACGATATTTTTGTCGAGTTTTCCGCTGTACCAGTTGCCTCGGCCTCTATCGGCCAGGTGCATCGCGCTCGACTCCGCTCGGGTGAAGAAGTTGCCGTCAAAGTGCAACATCAGGGCATTCAGCATACGGTGCATGTCGACCTCGACATCCTCAGCGGCCTGGCCCAGCTCGCTTCGAACCTGGCAGAATTGCGTCCCTATCGTCCCCAGGCGACCGTCGCGGAATTTCAACGTGCGCTGCGTCGCGAATTGGACTTTACGCGCGAGCGGCGACACCTCGAGCAGTTTGGAGCTGCGTTTGCTGAGAACGAACGCATCAAGATACCGAGTGCTTTCACGGAGTATTGCACGGAACGTGTTTTGGTGATGGAGTGGCTTGACGGAACACCGCTTGCCGAACCCGAACCTATCCGCGCCACCACGCTCGACCTGGCTGAGATCACGCGCTGTGGAGCTGAGATCTATCTGGAGATGATATTTCATCTCGGTCTTTATCACGCCGATCCTCATCCAGGCAATCTGCTGGTGATGGATGATGGCGCGATCGGGCTGCTCGATTTTGGCATGGTTTCGCGAATTGACGATTCGCTCCGCGAAGATTTTGAGGACATGCTGCTGGCGATCGTCGAACAAGACTTCCAGCGACTAACTGCCATTGTCATGCGCGTCGGATCCGTACCAGCTGGCCTAGATGAAACAAGTTTGCAGCTCGATCTTTCGGACTATGTGTCCCATTACGCGTACCAATCGGTCGATCAATTCGAACTGGCAGCAGCACTGACCGAAATGTTCGACTTAATGCGCCGGTACGACATTGTGCTCCCCTCGCCCATGGCGTTGCTGCTCAAAGTGCTAGTCATGCTCGAAGGAACGGCGCGAAAGCTCCAACCAGACTTCAGCTTGATGGAAGTTTTGGAGCCGTTCCGCAAAAGAATCGTCGCCAAGCGGTTGTCTCCCTCTCGCCAGTTGCGCAAAGCTCGCCAATTGGCTTACGAGATGCAGCAGCTAGCAGAAGTCGTACCGCGAAGGTTCCGTGATATCCTGCAACAGATTCAAAGCGGGCGATTCGACGTGCATCTCGACCATCGTGGCCTGGAACCGTCGGTAAATCGGTTGGTCTTGGGGATGCTGACCAGTTCGCTATTCATTGGCTCCGTGCTTATGATCAACAATCAAGTCTGGCCGGTGCGTGAGATCTCAGTTCCCGGCACGCTTGGGATGGCACTGAGTGGAGCTCTGGGATTGCGGCTCCTGCGGGCAATCAACAAGTCGGGCAATCTCGACCGCAAGAAGTAGTTGAAACCACGGAGCCAACCGCCACTGCCGAAGCTCTTTGTCATCCCCGCATCGATCTGTCATCCCCGCGCAGGCGGGGAACTAGTCCATGGCCAAGTTTCTAGATTCCGGCCCTCGCAAGCATGGCTTGGGATACGACCATCAATCGACAGGCGACGTTTTGGCTTCGTCGAGACGCTGGTTGCTGAAAGTTTCCAGCGCTTGCTCCAGACGCGTGTTCAGCACGTCCAGCTCTTCGATCAGCTGCAAATGCTTCTGTTCGAGCTGTTGGAGTCTGTCACAGTGAGTGGCTTCGGTCATTGGGCTACTCGATCCGAGCGGGAATTCTGCCCGATTGGGCACTGTAGACCCATCGGCGAGACGATGGCAGCGGATCGAGCCGAGCCGGTCAGAACTGGGTGGTGGATCGATATCGGATATCAATTGTGCCGATTATGACGACAGGCACGCCTGCCCGCGACAATCATCAAGGCCTCGCCAGGTGGTGATTCGGGCAAAAACCGCTGTAAACCCTGGAGAAATGACGATACCGAGCAGGACCCGATCTAGACGCGTCGGACCTGGACTGGTATCTTGAGAGTTTCCATTTCGCCCGCCCAGGCAAGGTAAACCACAAATCGATGGGAGTTTGAGTTGGTCAAGTTAACTTTACGGGACAAAGAAACCGCACAGGAGGCCGTCCGCCGCTTTCGTAAGCTCGTGGAGCGTAGCGGCATCAAGAAGGAAATCCGCATTCGCGAATTCTCCGAGAAGCCCAGCGAAACCAAACGCCGGGCCCGGTTACGTGCTGCCCGACGTTCACGCCGCGAGCGCTTGATGGGGCGCCAGTAATCTGCTGGGGCGCCAGTAATCTGATGGCGCGCCAATAAACGCTCTCTCACGAAACCGCTTTCGACTGAGCGCGAGTCACGATCAGTTCGCCACTGCCAAAGCTGGCAGTCCGTCGACGAATTCTCGAATTTCATCCCGCACCCTGCGATAGCAATCAAGGGCTGCTTCGTCGCTAGCAGCGGCACGTGCCAGCGCCGGCGGATCGTCAAACGGAACATGAACTTTCCGGCACGCGACCGGCAATACCGGACAGTTCTCGTCGGCATGCCCGCAAACCGTCACAACCAAGTCCAATTTTACATCAGCCAACTCTTCGAGCCGCTGGGATTGTTGGCCAGTAATATCGACACCAGCCTCTTGCATGACTTGGACGGCGCTGGGGTTCAGCCCATGGGCCTCGATTCCAGCCGAGTAAATATCAAAGCGGTCGCCATGCATCGACTTCGCCCAGCCCTCCGCCATCTGGCTTCGGCAAGAGTTTCCCGTGCATAGAAACAAGACGGCAGGCTTTTTTTGGTTACCCATATTTCGTTGCTTCCATCGCTACCAGTAAATCTGATTTCTAGGCGAGCCGACTCGTCACCGAGTCATATCCCCGATTTATGTCACTCTGGGAGAGGGCGCCAGAATTCACCTCGCAAACCCTATGCGAGGATCTTACCATAACAAGAAAAGCCAGCCCCGGCGGTGCGGGACTGGCTCGAGATAAAATACTCTCGGGAAACCCTTAGCTCGACTTAATAGGCGACTTCGGCACGAGCGAACAAGCCATGGAAACCTAAGATATTGGCGTCGTCGTAGTGATTCAGCTGGAAATTCCCACCAAAATCATAGGTATCGCGTATGCCAAGGTCATGCCAGGCGGAAAGAAAATAGCCAGAACTTACCGTGACATGGCAGCCGATGTGGCCTGAGAGACCTGCCTCGATCTCAGTGACAGGAATCATACGACAGGCGGAATTCTCATGCACGCGGACTAGCGGGTCGCCGTTGTCGACTTCCTGTCTGAAAGTGCTAATATCCACGTCGCCAACTAGTAGCGAGATGTCACCTTTCGCATAGATGCTGGCAAACCCTCGACGACCGATGTAGCGACGTCCCAGCAATCCGATGCGTGCACCAACGCCGTCGAAATCGAGTTGCGTCGCCGACGTCGCATCGACATTGCCGTTGCCGAAAAAGCCGGTTTGACCACGAGACCAACCGACGTCGGCATAACGTACTCCCGCGTACCAGGTGATGTCCCAAGCTGGACACCAGCAGCAACAGTCGTCGCAGCAGTCATCACAGCAAGTATCACAGCAAGTATCGCCACATCCGCAGGAAGAGGCACACAACGGTGACCCAAGCGGAATCGAACGAGCGATACCAAGGCCGTACGATTGGATGTCCACGTCGAGATCGCCTTGGAGAAATCCGCCGTCGGGAGCGTTGATCTCGTAGGGGCCCAAAATAACCTCCTGGGAGACCGTACCGCCAAAAATGTCATCGGAAACATTGAAATCAGCTTCACTGCGATAGCGGGCGAAGTCGAACACGATCTCCGCACAGCAATCACAGAAGCGATAGCCACCGTAAAAACGGTAGGAAGACCTGTAATCAAAGTCGTACTCGACGTATTGTTGGCCGCCCGGAGGAGGCGTGCTGGCGTCGTTGATCAGGTAAGCAAACGCCTCGCTGAAACAGGACCGAGCATAGATATATTCGGCACCCGCGAAGAACTGACCAGGACGACTAAGGCACCGTCCTAAATCCAAACCGCTACCACAACACCCCCCACCGCAGCAACTGCCACTGTCACAGCTATCGCAGCAGCCGCCACTAGCGCAGCACGAGCCCGCTGCGCAGCTTCCGCTACTGCAGCTATCGTCGCCGCAAGGTTCAAAGCTGTTGTAAGAGTTGAACGTAGCCAGCGATGCCGTGGCCAATTCAGCTGCGTCGTTGGCGTTCTGATATTCGCGTTGCCGTTGCGCATTGGCAGACTGCACGCACAATAAACCGAGGCATGCGACTAGCGCAGCCGTCCCTTTAAACAGAAATCTCATCCGAACTTCCCCCCTCAAGGAATTATCGAGCACCATGCGGCTCTTCAGGCTACACGCCTGAGTTGAATCTGCGAGTTGAGAACCTCCGCCCAAAAGCAGGAGTGTTCGCCGCGCGTTCGATACTTCGTGCAGAGAAAAGAATCGGACCCCGGACGACCATTACTTTCGCTTTTTTCCGGATAATCCGAGGAAGCCGAAAATTCCGCATGGCTTTAGCAACGAGAGAGGCTTATGCAAGCCGCAAAGATTACCATAGACAATGCCGACCGCCCATTTAGCAGAGAAGGCGTAGCCGAGGC
>JBPCXR010000350.1:0-14949 GCA_051027215.1 Pseudomonadales bacterium | reverse complement strand
TAGCCGCGATTTCGGTGGTGCCGAGCTGACCGATGAATCCGATCTCTAACATTTGCACTAGGATGCTGCTGGATACCGCCAGCATCATTGGCGCAGTCAGGCTGAAGAGCGACCGAGAGACGGCGCCATTTGTGAGGTCTCGCTGGGACATTCCACTCTGTGCGGATTGATTGTTGGTACCGATGTCCGCGGTAGAGCGGTGGTCGGAGGGAGATTATAGGGGGAAAGGTGGTGTGTGGGGATGGAGTATTTTTGTTCACAGTCCTTGCCCCTAAACTTCGGGCAGGAGGCTTCGAATGATTTTGCCGCTGTGCCCAACTGTCATCCGGCTTCCAACGCGTTTGTTGGCGCGATCTGAATTGCCTGAGAACGAGTAGCGTGCTGCACTCAACGTTAGATCGCGTAAGATTATCTTTCGAAGTGATTCATTTCGCTAGATATAGGTCAGAGCGAACTTCATGTCGAGCACGCCTTAGTTAGTCAGCGTCACAAGGGAAGGTTAGTTGAAATTCCGTGAATGAATGGCCATCCGACTCGCAGCGAATTGAGCCGCCGATTGACTCGATCGCAGTTTTACAAAAGCTCAAGCCAATTCCTGAACCCAAGCCGCTTGTGCTAGTTGTGTAAAATCTTTCGAAAATCTGTGTCCTTTGACCTGCCGGGACCCCACTTCCGGAATCTCTAATCGTTATTGAATTCTGCTCGCCAATCTTTCCGACTGTAATAAGAATTCGCTTCTCTTTAGATGCCATCGCATATCGAATGGCGTTTTTCATCAAGTTGAATAGGATGTGAATTACGATTAGAGCTGGTGCAGAAACGGAAAAGTCTTTCGCGATTTCCAGTTCAAACATGCGACGTTCAACGTCATTCGAAAATGGGAATCTCCGTATAGCCTCCGTAGCGCTCTTGGCCGCGGATACTTGTTCGTGCGAATTGGCGAATGACGTTTGAGCTGTCGCGACAAGGAGCATGTCGATCACCGTATTGGAGTACTCCACCTCGCGCTTGATGCTATTCGCGACATCACCCACTTGGTTTAGCTGCCGATCAGAAATTGTGGAACCTACTAATCCGGCTTCCCGCGCTTTCAAATACCCCTCAGTGAGGTCGGGTAGCAAATTGGTCAGTCCGTTCGCAAATCCGCGGATGCCGGCGAGTGGAGTTCTTATCTCGTGGGCTATATTGGCCCCGATAGCTGATGCCGTTTCCAGCTTCTCCAATTGGATAATATTTGTATAGCGAGCTGCCAGCGCACCAACGAAGATTGCAGAGGCGTAAATAGGGGCGGGGATAAATACATAATTGGTGATGGCTTCCCAATTTGGATTTTCAATCCAGACCAAGTTGGCAAAAGATAGTGCTGACCCGACAATCCAGACCGCGATGGATAGGCGCCAGCTGCTCAAAAGTTGTATTACTAGGGAAAGTGCAACGATGTACTGGAAAACCCAAATTGTAATGTGGGCGGTGTCACCGACAGCGAATGCAGCATTTAGCAAAAGCATGCTGGTAAAGGAATAGATGCCCGCAATACCCAGGGCGAGTACCCAGTATGCTGCAGCTACACTCTCGGACTTTAATCGAAGTTTTGAAAAGAATAGGAACCCAGTACAGACTAGTGCTGAAACAATCCGAATTGCTAAGGTATTGTAGGAATCAGGTGCGAGAAACTGCTCGATGAAGAATGACAAGGGGAATGCCACGAGGCAAAACATTCCCAATACTTGAGCGAATTCGTTGGCGTATTTTGAGCTGCGCTCTGCGTCGCGCTGAATTTCGCTCCAGTGGTGAAGTCCGTAAGTAGCTAGGCTCATTCTTTCATTTTTTTGCAGACGGCTAGATCGCTATATCCCCGATAACATCGTTCTAGCTCGTAGACTTCGAATCCGGCTCCTATAAGCTCGCTTGCGAATTCTTGAGTGTTGTGGAGCCAATAGTAGCCATTCTCCTGTGCAGCGGTAGTTCTTCTATTTTGTCGGGCAGCTTCCCAGTTCTCTTTAAATATTTTGGCGGTTGACTTGATGCCATTCGACTTTATCGAGCTTTTTGCAATGTACCAAAGCCAATCGTTTGTATTTTGTTTTCTTCCGAAATCGACCAGGACCATATTTCCCTCCTTCTTCAGAAGAGAATTAAGCTTGGCTAGGGCATCTTCGTGAGGATGAATTGCGTAGAGAGCGTTCGTGCTCAGGATTAGGTCGAATTTCTGATCACCTGGAAGCCAACTTAGAAATTGAGTTTCGGCAATAGAGATGTTCGAGATTCCTGTTTCGTCATACTTCTTTTTTGCCCATCGATTCATGCCGTTGTCCATGTCTAGGTGGACAATCTCAGAATCAGGAAGCTCTCTGGCTATTCGTAACAGGAGATTGCCCGTGCCAGCACCGACATCTAGGATTCTGGCGTTATCTGGTAACTTTAGTTGTAGGACTTTGTCTAGAACGAGTGTGAGCATTGACTCGTATGACGGATTTACGCTGCACATTGCATCATAGTGTTCAGCGTAGACTGACCACTGGATTTCAACCTGAGGATCTAAGGATTCTAGTGTGGACTCGGTCATGTAACTTCCTAATGGCCGTCCGTGGTCAGTTAATTCTAAGTATTGTCTGTAATTGCCCCAGCGAACTTTCTGAGAGCAATAGGCACTCCAATAAGGTCAACAAGTAGCGATACGCTCACTACCGTCACCATGCAAACGCCCATAGCAAAATTGATTTCAAAGCCAGAAAGGCATATCGCACCGAACCCACAGATCAATGCGATTGAGGTCACTATAATGGCGGAACCCACGACTCGTACAGTAAGAGCTGATGCCTCATTTGTGGAGCGTCGTCCGTCACGCCTAAATGCTTGAAATCTCGATATAAAGTGTATCGCATCATCGACAACGATGCCCAGTGCTACGGAAATGATGACCACTGATGCGAGTCCGATGTCCTGAGAGACCCAACCCCAAAGACCAAAGGTGGTGAGGATCGGAATAGCAACTGCAAGAAAGACTATGCAGCCTAATAGCAGACTTTTGTACATGAAAGTCAGCAGGATTGCTGCTACTGCGATTGATATGCCTATACCTGTGCTCATGCTCTGAAAATTCTGCTCAGTGAGATTCGCAACCGGCACGTTTTCTCCCGTAACGATGACCCTAAGTGTCGGATAATCGTTTCGTGCAAGAATTTCGATCTTACTCTTCAGCTCATTGATCTGAACGGAGTTGCTTCTCCGAAGTAAGATAGAGATTCGAGATGATTGTTTGTCGGTGCTTACGAAATCATCAGTGCTTTGACCGTAACTAAGCGACATTTCGTATATAAGGAATAACTGAGCTAGTTCCTCAGATGACTCCCGTCTATCTTCAGTTTCAGATATGACTCTAGCCTTTTTCAGTATGTCGACATATCCGTAGGTGTTGGCAACAAGCGGGTCATTTTGGATTTGCGCCTGGAAAGCATTTAACGCAGATATGTACTCAGGGTTGAAGATGCCATCCTGCACAGTCGAACCAACGTCGATCTCGATGTGGTTCGGGCTGGAAATCAAAGATTCTATGAGATCTGTTTCTATGCGAAACGGGTAACGCGAATCGAAATACGAGACGAAATCATCGTTGACCCTAAGCACCGACAGCCCGGCTATAGAAATAGCCAAGAACGTAAACAACACTGCCGCTTTTGTGCCAGCCTTAGACTCGTTTGCTAACGCCGCGGCCAGCCGTGCGGTTCTTACACCCTTGTACTCACCAAGATCCATGGAAGCCAGTAGAGCTGGAACTAAAGTTAATGCCTTTAACCCTCCCAAAAAGATTCCGAACGCCGCCAAAAAGCCAAGTTCGCCAAGTGGGGGGGCATCCGCAAGGCGGAGGGACAGGAAGCCAAGCATCGAAGTTAACGTAGTAAGCAATATGGGTTGGAGATTCACGGAGACTGCGTTCTTGGCGGATCGGTAGCTGTCGTATAAACGTAACTCATTCAGGTAAGAAACAACCAAGTGCATATTAGAAGCGACGACGACAGTCAGTACTATCACTGATGTTAGCGACGTGGCCGTGTTAATCGTCATGCCGAGGTGACCAGCCAACCCCATAGTCGAAATAGCGGATAACAGACCTGTTGCGATTAGCAACAACGCGATCCGAACGCTCCGGAGGAGAACTACTATTGACAATAGAATCAGTATCAAGGCTGCAGGCAAGAGCAACGCGGAATCCGCTTCAGAAGCATCCGCAAAAGCCTGCATCATTGGAACCCCACCAGTATGCGCAATCTCTAGGTGGGGGAAACGCTGCCGGAACTCGTCCATGAGTTCTCTCGCTTCTTTCGATATCGCTGAAATTTCTCCAACTGTGCCCAACTCGACGTCGATCGTTAGTATCGTTGCGATCGCAGTTTCATCTTTGCTTACGAACCTGCCGACTATCTCAGGGTAAGGAGAAGACCAGCCGGCTACGAGATGGCATGGTTCTGTCGACTCACAGAGAGAGTCTAGGAGTGGAGAGATATCAACAGAGTCTTCAGAATTCTCTGCAACTATGGGGTAGCTAGCAATGCTGTCTACTCGCAGTGTTTGTCGAATCTGCCAGGCTCGTTCTTCGACCCACCTGATAGCATCAGTGGTTTCAATAGGGGTGCCTGATGCTCTGTAGATAACAAACAAGATGTTGTTGTTCGGTAAGTATTTGTCCTCGAATGCGAGTAGATCTGCGAATCTCTCATTTTCCTCGGAATAAAAAATGCGATTGTCCGGGGTAACCCTAAGTTCAAGTAAGCCGGAACCAAGACATATCGTTAGGAGAAGCCAGAGCGTTGACGAAAGCACAGGTTTCGACACTAGCCGGTCAAGGCTATCAGTGCTAAAGATCATCAGCGCTTGTTGAATCTCTTCTGAGCCTGAAGCACGAGTTTCGATATCGGATCGATAATTCGATATAGCTTAGTTCTAGTGTTGGAGATCCGCTCGGGCCAGAGATTTTGTTCATTGACGTAATCTAGCACCCTACGCCAAACAACGTTCCACACTGGGGCATTTACGTTCGAGCCCGCCAGCGCATGCGGGATATTCAAAAATAAAACATGTTGAGTTTTGGTGGGGTACAGCGGGTGTGAGTAGGTAATGTCAGCTCTTTGAAACCCGAGTGCTAGATACATCGCCGAGAGTTCTTCTGTTGTTGAAAGCAGCGCAAAGTGGCGTTTCGCCTGAAGAGAGGTAATCGCTATGTGTTGGATCAAAGAGTACCAAAGATCGCCACGACGAAACTCCGGATCAGTTGCTGCCCTGCTACATTCAACGATTTGGTCTCTCCGAGGAAAGTAGTCTGGTAACGTGATGAACTGTTCCGTCTCTAGGCTCTCGTCAGCTTCGACGAGTGTGATTCGGGCGGTGCCAACGATTTTCCCCTTGTGTCTGCCTACAATAATGCGGCTTCTTGAATCGAATATGTCCGCCATATCTTCTGCGCTATACTCGCCAGGAATCTTTTCTACCTGCCGATTGGCCATGAGTCGTAGTTCAAGCACTTCTCTGAAATCGGCCTCATTCTTGATATAGCTGTAGTCGATACCCTTGGTTAGAGAAACTGGATAGAAACCTTCGTTTCGAATTTCTTCTAGTGAGCCAGCATCGCTAAACTGAACTAGGTACTGCCCGATTAGTTCTCTTTCGTTTCGGGAGAGGTCGACGAACTCCATGCCCAGTTCTAGGTAGTCTTTTCCGTTGTCTGCTGTTAGAGCTGCTCTTGTTACTTTGGCCTTGAGTATTGCATTCCCGGTAAGCGGAAAGCTGATTTGCCAGTCGAGGGTCATGCCAGGAACCAGGAATTTGTTTCGCAAGCTAGTCAGTGCTCGCATACCACCGGAAGAAATATCTCGAACAGTGATATACACGAAGTCATTGAACTGAATAGGATTGGCCGCAATCGCAACAGGATAGAATTGACTGCTACAGACCCAGCGGGTCGAAGATCGACGATTTGTTTCGACAAGCCGGTCAGCTTGCTTTTTGTGAATTCGCACTCCAAGAAGGAGTTTTTTCTCTCTTGAATGCTCTGCGACTTCGACCACGAGCCCTTCAAACTTCGTAGTCTGTCGACCAACTCGAATCGCAAGGGTTACTGAATCCCCCTTGGAAAATCTCGATGGGAAATCCACAAGGACTTCTACGCCAAGCGGGCTAAGTTTCCATACCCTTACTTCGGTTTCGCCATCGTCACTTCCTGATATCCCAATCTTTGCCTTTATTAGGTCGGTTTCTCGTACGTCCGCAGGGAAAACGATGTCGTGAACGTCCTTGTAATCGATATCGGTAAAGTCACGCAGCTTCACCTGTTCTTTCATTCCACTTGTGTTCCTGATCTTGAATTGCCAAATTGAAGAACGCTAGGAAGTGTTCCTGATTATTAGCTGTAGGTGACATGGCATATACAACAGACTCCTCCGGAAAGTTCCGAATGGTGATTCCCATGGATCTGAGGTCTATCTTTTGAATCTCAGGGCGCAATCCTAACTCAGAAATAAGGCTGAATGCTTCCTGAGAGAAGATGATGTCTCCTGATCGAATTTGTTCAGAGACTTTTTCTAACTTCGTGATTTCATCTATCCTGCTGAGAAGGTTGACGGGAGATCCCAAGGCAGTGATTTCGACTGAAGAATCAAAGCCCCCAATGTTGCCTACAAAGGCTTCGCCAGTAGCAAGTAAGATGTATCTCTCGACTTTTAGGTGTGCATCATCACTGCTTTGCTCTTGATTTATTTTGGAGATTTGTAGTGCGGCCATGACTGCATTCAATAGATTGTGATGGGCGCTCTTTGTGTCGAAATAGGCGAATATTAGATCACCAATCTTTCGCGGCACTCCTCCGTTCTCATCTATTGCTGATGTGCAAGCTTTCACATTCGGCAATACTAGTTCGCCAATAAATTCATCGAGGTCTTTGCTTGCTTCCGTGAAGCCTCTGATGTCGCTGAATAGGCAAGCGACATTTTGTTTTTTGGGCCTGAGCACCTCGTCTATTGCCTGCAGAACCGTCATCCTCCCAGAGCTAAGGTGTTCTTCCAGCCGTTTTGCGATTTCTCCAGGTATGAACGATTTGATTCGGTCAGTGAACTCAATGTTCATTTCGATATTTTTTTTCTGGCTAGCGATATTTTGTTGGCTTAGTAGAAAGTAACGTATTTCTGCTGTGTACCCGCTCCGGGAAGCTAGTATTAAGATGAGTGTGACTGCCGCGGCGCTGGAAATTACGGGTACCGCGATGTTTGCTTCCAACAGCGAAGCCCATTGCAGTGAAATAGCAACAGCAGCAAACATTGCTGAAATTACTATTGATGCTTTTAGAAGTAGTGAGCAGATCCCGACAAATAGAAAGCAATAGAGCCATGGCGCTTCGGGATACCAGACCACCACCCTTCCTTGAAAGTAGCAAAAAAGGAGGCACACAATGATTGCTGGTGCCCGATAAAAGCGCTTTTTGCACCAAGGAGTTAAATAGAACAGCGTCGCCACCATCGCCACCGTAGCCATTGAGGCCCGAAATTTGAGCCAAAAGGACTTAGGTTCCAGTCCCATAGCGAGATCGAAGAATACGAAGTGGCCGAGATAGAGAAGCGCGGCTACTGGAAAAAAGATTCTCGCAACCGCGACGAAATCTTCCCTTTCTTTATCTTTCCAGGCGCGTAACCAGGGCGTACCTTCGAGCAGGCTCAGCGGGAATATGTAGGAAATAAATTTGTCAAAAACGAACATGTTTTGGGGTTCGGTAGAAGTGCAGCCTTCGGTTAACTAGGGTTGTATCGCAGTTGGATTGGTCAATGCCGAATTCCAGTAGTGCTGCTGAGAATGCGCCAAAAAGCTCAGCAATTCTTAAAGAATGGTAGTCCTAATATCTACTCTAGACTGAGTACGCGTCACCGAGTCTTGTTCGTGTTTGTGGGCGAGGTCACAGTTACGAATTTGCAACCACCCGCACCTCACACCGAGCCCCACCAACAGCCAGTTCCGTTACGCCGATAGCAGTCCAAGCTGGCCAGGGTTCCTGGACGAACTCATCGCGGACTTTCATGAAGGCTGCCAGGTGATCCTGCAGCCCGACGTGAAAAGTGGTGTACTCGATGATGTTTTCGTAGCCCATACCTGCTGCTGAGAGAACTCTGCCGACCGCCTGCCAGGCGTTACGAAATTCGTCCTCCGCAGAGTCAGGCACCTTGCCATTTGCCTCTGTGCCAATTTGGCCAGAGCACAGGACTAAGCCGTTGGGAGCTCGCACAGCCTGGGCGAAATGAAAGTTGTCGTAGAGAGCTTGGTCGCCTTCGGGCACGATCACGTCACGAGTCATGTTGGCTATCCGGCTGTGAGCGGTCGGTGATCATAGCCCTTGCTAGCGAAGCAGTAAAACCATCGTTCATAATCAAGAGCTTAGCCGGAGAGAGGTAATTATGACGGATCGATTCGGTCGATCGAAGCGGGTGCAGGTTACCGAACGAGAACGCGATGAGTTTCTAGCGGCGGCCTGTGATATCGCCGTCGCGGCAGGTGCGGTTACGTTACGTTACTTCCGTTCGGGGGTAGAGGTCGACAACAAGCGAGAGGATGGCCGATTTGATCCGGTAACAGCGGCCGATCGCGAGGCGGAGACACTCATTCGTGAACGCCTGCAAGCGCAGTTTCCCAAGCATGGAATTTATGGTGAGGAATTTGGTTACCAACGTGGTAATGGTCTGACTTGGGTAATTGATCCAATCGATGGCACCCGTGCTTTCATGTCAGGCATGGTGCACTGGGGTGTTTTGTTAGGGCTTCACGATGGCGAGAAGCCCATTTTGGGTGTGATGTGTCAGCCGTTTGTTGGTGAGCTTTTTTGGGGTGACGGCGATCGTGCTTACTACAAGCGGGGGCAGACGGAGGCGGTGCAATTAGGTACGTCCGAGTGTCGGCAGTTATCTGCAGCGATTTTGACGACCACAGGTGCTGATCTTCTAGATACCGATGCGCAGCGATCACAGTTTGATGCATTGTCTGCCCAAGTAAAGCTGACACGCACCGGTGGAGACTGCTATATCTATGCAATGTTGGCAGCTGGTGAAGTTGAGCTGGCGACGGACGGTCAGTTGAATCCGTACGACATTCAAGCGCTCATACCTATAATCGAAGGTGCAGGTGGTGTTGTTTCGCGCTTAGATGGCGACGATCCTGCGATGGGTGGATGGATTCTGGCAGCAGCCAATTCCGACTTACATGCACAAGCGGTGGAAGCGCTGTCGAACAAAGAATAACCGGAGGGGAATCAGCTATGCAGTTTGGAATTGCCTTGGCAACTACCACCGACTCTTGGCGGATAGTGCAGCAGGCCGAAGACTTGGGATTTGATTTCGCCTGGTTTTACGATACTCAATTGCTGAACCCGGATGTCTTTATCGGCATGACCCAGGCGGCAATGCACACCGAGCGAATCCAGCTCGCAACGGGTGTGCTCATTCCTTCGAATCGCATTGAGCCGGTTGCAGCGAATGCCTTCGTTACGTTGAACAAGCTAGCGCCAGGGCGAATTCATTTCGGCGTGGGTACGGGCTATACAGGACGTCGATCCATGGGGCTGCGCGCGATTAGCCTTGCGCGTATGAAGAGCTATTGCGAACGTGTGCTGGCACTGACTCGGGGTGAGGTCGTGAAGTGGAAGCACGAAGGGCACACGAACGAGATTGGCTTTCTGAATCCCGATTATGGGCTGATCAATGTTGATGATCCGATACCGCTGCACGTCTCTGCCTTGGGTCCGAAGGCCAGACGCATGGCGGCGGAGCTTGGTGGCGGGTGGATCAATTTTGGTGGAGACGTTGAGAGTGCGAACGCCACACTGGGTGAGATGCAGAACATTTGGGAAGAGAGCGGCCATCAAGCTGCCGATCTTTACAGCACACTATTTTCGCTGGGCTGCGTTCTGCGGCCAGGCGAAGGTTTGGACTCTGAGCGCGCGTTGGCGCAGGCGGGGCCGTATGTCTCAGTTTTTTTTCACAACTTGGTGGAGACCACTGAGCCCGGTGCCATGGAGTCGGTGATTGGCAAAGATTTGAGTAATCGGCTTGAGGCGTATCGAGAGGTGTACCTGACCTACCCTGAATCTCGTCGGCATCTGCACAACCATCGCGGGCATCTTATGCGCGTGCGTGACGATGAGCGGTTTCTGGTGACGCCTGATCTCATCGAGGCGCTTACTTTCACTGGCGAAGAAACCCAATTGAAGCAGCGGGTAGGTGAGCTGACAGACGCGGGATATAGTCAATTGTGCATTCAACTAGTAGAAGATCAGTACGAAGCACTGGATGATTGGGCACGTGTCTTTGGTTTGACGGACTGACTGGGCCAAATCAGTTTTACCTCGATCTGCGCCAGTTTGGTTAACAGAGTGCCAGCATCCATTGCAATCCCGAATATTGTTCGGGCTCGTGCGCAAAATCTAGGCGAGGCTGGTAACCGCTGGCTGGCTGAGTTACCCCAGACAGTCGCCACCATTGAATTAGCGTGGTCGGTCACGGCGGGTGCAGTGATTACCGGGGGGTCAGAAAGCCTCGTGCTTGAAGCCATCCGAGCCGATGGCAGCAACGCCATTATTAAAATCGGTCTGCCAGGATCGGCAGATCTGTCGATGGAAGCACGGGTCTACAGATTAGCTGGTGAATCTGGGTTTGCCCGACTCTATGAGCATGAGGAAGTCCACAACGCCGTGTTGCTCGAGCGTTTGGGGGAACCGCTAGGTTCCCGGGGCCTGTCCATGGATGCCCAAATCGTGCACCTGTGTAAGTCGCTCAACGAAGTGTGGATTCCGTTAGATGCTGCCCATGGATTAATGACGGGCGCCGAGAAGGCTCGGTGGTTGATCAATTTCATTCAAGAAAAATGGGAGGCGTTGGGTCGTCCGGGTCAGGAGCGGGTAATCAAACAGGCGTTGCACTTTGCCGAGGAACGAGAGCGGGCCCACTGCGCAAAGGATGCCGTGCTGGTTCATGGGGATGCGCACCCGTTTAATGCCTTAGCCTCCCTAGGTAGTTCCGAGAACGCTGACCCAAGCTACAAATTCGTTGATCCCGACGGACTCTTCGCGGAGAGAGCATGTGACCTCGCGGTGCCGATGCGGGACTGGTGTCTAGAATTGTTGGCGGGAGACACGCGAAAGGAGGCGCGGCAACGCTGTGAGCTGTTGTCTCAGCTAACGGGTGTCGAGCCTGAACCGATCTGGCAGTGGGGTTTTGTGGAGCGAGTATCGACTGCATTGGTACTGATCGAGATTGGCGAGGTGCGCGAAGGGGCGGCATATCTAGAAGTCGCGGCTCGCGTCTGCGATTGATTTGATCTGTCACTTAGCGTAGCAAGACTTTGGCAGTCCAGTGCCAAAGTAATGTTATTGATTGCCAGTGACGTTACACGTTGGAGCGAGTCCAATGTCTCTGCTACGGACGCAAACACGCTTGACGTTTTTTCGACATGCCAGGCAATACCTGTTGTGGGATACTGGACTGGGTTCATTAGACAACCATGAGGGCGCGCTGGAGAGGTATTTGCGCCGATTGGTTCAACGCGACGATGACTCACGTCGCCTGAATCCGGAAGAAAAAAAAGCGCGGTGAATGCAGCTAGGCGTTAAAAATGGCGTGCTGTATCGAACTGCAGGTCAACACGGGGATACATTATGAATTGGTCTCAGCCAAAAGCGTTCGCGCGTGTCGTGCTGCTCGGACTGCTTGCCATGGTATTTACCACACCTTCTCTGCTCTACGCCGAAGATGCCATTGTTGAAGAGATCGTGGTCACGGGTTCGCGAATTTCTCGACCCAATCTCACTCAGCCAACGCCGGTCACCACCATTGGCTCTGCTGATTTGCAGTTGTCCGGCACCGCGGATCTAGGAAGTTTGTTGGCGGAATTGCCGGCACTAGGCTCAACCGCAACGATGGTAGGGAACTCCAACAGCTTTAGCGATCTGGCGGGTCTGAACCTGCCTGATCTGCGTCGCTTAGGAGAAGCCAGAACGCTGACGCTGGTCGATGGTAAACGTCATGTCGGCGGCTCCCCCGGCACAACGGCGGTAGATCTCAATTCCATTCCCAAGGCGCTGATCGATCGGGTCGAAGTCATCACTGGTGGCGCTTCAGCTGTCTATGGCTCGGATGCGGTCTCCGGCGTGATCAACGTTATTTTAAAAGATGACTTTGAAGGGTTCGAAATCGATGCAAATGGTGGCGCTGCGGGAAGTGACTACGGCCAGAACCACTCGATATCTATGACCTTTGGGCGAAATTTTGGTGAAGAACGGGGCAATTTCACGCTGTCTTTTGCCAACGATCGGTTGGGTGACATTCAAGCCAACGATCTAGACTACAACAACAACTACGGCACCATCATCAACCCGGATGACACAGGGGAAAATGACGGCATTCCGGACCGTTTGATCGTTCGCAACGTAATTAGTGAACGCATCGATGAGAACAGCGTTCTGTTCCCTTTCGGTGGCCCGCCAAGTGCTTTCGGCAACGCCGATGGTCTCATCGTATTTGATGACAACGGTGCACCGCAGCCACAGACGCTACGTGATCAATCTAATAGCTTTGCCTTTGGCTCTTTCCCGAACGGTTGCGACTTCTGTTTTTTCCTCGAGGACTACGTAACCATTACTCCGGATGTCTCTAGAGACTCGTTCAACGGCACGTTGCGCTACGAGTTCTCCGAGGCCGCTGAGGTTTACCTGGACGCCAAGTATCTTGAAACCGACATTCAAGAAGAGCTGCAGCCGAGCTTCAACTTCGGCAGCATTAATATCAACGTCGCCGATAACCCGTATCTGGATGAAGCCTTGCGCGCAGATCTCTTAGGCAATGGCATAACCGGTGCGAATCTAGCGCGCTTTCATGCTGACGCGGGCAGCCGCCGTAATCTAATCGAGAGAGAAACCGAACGCGTGGTCGTAGGTATGCAGGGGCTGATCGAAACGGGCATTGGTGCAATCGACTATGACGTATTCTACAACTACGGCAAAGTTAGCAACACGGTGGTCGGTCTGAATCGGCGTATACCTGCCAACTTGACAGCTGCTGTGGATGCCATCGCAGACCCCGTTAGCGGCGAGATTGTGTGTCGCGATCCTTCGGCAGCGGTGCTGGGCGAGTGCGTACCTTTCAATCCTTTTGGTCGACGAAACTCTCAAGCGGCCGTGGACTTCTCGTTCATACGTACTGAAGAAAAACAAGAACTTGAGCAGGAGTCGGCGGGGCTTGCCTTGGTTTCCGACACCAGTTCCTGGTTCGAATTGTCTGCTGGCGCAATCGGCTGGGCCGCGGGACTTGAATGGCGTCGAGAGGAAAGTGCGACCGACGGTGACCCCATCGTTCAAGCTGATTTGACGGAAAGCGCTGCGCAACCCGATGAGGTAGGCGGCTATGAGGTGTTCGAAGGCTTTGCGGAAATTACCGTACCATTGCTTGCCGATGTGCCCTTCTTTCATGAGCTGACGGTAGACGGTGCCATTCGCTTTGCTGACTACACCCACTCCGGCCATGCTGAAGCATGGAAGACGGGCATCATCTGGGCGCCCTTTGATCAGTTGCGACTGCGGGCAACTTACTCAGAGGCGGTGAGAGCACCGAACATTTCTGAGGCGTTCCGACCGGCGACGCCGGGTTTCAGTGATGTTGATGACCCTTGCGACGCCGACGTGATTGATGATGATCCAGACCGTGCAGGCAACTGCGCGGCATTGGGCCTACCGCCGGGTTTTCAGGCAAACGACAACGTCTCGGTAGACAGTGAGTCTAGCGGTAACCGTGACCTGGAGGCGGAAGATTCTGAGAGCTATACCTACGGCTTTGTCTATGAGCCCAGCTGGATCGATGGTCTTGCACTCACCGTGGACTACTACGACATCGAGATTGCGGATGCGATTACGCTGGTTGATGCGCAAGACATCGTTGACAATTGCGTTGACGCGACCGGGGGCCCGGACGCGAACTTCTGTAGTCTGTTCACTCGTGATGCCGTCACTCAAGACATCGATTTCGTCCGCTCAACTTTTGTTAACGCCTCGAAGCTCACCACAGAAGGAGTCGATGTCGCCATCACCTATAACAAGTCGCTCGCCGATTGGACTGACGGTGGCGGAATGAGCTGGCTCAGCGGCAATTTTGCCTTCAACTTTGTTGGCACTTACCTGAAAGAGCTGGATGAATTCATCTTTCAGGATCGACCAGATGAGCTGAACATCGAGCGAGGTGAAGTGGGCGATCCCATTCGATCCTTCCGTGCCACAGCCAGCTACAACCACGGCAATGTCACCGTGGGCTGGACCGGACGGTATATTGGCGAGGTCAAGCGTTATGCCCGCGGTGACGACATTGCTGAAGATATTTCACCCTCCAGTGCTGATTCCGTGATGTACCACAACATCAACCTGCAGTACTTGCTGGAGCTTGATCGGGCTACGATTGAATTCTATGGCGGCGTGAACAATCTGACGGAAGAAGATCCGCCGAGAGGCATTTACGGTACTCAAACCGAAGCCAACCAGGCCATCTATGATGCCGTTGGCCGCTACTGGTTCGTTGGCGTGCGGGGTAGAATCTAGCCCGTAAGCAAGGCGCGGTTACTGCGCTCAGGTATGATGAATAGCGGGGGCTTGTGCCCCCGCTTTGCTATGCGCTCCTATGGAACCATCAACATTGCCAGAAGGTGTGACTTTGACTGAACTCGACGACTTCCGCACCGAAGCTCGAGCTTGGCTTGCCGAGAACTGTCCAGATTCTATGCGCACCAGAATGCGAAAGGGCGAGGAAGTTAACGGGGGTCGAAAACACGAAAGCAGCAATGCTGATGCCTATCTATGGTTAGAGCGTATGGCTGCACGCGGTTGGACGGTCCCCACCTGGCCGCGTGAATACGGTGGTGCCGGCCTAAGCAAGGATCAGTTCG
>JBPCXR010000349.1:0-8275 GCA_051027215.1 Pseudomonadales bacterium | reverse complement strand
CCATCAAGCAGCACAACCCGGGTTGATGCTACGTTTAGCGCCAGTCGCATCAGCGTGGCGACCAGCACTATGGTCGGGAACGCCGCGAACTCCAGCGGACGCAATGCGTAGACGGCCACAAGCAGCACGACGATTGCCAACGCGATGTTGAAAGTAAACGCCACATCTAATAGAAATGCCGGTACCCGTAAGGTCATCAACGCCAGCAGGCAGAGCAGGAGAATCGGGATGCTCAGATTAAAGCGCAGCAGGGAGTTGAGCATGTTCATTCGCCCCCGCCGTCGGCTTGACGCTGCATATCTCTCGGTATGTTAACCGGCCCCAGGGTTGGGCGAGTGCCTTGGTGCAGGCGCCGGAACTCACGCAACTGTTGTATGTAAGCCAGTACCTGAGCCACAGCAGCGTAGAGCGGTGCCGGAATTTCGTTACCCAGGTTGCAGTGGAAGTAAATGGCCCTCGCCAGCGGCGGCAGCCTTAACATAGGCACTTTGTTGGCGCTTGCTACTTCTCGAATTCGCAGCGCCATGTGATCTGCTCCTCGAGCTACCACCAGGGGTGCGACGGAACCTGCTTCATAGCGTAGTGCAACGGCAAAGTGCTCTGGGTTGGTGATGACGACATCCGCGCTAGGCACTTCTTCCAGCATTCGGCGATTGGCAATGGCTTGTTGGGCGCGACGAATCGCTGATTTCACTTCGGGCTTACCCTCAGAGTCTCGCATCTCGTCCTTCACTTCCTGCTTGGTCATGCGAAGTTGCTTTTTGTGGGTAGAGATCTGGAACGGCACATCGACGGCAGCGATCAAACCGAGCACTAGAGCGAATAGAAACAACGCACCGCCGACCAGCTCTAAACCGTCCGTAGCGGCGCCGGCGACACCGTTGCCACCAAGGGAAAACAGTAGGCTTAATGATTGCCAGATGAATACAATGGCGGTTCCAGAAATCAGGCAGAACTTAGCGATGGACTTGAAGAGTTCAACCACCGACTGAGTCGAGAACATGCGCTTGAAACCCTTCAATGGGCTGATGCGCTCGGCCTTGAACATCATCGCTTTGCTGGAAAAAAGGAATCCACCAAGCGCCCCGGACGCGGCAATCGAGATGAAAACCAGCAGCAACAATAAGGGTCCAACCGCCATTGCACCGATCCACATAGCATCGCTGAGCACCTGCTGCAGGGTTTCTGGTGTAGCCAGAACTCGATTGCCTGCACGAGTGAACAGAGAACGGCCGAAGTCCAGCAAAACCTCGCTGCCCCTCGGGAACCAAGACAGAAGTCCGAGCGCGCCACCGCCCACCAGGGCCATGGTGACTAGTTCACGGCTGCGAGCGGTCTGCCCTTCTTCGCGCGCCTTCTGCAAGCGCCGAGGGGTCGCTTCTTCGGTGCGCTCCTGACCGTTGCTATTTTCTGCCACGGCTTATTGCACCCAGTTCGTGAGTTGAGCTAGCAATGCGGTTGACAGGCGGTCGAATTGTGGCATCAGGCTGTTTAACGATAACCAGATGACCACTAAGCCGAACAGCAAGCTGAAAGGAAAACCCAGAGAAAAAATGTTTAATTGCGGGGCGCTGCGACTCATGACACCGAAGGCCAGATTGACGATCAGCAGCGCACACACTGCTGGGAGCGAGATCACCACACCACCTAGAAACATCCAGGCGCCGAGAGCCGCAACTTCCTGCGCGAACTGGGCCCAATCAAGGGACACTATTTCTGGGCTACGCTGCAGCCCGTAGAGCAGCACCTCTAAGGTCGCCAAGTGGCCGTTCAATGCGAGGTATGTCAGGGTTACCAACATCAAAAAGAACTGGCTCCAGACCGTTACCTGCACACCATTGCCAGGATCTACCATGGCGGCGAACCCCAGACCCATCTGCATTCCCAAGAACTGTCCGGCGATCACGAAAATCTGAAAAAAGGCCAGCGTAGCGAGCCCGAGACCAACGCCAGTTAGTAGCTGCCAGCCCGTCTGTAAAAACGTTCCAAGCCCCAATTCATAAGCTACCGGTGGCGGCGGTAACGTCGGAGCCAATGCCATAGCAATCGCGAATACCAGGGCCATTTTAACTCGGGGGGAGACCATGCCATTGCCAAATACCGGTACCACCATGACAAACGCACCTACGGGTACTACTACCTGTAGTAGGTGTGCAAGCCAGGTGAAGATCTGCGGGTATAGCAGAGACATCTAGCCCACCAGCGTCGGAACTGCTAGCACAATGCGTTCAGCGAACTCCAGCAGACGCTGCAACATCCACGGTCCAAACGCCATAATGGCTATCAGCGTTGCCATGAGCCGAGGCAGAAAGCTCAATGTCTGCTCGTTGATCTGAGTCGCGGCTTGAAACACGGCCACCACCAGACCAACCAACAAGCTCGGTACCACGACAACTGCGACCAGCAGTACGATCAGCCACAGAGCATCGCCAAACAGCGATAACACGTCTCCCTGGGTCATTGGCTCATACCAAAACTGGTGGCGATGGTTCCCATAATCAGGACCCAACCGTCCACCAGCACAAAAAGCATGATTTTAAACGGCAACGAAATAATCAGCGGAGACAGCATCATCATGCCCATCGACATCAGCACGCTGGCAACCACCATGTCGATAACCAAAAACGGTATGAACAACATAAAGCCGATTTGAAAGGCGGTTTTCAGCTCGCTTGTCATGAAGGCTGGCACCACCACAAAAAAGTCCAAATCCTCTGGCGTGGCGACCGCGGGCGATTCCGACAAGCGCATGAACATGTCCAAGTCTGCCTCTCGCGTCTGCTCGAGCATGAACTCCTTAAAGGTTCCAGCAGCCTTGGTTAAGGCGTCCTGCGGTCCAATCTGTTCTGCCAGATAGGGCGCGAGCGCGTGTTCGTTGACCTGTTGCAGAACGGGCGACATGACGAAGATGGTTAAAAACAATGCCAGGCCGATCAATATCTGATTCGATGGTGTCTGCTGTAGCCCAATTGCCTGTCGCAGGATGGCGAATACCACAATGATTCGGGTGAAGCCCGTGAGCATGATGACGAAAGATGGCAAAAGCGTCAGGAACGTCATAATGGCGACGATCTGTAGACTGATGCTGTAGTTCTGGGTGTCGTCTGGACCGGCAGTTACAGACAGTATGGGCAATTCCCCAGCCGCTTCTGCCAGCGGCAAGTAACCACAGGCAAGCATACCCACTAGCACGCTAAACAAGCGGCACCAGCGCATCATGCGTCTACTCCACTGCTGTTGCGCGACGATTCGGAACCATTGTCGACCGGAAATTCACCTAGCGAGCTGATGCTTTGCGGGCCCACTCCTAGAAGCACTTCGCGATCTCGAACTCTAACCAATAGCAAACGCTCTTTTGGCCCAACGGGTGTCGCACTGAGTACTTCCAAGTCGCCATGACCAGACTGCACCCGGCCTCGAAGCACCTTTACGCCGTAGGCAAGCAGCAGCATGACCCCGACTACGGTGGCCAGTGCTACCATCACCGACTGAACCTGGCTTCCAATATCCATAGCTGGCGTTAGTTCAAACTCTGTAGTCGCTGTTCGGGGCTGATCACATCCAACAACTTAATGCCGAAGTTTTCGTTTACCACCACGACCTCGCCTTTGGCGATGAGCGTGCCGTTGACCAGAACGTCCAGCGGCTCCCCTGCCATGCGCGTCAGCTCAACGACGGAGCCTTCCGTCAGACCGAGCAACTTGCGAATGCTGATGCTTGTCTGACCAACCTCCATGGATAGCCTGACCGGGATATTCATGACCACGTCTAGGTTCTGCGAGCGCTCCGGCTCGCTACCGGTCGTAGAATCTGTAGTTACTTCGGATTGCTCCGCATCGCTCATAGTCGCTCTCGCATAAGGTTGCTACTCAACCTCTGGATTGAAATTCAAGTGCTAGTTTTCCTGCAGATTCGCCGAGCTTGCCCTTAAACAGCGGCACGTTATCTACGTAAGCTTGATGGAACGCTGGTACATCGGCTTGCAGGATGTCGCCGGCTTTAAGGTTCAGCACCTCTCGCAACCGCACTTCGGTCGATGCAATCTGACAGCGCACCGAAACCTCCGCATCCAGCAACGCCTCAGCCAGTCGCGGCTGCCATTGTTGCGCCAGTTCTGCGCTTTCTTTGTGACCCAGGCTATCCAATATCGCGCGATGGGCCTCTAGGCCCTTATAGGGCAGAGCCACTACCACTCGACCGCTGGCATCGCCGAATCGAATGACAAAAGACACGAAAGTCAACAGGTCGTTAGCAGCGAATGCATTAATCAAGTTTGGATTGCTTTCTTCTTCACTAATGCTCGTGTGAATCTTTAGCACGTCCTGCCAAGCAGCATCCCAATCGCTAAATAGGCGCTCGCGTACGCGATGTACGACGCGTTGTTCCGTCGGCGAGAAGTGCATGCCTTGGCGAGCGGTCTCCGAGCCGCTGCCGCCAAAGTAGCGATCAACCAACTGATAAATCAAACTCGCGTCCAACGCCAATAGCCCCGCTCCGGCGATGGGATCGAAGCTGCAAACAGTTAGATTGACGGGGAGCACCGCATCCTGGCAGTAGTCAGCGAAGACTCGAGTGTCGACCCCACCTGGGCCGACCTCGAAATCCTGACGGAAAATCTCTCGCAAGGTCTCTGCGAAACGTCTAGCAAAACGCTCAGCAATCATTTCCAGCGTAGGTAGTCGACCTCGGCTTGGACTCTGCTCTCGACCTAGTTGGTAAGGTCGCGCGTCAACACCGCCGGTATCGCTTGCGGCATCGTCATCGCCGTGTGCCAGCAGCGCATCGATCTCGTCTTGGGAAAGAAGCTCGTCGTCAGCCACTGGAATCGCCTACTGCAGCACGAAGTTGGTGAACAGCACGGATTCCACACCCGTAAGCTGGGTTTCCTGGGACAAAAGCTCATCCAGCGCTTTTCGCAGTTGGTCTCGCAGTGCTTCTTTGCCCTCGTGAGTGCGAATTTCGTCGAAGGTCGCGTCAGAAAGCTCTTTGAGCACCCGCGCCCGCACCAATGGGGTATGGTCAATTAACGCGCCGATTAGCTCCGGGTCTCGGGCCATAACAGACAGCTCCGCCTGCAAGAATCGGGGCTTGGTAGCCGTGTTGTAGTTGACGATGAACGATGGTCGCATCTCGTGGTAGATCGCTGGTTGTGCCAGGTTTTCCTCCACCGCTGCGACATCTTCAGTGGCAGAATCTTGGCCGACAAAGTACAAAGTCCCGCCGACGCTGGCACCAATGGCGACAACGACGGCAACGATCAGCATCAGTAGGCCCTTTTTACCGCCCTTCTCTTGCGCATCTGTTTCTTGTGAGCCAGTTTCTGTTTCAGCCATTTGTCCATCTACCGCTGTGTTCCATGAGCGATGCAATAAATCGCCCTTCTGGAGAAAGTGTAGAACGGATTTTTGACTTTGCCTGACGTTGCTGACGTCAGATCACTGACGCCTTAGGCGTAGGCGTCTATGCCTGGGCCCACTGCTGCGATTTGGCTGTGTTCAAGACCATTTCCAGGCAGGGTGCCTGAAACCGAACCAGGCCAGAGCTGCCCGGCTGCGCTGGCTACTGGCCAGGTGGGTTGCTCTTCGGATTGCTGCTGCTGTTGGCTGTTTGTTGCGCTGTCGCGGTCTTGACCGACCTCAACATGCACCTCTGCATAGCCGTGATCGTCAAGCGCTGATCTAAGGCGGTGCAAATGGGCTTCAACTAGATCTCGAGTTGCTGCCTGTTGTGCGGTGATAGAAACGTTCAGCGCTTGCTCAGCGCCAGGTGCTATACGCACTTCTAAACGCCCAAGCTCTTGAGGATGCAGCTGAATTGACAGCTGAGACTTACCCATATGCTTTATCGAGGCCAGCAGTGCACCTAACTTATCACCCAACTCATCGGTTTGGGTCAAGGTGAGTACTCGAAGCTGTGTTGCTGCACCCTCTGGGGATCTTTCCAACGCGCTCACGCTGGCAGCTGAAGCTTCCATTGGCGCACTGTTTGGCCCTGTTTGTACGGCAACAAGCGAACTATCGGTTGGTGTCGGCGATGTGGACGGGGGCAGCACTGGAGTTGGGGCCGTGCCAGCTGTACTTGTACTAGCGCTTAGGTTGGCCTGAGGCTCCGCTCTCTGGGTCGTTACGCTCGGTAGTTCCAGAGCCGACCCGTTGACCGCCATAGGTCCTTGTCCACGCGCAGGCTCGCCTGGGAAGGCTACTGGCTTCGACACTTTCTCCAATGTCGCCATTAGAGCATCACTCGCCTGTATAGGAGCAGGTGGAGGTGACGTTGGCGGTAGCAGTTCAGCGTTGTTGTTCCGAGTAGGGAGAACGGGAGATGGCCCAGCCGCAGCAGTGCGGGTGGATTCTTGCAGCAGGATCTTTGGACGCTCTGCGCCTATTGATGATTTCGCCATCTCCAGTTCGCTGATGGATCGCTCTGATCGTGCGCCGCTCTCAACTCGCTCATCGGCGACTCGGCCGGGAAGCCCTCGGAACTCCACTTGTGGCTCATCGAGGGAAGGTTCGGCCGCTTGCGCAGGCACTGGGGTCGTTGGCTGCAGCGTTAACGATGATGTAAGCAGTGGCGCCGTCAGCTTGCTGGCAGGACGTGCTGTTTCTAGGACTGGTGGTAAGTTACTTTCGCGAAACGGTGTTGGCGGCATAGTACCGATCGCTGATGACGCTGCTCCTGTAACGCCGAGGTCGTCGGGCAATGCTTGGATCGGCGCATCTAGCGGCAAAGTGCTGCCGTTTGCTGGCAACTGATGCGGTAGATGGTTGCCTGCATCGCTGCTCTCAGCATGTGTATTGACCGCCCTAGTAGCTGTCGAGTTGGCCATCGCTGGGAGCGCCCACGCGAGATCGTTGAGCTGATAACGTACTTGCTCTGTGTGGAGCAGCGCCAGCGGATTAGGCTGCGATTCCATTTGCGTGGATTCTGCCGCAGAGTCCATAGGCGCTGCAGGTTCCGGTGTATTGTCACTGGTTGCGCCAGATTTCGGGCTCAGCTTGGCAGCCGCTGCGAGTAACGCGCCGGCAAATGCTTCTGGCAGCGGCTCACTGGGTCCCGGCGACATGGGTCCCAGCGACATGGGTCCCAGCGACATGGGTCCTAAGGCGGGATTCAACGTCTCTCGACCATCGCTCGCCGGCATTTGCAGAAGTAAAGTAGACAGCACTAGGGCGCCTATTCAGTTAACGGATATGGACTCACCACGCGTGTAGCAAGCCCACTACAGCGATAATTAATGTAATCATGAAAGCAATAATCAGGCCAGTTGCGCCCGCAGTGCAGTCAGAGTGGTCTTTAGTTCCTCGTCTGCTCGTTGATGCAATGTTTTGCTCTCGTCCATTGCACCAGCGCGAGCCGCAGATTCCAGAGCCTCTAATGTTTCGCATAGACGCTCGGCCCCAAGGCTCAAGGCGCTGCCCTTGAGTGCATGCGCTGAGCGACTAACGGCGTTCAGGTCCGGTTGGCGCAGCTGTGTTGCAACTTGGCTCCAGGTGGACTCGGCTTGTAGGTAAAACGCATCCAGCACTGCCTGAAATTCATCTTCCATAACCTCACGGAGAACCGTGAGCGCTTCTTCGTTGATCCACGCAGCTTCAGTCATCTTGGTCACACACAAGTTCAACCTTAGTCGTTCTGCCTTCGTTTAAATGCTCGACCCGTTGGCAAGTCTCTTGGAGCAGGCCAATCCCGCGCCCATGGAATGTCGAGTCGACACTGCAATGCAGAACCTCCTCACCCGCATTCGGCTGCCCAATTGCACGATCTGATTCAGGTCGAAAGCCAGGTCCGCTATCGGTTACGCTTATCTCCAACAGCACACGTTTATTTTGCTCTCGGCAAGAAAGGTCAAAGCGCACGAAGCCCCGAGCCTCCCTTAATGCTTCAGAGCGTGCACGGTAATACTTCGCAAATCCTTGTGCGTCTTGCTTTAGGCTCGAATCTAGTCGCAGCACGCCATGTTCGAGAGCATTGCAATACATTTCTGTAACTACCATGCCTATCTCCGACATGCGACTGCGTAAGGCGGGCGTGCCCAGTAGCATGCGTTGCAACAACGGGAAAGGGGTGAAGTCAGCGAGGGAATCATCGCGAACCTCATAGCTTAACTGCCACTGACGAGGGCTGGTTTCATATTCCAATGCCGGATGCTGTGGTACCAGATCAAAGGCCTTTGGTTCGACAATGGTCAGCTCCACTGCTGTGATGTCGTCGGTGCTCTCACTGTTGCCACAGTGGGTAGCAAGCGCCGATTGCAGCGCTGTGACGGTACAGGCGC
>JBPCXR010000348.1:0-5796 GCA_051027215.1 Pseudomonadales bacterium | reverse complement strand
GTATTACGCCCATCTACACCCGCAATGTCGCCGATTTTGCGTCCACGGCCGGCTTTCTGCACGAGGTTTCCAGTGGTCGATTCCGCTTTGGCGTCGGAGTCAGTCACGAAGCAGCTATGGCCCGAATCGGTGTAACCCAAGGCAAACCCTTAGGCGATATGCGCCAGTTCGTGGCGGACATGAAGGCGGTGCCGCGAGTCGGTGAACTACCTCCCATCGTGCTTGCCACCTTGCGACAGAAAATGATCGCGCTGGCCGAAGAAGTCGGCGACGGCATGGTCTTCGCCAACGGCGCTCGTTCCCACATGAATACCAGCTTGGCGGTACTGAGCGAGGGCAGTAGAGCCAATGACGATTTCTTCATCGGCAACATGATTCCTACCTGCATCAGCGATGATCTAGAAGCCGCGAAAGCCGTCAACCGCAAAACCCTGACGAGCTATGCGTTCTTGCCAAACTATCGTAACTACTGGCGCGAGGCAGGCTACGCACAGGAAATGGCAGACGTTGAATCGGCGATCGCTGACAAAGACTTCGATCGGGTGCCGGAATGCCTATCTGATCGCTGGCTGGCAGACACAACGCTGTTTGGCAACACGACTCAGGTAAGAGATGGGATCGAAGCCTGGTTCGATTCCGGCATTAAGACGCCGATCATCGTGCCCTCCAGCGCCCACGGCAATCAGCTCGCGGCCATCGACGAGTTTTTTGCGTTGTATGCATAGAACCACGGTGTTCGACGCGCAAACCCTGGCGCTGATTTGCCGAGCGAGACAATGAAATACCTCTGGATCATCCGCCATGCCAAGTCTTCCTGGGCAGATCCCCAGCAGAGGGATTTCGATCGAGGCCTAAATGCCCGGGGCCGGCGCGATGGCGAGAGGCTCCGCGACTACCTGGCCCAGCTACCCAACTCACCCACCTGGCTATGGTGCAGCAGCGCGCGCCGCGCCCTGGACACCGCCGCTTACGTTGGCGCCGGATTCGCAATCGCTGAACACCAGTGCGTAACGCTGGATGACCTCTACCACGCCAGCGCCAGCGCCGTGCTGGACGTTCTCCAGGGCACGCCCAATGAGGTCGAAAGCGTAGCGGTCGTTGCCCACAACCCGGGGCTAACCGACCTGGTAAACGGCCTCGGGGCTGAACCAGTAATCGACAACCTTCCCACCTTTGGCATCGCTCAGTTTTGCTTCGCGGGCGAGCATTTTTCTGATCTACGCTTCGGTAACGCGTCTTTAGTGCAATTGCTCACCCCAAAATCGCTGCGCGGGTAGACTCGGTCGGCCGGAGCAGGGATCATTGAGCCGACTGACTATTCAAGGATCCCAACCATGGGCTTTTTCAGTTTCCTCGCACTGCTGGGCATTGCCTTCCTCGTCTGGCGCATTTCCGACCAGCTTCCGGATCTGGTGTTCCGCATCAGTGAGATTCAACGGGACGTTGCAGAAATTCGTCGACAGTTGAATCAGAACGACAGCTCTGACTAGCCAACTGACCCGACCCGCTCGCAAGGGAGCTGGCAAGTGATTGGCAAAGACTTAGACTGGCGGATTTGGTTTGGTATGAGCGTAACCTTAGGCTGGTTACTCCTGGGTTATGCCTACGTTACCCATACCGTTGGCTGGGCAAACTTCACGAGCCTGCCCGCAGAAAAGCTTGGAAGCTTTTTGGAAGGCAGTTTTGCGCCGCTAGCATTCTTGTGGCTGGTCATTGGCTACTTCCTGCAAAAGAAAGAGCTGCAGCACAACTCCCGCGCGCTGCGGGATCAAGCGGTGGAGATCCAGCGCACCGCGGAACAGGCGATCATTCAATCCGAAAAGATGGCGGCCAGCGAGCTGCACGCCCGGCAGGAGACCTTTTTCAAGATTGCCGACGGTGTTCGCCAGCAGCTGGGCACCATCAGCGGTCTGCTCTTTATCTCCAGTCAAGGTCAAGGCACGGACGCGAGCGGTCTCGTTTCTTCGGAAGAGATGGCCAAACTGTTCCAGCTACAGTCCTCTTCCGACAACCAAGTTTTCTCTCGCAGACTGCTGCAATTGTCGCTGCAGATAGACGAAGCAGCGGGCTACGATCTTTTCTATGGCACGCCCATTCGAGCCCGGCACAGCAATCACTTCATATTCGCATTCGAACGCATGGTGCGGCGCGCCGCCGAGTTAGACACCGAAAATATGATCCGCGACTCCTTGCTCTCCAGCTCTCACGCTTTTGTGTACAACATAGCCAAACGCCACCAGGCCAACGCGCCGGAAGAACTGTCAGACCACGAGAAAACCGGTTTGCATTTCAACATGTAGCTCAACGAGCGACCCTGCTGTCTAGAGAACGCCAAATGTCTACCGCTGTCTTAGCCCGGTTCAATCAGGAGCGCAAGCAAGCGTTTACCGAGAAGGATCCCATGGCGTCGCTTCTGGCCCTGGCAACCGTTAACTCGGAAGGGCTAGCGGATGTTCGCACCTTGGTGCTGCGCGACATTGAAGATCAACTAGCGATCTTCATTAATCGAACGAGCCCGAAGTGGTTGGCACTGCAGTCGCAACCGCTGCTGAGCTTTATGACCTATTGGCCGAGTAAGCAACTACAGTACCGATTTCAATGCCAGACTCGGAGCATCGACAAAGCAATCGTTGATGCCAGTTGGCTGCTGCGACCTGACTCACCAAAACGCATGGACCATCTGTATGAAAGCGGGCTAGCCCAGAGCGGGCCTATATCCAGTAGGGCTGAGCTACTGGATAGGTCTGCGCTGCTTGACGATGGCCTGCTTACCCACCCTGCGGCAGAAGCTGCAGGTTTATATCTGCTACCGACGGCTATCGAGCGCTTGGATCTAAATATGCAGGGCGAGCCGCACGACCGCCGTCGTTACCGGCAAGAAAACGACTGGGCCGAAGAAGTACTAATGCCATAAGCAGTCTATCGAAACAAAACCCGCTTGTTCACTCCGTTTCCGCCGTCACGATTCCCACCAGATTCGCAAAGCAGGTCTGCTTCGCCGTCTCGACAAAACCCTGGATAAATGGCGCGCTCGCCTGATCCGTTCGCACTGCCGCATACAGCGTCGGCCAGACTCCCTCTTCGCCCAATGATCGCGCGACGATAAATTTGCGTTCGCGATAGTCATGCAGCGCCCAGTTGGGCAGGCAGGTCACGCCGCGACCACTGGTAACGAGCTGAATCATCATGGTGGTCAACTCCGCGGTCCGTACCTGGGCCGGTTCCACACCAGCTGGCTCCAGAAAACTGTGGAACACATCTAGCCGATCCCGATCCACGGGGTAGCAGATCAGTGTCTCATCCCGCAGATCTGCTGGCTCCGCATATTCCTTCGCCGCCAGCGGATGGTGCCGGGAGACTGCCAACTGAGCTTCGTAGCTGAACAGGGGCAAATAGGTGATGCCGCCATCGGCAACCGGGTCGGCGGTGATGACCAAGTCCAGATCGCCTCGCACCAGTGCCGGGAACGGCGCGAAGTTGAATCCCGTCGCTATGTCCAGATCTACATCGGGCCAGGCCTCACGATAGCTATCGATGGCAGGTAGCAACCAATCGAAACAGCTATGACACTCGATGGCCATGAAAATACGCCCTGACTCACCGCCCACCAGACGCTTGAGATCTTCGTCTGCTTCGTCAACAGCTGGTAGCACTCGATCAGCAAGGGCCAACAGCCGTTCACCCGCGGGAGTGAAGCTGACGGGCTTGGTCTTGCGAATGAACAGGCTGGTACCTAGCCGATGCTCGAGATCCTTGATCTGATGCGACAACGCGGACTGAGTCAGAAACACCCGCTCCGCGGCTTCGACCAGCGAGCCGCTATCCCGTAGCGCCGCTAGCGTGCGCAGATGCCTAAGTTCCAGGTGTGACATGGTTCACAAGTTCTCTGTTGCATCGTTCTCGCGGAACGCTAATCATGGGCATGGCTTCGAGCACTCATTGTCACGTTGTGGGCCGGTATCGGCAAGCTGATCGGAACGTGTCGCGTCACACACTTCAGGGTGATCCCAGAACTTAAACTGCATCCATGCTCGATTTACACGGCCCAGCGATCGAAGCCTTCGTAGTGACCAGCCTGACCCGGTTTGGTAATTGCTTCCCCAGTGCAACTGACGCTGAACGGGAATTATTAGAGCGTGCCTGTCGCGAAGCGCTAGAAACGCTGCTCACTTGCGACTGCTCCTATCACGACATGCACCACACCATGCTGGTCGTCGACGCCGGTCAAGTAATCCTCCGCGGCCGCATGCTA
Source organism: Pseudomonadales bacterium (assembly GCA_051027215.1). GTDB lineage: Bacteria > Pseudomonadota > Gammaproteobacteria > Pseudomonadales > Azotimanducaceae > CALHVX01. The sequence continues at coordinate 1,544 of JBPCXR010000348.1, read as the reverse complement.
TCGGAGGGCGACATCGACGCCAGCGACTGGTTACATGCCGTCATCGCCATGCTCTACCATGACATCGGCTACATTCGTGGCGTGCTGAAAGACGACGCAGACGCGAGCTACCTAACCGACGAGCTAGGAAATCGAGTCAGCGCGCCGGCTGGGGCAACAGACGCCTTCTTGACGCCATACCACGTGACTCGCGGCTGCCTGTTCATCAGTCAGCGGTTTGCCAACGAGCCGCTGCTCAACACCGACACCCTAGCCTCCCACATAGAGATGACCCGCTTCCCGGTCCCGGAGGATCCCTACTACCAGTTCGATGACACCTTATCTTCGCTGGTCCGCGCAGCCGACCTCATCGGTCAGATGGGTGATCCCCAGTATCTGCGTAAACTCTCGCGACTGTTCGCCGAGTTTCGCGAAACTGGCGACGCTGAACGGCTCCGCTACGACAGCGCCGGAGACCTGCGCGAGAAATTCCCCGGCTTCTTCTACGCCCAAGTCTACCCACACCTGGGCGCAGCGCTACGCTACCTGAGCAAAACCCGCGAAGGCCAACAATGGATGGCGAACCTGTTTCATCATGCTCATGGCGAGCAGGAAAGCAAAGCCTGGATGGGACCGGAGCGTAGCGCGAATCACGGTGCACCCGTCATAACAAACGTCACTCAACTTGCCACTGTGCGAAATCGCAACGAGCAACCCAAGCAAAGCCCTTAACCGCCCGTACCCAATCGGTTAACTCGAAGCGCGGCTAGATCGCCTCCACCAGAAAAAACACCACGACGAACACCAGCGGCAGCGCCAGCAGCCCATAGGCGCCAAGATTTAGCCAATCGTTGGCCTGATTATTGGGAGAAAACTGGAATTTGGTGCCCAGCGCCAGCCACAGCACGGCGCCGAATATCGCTGAGATCACAAAGGTCAATATTCCGCCAGCCATGGCCGATGTCCCGCCTGCTTGAATTCGACGTACCCGCCGCTATTGGATCGCGCAACGGAGAATGCGTTCTACACTTTAAGCAGTCTCTCGCAATATTCAAAATCTAGAGTCAAAAAATTGGCGGCACCGATCCCACATCGATTTCTCCTGGTGCGCTGCGAGGTGGAAAACGCCCGTGGCGAACGCAGCCTGCGGTTTGTCGAGCACAACCAATTCCGACTTTGGCAATACCTGATGGCCAACAAGCACAACATCGTGGTTACCAGCGCAGGAATGGGGCTGTGGCTGCCTGAGCACGAGTGGCAGCAGCGGGCGGAGCTGTTCGGCCGAGCCGGTATCAGCGAGTCAGTCATCCGCCTGCACTTCGAAATATTCGATCCGCTAACGGGCCTGTGCGACGTGGTTCAGCGCTTCGTCCCTCAGGAAGACTTCCAATTCGTCTGCGACAAACTGAAGGCGATGTTACCCGAAGAGCTGCGGGATTCAGATCAGTGTGTCATGACCATTGAGCCCGGCCAATCCGTGGTTCGAGAGAACGACGTCGCCCTTGAAAGCCTGGGCCGGCGTTTAGCGCTCGCCGATCCCTAACTCGTGTTGACCTAGGTTACAT
>JBPCXR010000347.1:0-10322 GCA_051027215.1 Pseudomonadales bacterium | reverse complement strand
CACGCCTGGACCATTGGCTTAGATGCCGTAGCTGATCAAATAGCCGTTTGCGCTGGCCGCTGGGAAAGAACAGCGGACTGGCGCCGGAAAAAGGATTGTTACTGCGCAGCGCATCGATTCCACGAGACGACGATGCGGGCTCTTCTGTCTCTGCCATGGGGTCCTGGGTTAGGGCCGACTGTTCGCCAGCCACCGTGCTCAACCCGGATCTCCGTGGGTCACTTGCGTGGTCAAAGCTTGATTCAGCGTTGTCATCAGAGGGCCCTCAGGCACGTCATCGTGAATCTCAACTCGCCCCAACCCGTGCATCAGAATGAGGCGCAGTTTGCCGTCTTGTACTTTCTTGTCCAAACCCATGGCTGAGCGCATGTTACCGGAGCTGAGCGTGGCTGGACATGTGATCGGTAGTCCCACAGCTTGCAACAGGGCGGTCAAGCGCCGGGCATCCTCAATCGTTGACAAGCCCAGGGCAACAGAGAGCTCCGCGGCCATGACCATGCCGATGGCCACGGCTTCGCCATGCAGCAGCTGCTGGTAGTCTGTGAGCGTTTCTATGGCATGGCCGAAAGTGTGGCCGAAATTCAATATGGCTCGCACTCCCCCTTCCCGCTCATCTGCCGCAACTACTTCAGCCTTAATCTCGACGCTGCGCTGTATGGCATGGGCCAGTGCAGCCGGCTCTTGGGCAAGTAATGCGGCAGTATTGGCCTCGAGCCAATCAAACAACTCTACATCAACAATGACGCCGTACTTGATGACCTCGGCGAGGCCAGCGGCATATTCCCGCTTCGGCAACGTGCGCAACACAGCGGTATCTGCCAGAACGCAGCGCGGCTGGTAGAACGCACCGATCATGTTCTTGCCCATTGGGTGGTTCACTGCCGTCTTTCCGCCAACAGATGAGTCCACTTGGGCCAGTAAGGTCGTGGGGATCTGAATAAAAGGCACGCCGCGCTGATAGCACGCGGCTGCAAAGCCAGTAATATCTCCGACCACCCCGCCACCCAGCGCGATCAGAGTGGTCGAGCGGCTGTGCCGCCGGCTCAGCAGAAACTCCATAATTCGCTCAAATTGCTCCAACGACTTATAGGCTTCGCCGTCTGGCAGTAAGTGCACGTCCACTTGCCGCTCCCCGAGCCGAGCGTACAGTGGGTCGAGATACAGTGGCGCTACTGTTTCGTTGCTAATTACAACGACCTGATTGCCACCAATAAACGGCTCAAGCAGAGCAGCATCCTGCAACAGCCCTGCGCCGATGAAAACGGGATAGCTGCGTTCACCCAGGTCGATATTGATGCGTTGTGTCGCCATTAAATGGTTCCGTCTTTGCGCAGCTGTTGCTCGATGCGCCGAGCCAGCACCTTAGGTCCTTGCCGATCCGTCACAAATCGATAGTCGGCAATTTCAGCATACAGGGGCCCGCGGATGCGCTTTAGTTCAGCAAGTTTTTCCCGAGCATCGCCACCCTGCAATAACGGACGTCGCTGATCTTTACGGGTGCGGTCGACCAATCTGTCCAGCGAGCTATCGAGATAAAGCACGGTGCCTCGACCTCCTAAGTAGGTGCGATTTCGGGGATCGAGCACTGCACCACCTCCGGTTGCCAGGACCACATTATCCCAAAGCGTGGCCTCTTCGATAACCGCCGCCTCCCGAGCCCGAAAGCCCGCTTCTCCTTCGACATCAAAAATCCAAGAGATGTCCGCGCCGGCACGTTCTTCGATCAGCTGATCGGTGTCAACGAAATTCCAGCCCAGAGAAGCAGACAGCATTCTACCGACAGTCGTTTTACCCACTGCCATCAAACCAATCAGAAACAGTCGTTTAGAGGCCATGCAGCCTGTCCGGAATCCACAACCTGCCAGTGTAGACGGTCCACGGCCGAGTGGTAAGGCACCGGGAATGCCGGCTTCACTGCAATGATGCATCGAACTCAATTGGCTGTGCAGAAACGAAAACGGCGCGAGCAAGCTCGCGCCGTTTGTATCGAACGTAGAGCCTTCTGCGTTAGCGCGCCTTGATCGAATCCTTCAAAATTCGCGGCGTGATGAAGATCAGCAGTTCGGTCTTGTCGTCGCGCTCAGATGTGCGTCGGAAAATCCGACCGACATAAGGCAGATCACCTAGGAACGGCGTCTTTGTGGTCGATACCGTTTTATCGGTTTGGAAGATGCCGCCGAGGACGACCGTCTGCCCGTTGTCGACCAGCACTTCGGTCTCAACCTCGTTGGTGTTAATCGCCGGTGCACCGTCAACGGTTAGCTGCGCGACCGTATCCTGCTTGACGTTCAGCTCCATGATGATGCGATTATCTGGCGTGATCTGCGGCGTTACCTCGAGCTTGAGCACCGCGTCTTTAAACGACGTAGAGGTCGCACCGCTGCTGGAGGCTTCCTGGTATGGAATCTCCACACCAGATTCGATCATCGCCGTGCTCTTGTCTGACGTAATGACCTTCGGCCGAGCAACTACCTCTGCATGACCGTCAGTCTGCAGTGCAGACAATTCTAGATCGAGCAAATAGCCACCACCGGTGATGCCGACACCAAAGCTACTAGCGCCGCTTCCGGTTACGCCGAGGTCAACCACCAGGTCGTCTGGCGAGGTAATTTCTCCACCGCCTGTGGGATCGACAGCTATGTCCTGCAACTCATTCAGCGTGGTCAGAGAGCCACCATATTTGAGTGTAGAAGGACCGTTGTTCTTAATCGCGCCACCACCCCAACGTACACCAAGCTGCTTGGAGTAGTTGGCATTGGCCGAAACGATGCGCGACTCGATCAGTACCTGGGGTACTGGCACGTCCAGCTGGGCAATGACCCGGCGGAAGTCTTCCAATCGATCAGCAGTGTCAGTAAGGATAATGGAGTTGGTGCGCTCATCTACAATCACGCTACCGCGCTCAGATACCACTGAGCCGCCGCTTGCGCCGCCGCCTGCGTCTGACTCAGCAAACAGCTCATACAGCTCGGTGGCGCTGGCATAGCTGATCTGAATGAACTCGGTGCGCAGTGGCGCCAGCTCAGAAATCTGCTTTTGGTTTTCCAGCTCGAGCTTTTCGCGTGCGGCGATTTCTGCTGCCGGAGCAACTAGCAAGACGTTGCCAGCCTGCCGTTGGTCAAGACCCTTAGTCTTCAGAATCAGCTCCAGAGCTTGATCCCAGGGCACATTCTTCAGTCGCAAGGTAATTCGACCGGCAACGGTATCACTGGCGACCAGGTTCAGGTCGGTGAAGTCAGCAATCAGCTGCAGTACCGAGCGAACTTCGATGTCTTGGAAGTTCAAAGACAGCTTCTCGCCAGAGTACTTGAACAGGTCGTCGCGCTGCGCCACTTCGTCTTCGGTCAGTGGGGTCACGTCGACTGACATCATGTCGTCGGCTTGGTAAGCCAGATAGTCGTAGTTACCGCTCGCGGCAACGCTGATAATGGTGTGACCGCCTTCTTGGGTGGCGTCGACAATCTGTACAGGCGTTGCAAAATCCGTGACGTCCAGCCGCCGGCGCAAGTCCGCAGGCAGCTCGGTGTTGCGAATCTCAACCTGAATGCGGTCGCCCTTGCTGGTAACGTCAACCGGCGCTTTCGGGTTCGAAAGCTTAATCAGAATTCGACCTTCGCCGCCGTCGCCGCGACGGAAGTCAATGTCGGAAATCGTAGATCCGGCGTACTTGTCACGGACTACGGCACTTTTCTCATCAGCCGTCATCGATGGCGTTGAGGAAGCACCCTCATTGCCGTCTGCGCCAACCAACAATACCAGCGTATTACCTTCGACCGTGGTTTCGTAGCCTACCAGTGTCGTTAGGTTAACAATGGCCCGGGTACGGTCTTTGGTGCTGACGATTGATACCCGTCGTGCATTACCGATTCCCAGTGAGTGATGCTTCTGGCTCAGACCGCTGATCACACCAGGCATGTCGAGCACGATTCGTGCTGGCTGCTCGATGGTGTAGCCGTCCGGGCTCGGAGGCGCCGAATCGAACTCGAAGCGAATCTCAGTCTTATCGCCCGGTAGAGACGAAAAGGTGACGTCTTCGATGGCCGCCGCCCAGACGCTGCTCGCTTGCAGCAAGGCCCATATGGCAAAGGCTGCTCCCAACGCTTTGCCAGCGGTCGCCTGCATAACTTGCTTAACCATGAATCTCATCCTCTACTCCGACGAACCGGCCAATGCGACCGTGCGTGCCCGTTCTACCCAACCGCCCGTACCATCCGGCACAATTTCAATTAACTCGATGCCAGCTTCTGCAATGATCTCGATCTTGCCATGATCCGATCCCATGTAGTCGCCGCGCTGCACTCTGTGTACACCACCTTCGCCATCGCGAATCAGCGCAAACAGTTTATTGCTCTGTTCTAAAGTGCCCACCATGGCCAGCTGACCGATAGTGAACTGCTCCAGAAACTGTTTCACCCGGTTGCTATCAGGCTTCACCTGCGGCCCACCAGCGTTGCGCTCAACCTTGCGAACCACAACAGGCGGTTCAAAAGGGCTGCGCATGGCACTGGCTTGATAGGCAAATGGTGGTACCTGTTCAAAGGGTGGTAGCGGGTCGATTCTTCCTTTCGGCCGGCTCTCCACTTCATCCATGAATGCCTGCAAATCGCCATGCTCATTCGACGAGCCGCAACCCGTCAGCAGCAATGCGCTACAAAGTAGGACGAAGAAATGACTGAGTAAGCGCATTAGCCTTCCCCCTCTTCATCCAGATATCGGTAAGTCTTGGCTTCAATGTTCATCACCAGCCGGGTTCCTTTCGGCTTGATCTCAAAATCGTGCAAGGTCACGATCCGCGACAAGTTGGCGACACCACTGACGAAGGAGCCCAGCTTGTGATAGTCGCCTTCGACCACCACCTTGATCGGCAGCTCTACGTAGAACTCCGTGCGTCGCTCGTCTTCCAGCTCGATGCTTTCGATCTTCAGTTCGTTGTCTAACGCGGTGCGGGTGATGTCCTCCACCAGGCCAGGTACTTCGGTGTCCTGGGGCAACTGCTTGAGCAACGCGCCGAAGGTCGCCTCCATCTCAGTTTTTTGCTGTCGGTAGGCTTCGAGGTTCGCCGCTTGAAAGCTTTTGTCTTCGTACTCTTTGCGCAGATCTACTTCTTTGCGTTCTACCTGCTCTAGCGCCGTTTGCTTACCGGTGAGATAGAAGTAGTAACCGCCGCCGACAACCAGTGCTGCTACCAGCAGCATAGCGATCAGTTTTATCGCGCCAGGCCAAGCGCCGACGTTGTTAATGTCCAGATCACCAAGGTCAAAGTCCCTGAGCTGGTCGATTGAGTCTTGCAGTGCCATGCTTATCCCTCCCCGTCTTCAACAGGTGCATTGGGATTGACCTGGGTGAAGATCAACTCGAATCTGCTGGCCTGGGCGCCATAATCGCTGTTGTTCGGATCTTCTTTAATGGTCTTTAGGTTCGGTTTGGTGAACCACTCTGAATTGTCCAAGTTGCGCATCAACGAAGAAATGCGGTTGTTGGACTCAGCAATGCCGTCCACCGCGAGCTGCGTTTGCGCCATCGACAGCAACTTGTAGTGCACGCCGGAAGACAATGTGCGAACGATCTCATCGAATATCCGCACGATCACCGGACGGTTACCTTGGAGATCCTGGATCACTCGCATGCGTGACAGTAGCTCTTCGCGCTGTCGTCGCAGATCTTTGATCTCCGCGATCTTCACATCGAGCTTGCCAATCTCAGTTTGCAGCACGCTGTTGCGGGAATTCTGCTGCTCGGTGGCATTATCAAGTGCATAACCCCAGAGGAAGACCACCAGCGCAGCACCTGCGAGCACAATGCCGAGGTTGACCAGAAATTCATTTTTCTTTTGTTCCCGTTCCCATTCGCGCCACGGGAGCAGGTTAATCCTTGCCATCAGTCAAAACTCCTCATGGCCAGACCACAGGCGATCATCAATGCCGGGGCATCGTTGCTTAGGGCGTTGGCGTCCACTTTGGAAGCTAACGACATGTCCACAAACGGGTTGGCAATGATGGTCGGCGTGCCGAGCTTAGCTTCGATCATGTCTCCTAACCCTTCGATGGAGGCTGTGCCGCCGGCGAGAACGATGTAATCCACATCGTCGTATTGGCTGGATGAGAAAAAGAACTGCAGTGATCGAGTCACCTGCTGAAGCACGGCCTCTTTGAACGGCTGCAGCACCTCTTCCTCATAATCGTCTGGAAGCCCGCCTTGCTTCTTGGCAAGACCCGCTTCCTCAAATGACAGGCTGTAGCGGCGCTGAATTTCTTCTGTGAGCTGCTTGCCACCAAACAGCTGCTCTCGCGTGTATATGGATCGATCATCGGCCAGCACCGACAGCGTGGTCATGGTCGCACCGATGTCGATGATGGCCACCACCAGGTCCTCTGGATTGCCACTGAGCTGCGGCTTGATCAAATCGAACGCGCGCTTCATCGAGTGCGCCTCAATATCCACAACAGACGCTTTTAATCCGCCGAGTTCGAGCGCGGCCTCGCGCAGCTCAACGTTTTCTTTGCGACAAGCTGCCAGCAGCACTTCCACTTGATCTGGGTTGCGCTCGGAGAGCCCCTGGATTTCGAAGTCAATGGCGACTTCGTCCAGCGGGTACGGAATGTACTGATCCGCCTCGACGGTGATCTGGTTTTCCATCTCAGAGTCATTGAGCTGGGCATCCATCTCGATGGTCTTGGTGATCACCGCAGAACCCGCCACCGCAACTGCTGCTCGTTTGGCGCTTCCCTTCGAGCGGCTCAAAACCCGCTTGATGGCTTCGCCAACGCCTTCCACATCGCTGATGTTTTTTTCCACAACAGCGTTTGGTGGCAACGGCTCTACACCGTAGGATTCAACCCGATAGCGGCCACCGGAGTTGGTCAACTCCAATAGCTTGACCGAGGTCGAGCTGATGTCGAGCCCCAGCATCTGGTTGCTCTTATTCTTGAATAGACCGAACACGATAGTCTTGTCCTTTCAGGTTCTCGTTCGATTCCCGTTTCAAACGCTCGCTCTAGACGCCCGCTTTTAACGCTCCTAGCTAACGCTCGTTGCCTTACGTTTGCTCCGCTCCAACTCCTCGCGCTTGCCGTGGCGGTTGTTGTCTAAATCCTGAGCTTCACCTCTTATTCCCAAGATTCGCCACTTGCAGCGTCGAACAGGCAATTTTTAACAAAGATCTCAATTCAGTTTCGATAACTCGTTCTAGACAATGGCAACCCGCGAAAATTTCGGTGCCGTCTAATCCACATTGTGAACTGCATCACGGGCCAAAACGCGCCGCAGCGCCTCGGTGAAGCTGATGTGAACTCGGCCGAGTCTTACTAGGCGACTCGCCAAAGTTCTTCTTGGAACGAACACTCGCTAGAGCTTCGTTTGCCAGCAGCTTCATCCATTCAGCCAGCTTTGCCATCCTTCTCCTGGCGTTACCCTCTATTTCCCCGACTCCGCTCACTCAAGTTTAGGTTGTAGCCCAATCTCGTGCGAGCCGTGTCGCAACACGAAACAGTCAATAGAACATCGCAAAAAACTATTTCATGTTCCGAGACTTACCGCATGAATGTGCGGCCGAGCATTAAATACTAGGTGATCTAGCAGGGCAATGCTCGAAAGTTGGCCATGTACGGTTTGCGGCAGGGTTCGGGTAACGTAACATCTGCGCCGATTGATGGGGTACCGCGCCTTAATGGCATCCACTCGCGCAAATTTCTTGCTGACCACTCTCTGGTTTTTGTTGGCGGCACTGGCCGGGCTAGCACTCACGCTAGCCGGAGTTTTCCTGTATCTGGACCCACAGATTCCCAAGGCTGAGTCCTATCGAGAAGTTCGGCTGGAAACTCCCTTGCGTATCTACACCAGCGATGGTGCGCTTATGGGGGAGTTCGGTGAACGGCGGGTCATCCCTGTCGACATCGAGGATGTGCCACAACAATTCATTAGTGCGTTGTTAGATACCGAAGACAAGCGCTTTTACGAACACAGTGGCATCGATTACATCTCTCTGGCCAACGACACTCTGGCGTTGCTGCTCAACCGCGAGATCCGGTCCGGCGCCAGCACCATCACCATGCAGGTCTCGCGCAACATATCCTTCTCACTAGAACAAACGTTCATCCGCAAGTTCAAGGAAATGTTGCTCGCGCTAAAAATCGAACGAGAGTTGAGCAAGGATGAAATTCTAGAGCTGTACGTAAACGCTGTGCCTTTTGGCAAGCGAGCTTACGGCGCTCAGGCGGCGGCCTATACCTACTACGGCAAGCCGTTACATGAACTGCGTTTGGCACAGCTGGCCATGCTGGCTGGCGTTCCCCAAGCGCCATCGAAAGGTAATCCGATCAATGGTCCAGAGCGGGCGTTAAAACGCCGCAATCTGGTGTTGGCGCGCATGCGTGACCAAGAGTCCATCAGCCAGCAAGACTACGACGCTGCTCGCGCCGAGCCGATCAGCGCACGCTTATACGAACGGGACCTGGAAGCGCCAGCAGCATTTGCCGCGGAGTGGGTGCGGCAACAGCTCAAGCGCTATCCAGACCTATATAGCGCTGGCTACATCGTCTACACGACCATTGAGCGCGACAAGCAACTTGCCGCAACCGCAGCGTTACGGGACGGCCTGGAAGCTTACGATCAAAAACATGGCTATCGGGGCCCTGAGGCCCAGCTACAGCCTGAAGAGTACGCGGAACGAATCGCTAAGACCGCGATTGTCGGCAGCCTGCATCCGGCCGTGGTGCTCGCAGTATCGGCACTGGACGCGACTCTACTACTGGACAATGAGCAACAAATCAGCATTGGCATGCCGCAGTTTCTCTGGGCCCGGCCATACGAATCGGTGAACGTGCGGGGCCCGGAACCCACCACGCCGGCAGATGTGGTTGCCGTTGGTGACCTTGTTAGGGTCAGGCCCGTGCACCTGGATCAACTCACCCCAGAAGAGCAGGAAGCCTTTGCTGCTGAACCGATCACAGAGATCGATACCACGGTGCTCAACAGCGACGATCCAACAGCCGAGCTGCCCGTCCTGTGGCGTTTCAGCCAGGTTCCAGAAGCTCAAGGGGCGCTGGTCTCTGTGGACCCAAACAACGGCTCGGTGCTGGCCATGGAGGGAGGCTATGACTTCGCCTTGAGCCAATTCAACCACGCATTGCAAGCGACCAGGCAGCCCGGGTCTGGTTTTAAGCCCTTTGTTTACTCAGCAGCACTAGCCAACGACGTTACCCCAGCCAGTCTGTTTATGGACGCCCCATTGGTCTTCAAAGACGATGCGCTGGAAACGGAGTATCGACCCGACAACGACAACAATCGCTACAATGGCCCCACACGCTTGCGCGAAGCGCTGTATCGCTCGATCAATCTGGTTTCCATGCGGGTAATGCTCGAAGTCGGCGCGGGCAATGTGCTCGAGCACGTCAATAACTTCGGGTTCGCAACCAACGATTTTCCACGCGACACCCAACTCGCCATTGGTGGCGGCACCATGGCCGTAACCCCGTTACAGATGGCCAAAGCCTACGGCGTTTTTGCCAACGGTGGCTTTGACGTCGCGCCCTACATCATCGAAAGAGTTGAAACGCTGTCTGGAGAGCTGCTTCAGCAGGCCAACCCCCAAGTTGTCTGCACGGAGTGCGAATCGCTCGAACAAGAGGAAGAAGGCGAAACAGACGACGAAGCAGCAGCAGACGCAGAGGCGCTCGCTGCCGAGCAGGAAACTGAACCCACAGCGGACCCCGAAGCCAGCAGTGCCGAGGAAGACGCAGAGCCCATGCCTCGCTATGCGCCGCGAATGCTCGATGAACGCAATGCTTATGTCGTCAACACCATGCTGCAGGATGTCATAAAGCGGGGTACCGGCCGCCGAGCGCTGGTGCTAGAACGCGAAGACATTGCTGGCAAAACCGGCACCACCAACGACGGCACCGATACCTGGTTCAACGGCTACAACGCCAACAACGTAACAACCGTGTGGGTCGGTTTCAGCAACTATGACCCGCTCGGCGCTCGTGCCTACGGAGGTAACACCGCGCTGCCCATCTGGATTGACTACATGGCCGGCGCCCTCAACGACAGCGAACCCGGTTACCGACCGCAACCCTCAGGCGTAGTCGTCGTAAAAATCGATCCGGAAACCGGCGAAGCCGCTACCCCCCAACAGCGCGACGCAATCTTCGAATACTTTTTCGCGGAAAACGCACCGCAGATCAGAGCAGCCACGCGCTTGCCGATCGGGGTTGAGGATGATGAGGAGATCAATGCGGTGGAGTTGTTTTGATCTAGGGGTGCTTGGGGCTATGGCAGTCGGCCGCGAGCGGTGTGGGCGAGCGCCGTCTGGGACCGCTGTTCGC
>JBPCXR010000346.1:0-4741 GCA_051027215.1 Pseudomonadales bacterium | reverse complement strand
GGCCAGTTTTTACTCTGACCCCAATTATTGTATCCACTGATCATAGCCAAGGGTTTGCGGGCGGCCTGTGACGGGCGTCACATGGGAAAAATCCGGGGTCAGGCCCCGGTTAGCTCCTATTGATTGTCACCAAACCGCCAGTGTGCCTCCAGGGCAAAAGTATCGAAACGCGCTTCCAGATCATAGATGCTTTCTAGGTCAAGGGCCATGAGCGCGTCGTCGGTGTTAAACGCCTGCGCCTCCAGGCGCAGATGTAATCGTTCCCAGGTTGTGACACCAACGCCGACGCCCAGCAGAAAACTGACGTCGCTTTTGTCGATGGTTCGAACGACGGGTGGTCCGGTTGCTGGCCTTAGCGTTTGCACGCTGGTCGCATCCCAGTATGCGGCACCTGCTTTCACATAAACCTCCCATCTCTTGCCCAGGGGTACCAGAAGGAGGCCGCTTAGTTGTAAGGCTTTGGTTTCCTGAGTGAGATCGATATTGACGATGTTGATGATGCCGTTCTGGTTGGTGCGCAGAACGTTGCTAAACGTGGGCGCACCGCCATCCAGATAGCCTAGCTCGACAGCCAGGAACGGACCAATACGATAGCCGCCAGTGATAATAAATCCGGAGTCGCTGTTGCCGCGTTCCGAGCTATCGCCGTAGCCGCTGGCGTCGGTCCAGAATATATTGTTGCTCGTGTAACCACCGCCGAGATACAAACCCCGCTTTTCACTGCTCCAGACATCCAGAAATAGATCATCGTTGCTGATGTCGTCATTGGCCGGTTCGGCAGAGGGCGATTCGACCGGCGCATCCGCGGGCGCAGTGTCGTTGAACGAGACCGTCATGGGAAGCAGGGCGAGGCTCGCCCAGACATCCAGAAATAGATCATCGTTGCTGATGTTGTCATTGGCCGGTTCTGCAGAGGGCGATTCGACCGGCGCATCCGCGGGCGCGGTGTCGTGGGCCCAGACCATCATGGGAAGCAGGGCGAGGCTCGCAAGGTAGAAGCATTTCATGGTGTTTCTCCCAGCCCGTTGACCGCCAGATAATTAAACACTGTTCAATTAGGATTCAAAAAAAAGCCGGCGATCCCGGGCCATTTAATTGAACAGCGTTCAATTTATACACCTTAATTGAACATTGTTCAATAGATCGCTATGATTGAGGCTGCAAAGGAGTTTCAGGAATGGCGCGACGCAACGATCACAGCCGGGACGAGCTGCGGGCGATGGTGCTCAAGGCGGGCAGGGACATCGTCACAGAAGAGGGCATTCAGAAACTCACGACCCGGGCGATAGCAAAACGAATCGGTTATTCGGTGGGCACTATCTACGTGCTGTTTAAAGATGTGGATGAACTGAAGTTCGCTCTGAACGCGGGCACCCTCGCCGAATTTCGCAGTCGCCTGAGCGATGCGCTCGCGCCGGTTACGGATCCGGAACAACGGCTCCACAGCATGGCGCAGTTTTATCTTGAGTTCGGTCTTGCCAATACAAGTCTGTGGCGCTTGATGTTTGAACATCAGTTGCCGGGCGATGATCCGATGCCGGAGGAGATCACCAAAGAGACCGACAAATTATTGTTGATCGCCGGCGATGCGCTGCGTGAAATAGTTCCGGCACTTGAGGAGAACGAACTAAATCATCTCGCGGCAGCCATCTGGGCATCGCTGCATGGTATCGCGCACCTGGTCATTACAAACAAGTTATCGCTCGCGAATGTGGATTCGGGGCAGGCCGTGCTCGATACACAAATGCGCGTGTTTATCGCTGGGCTGGAAAAACTACATTAAATAGAGTCAGTGCAAAAGAACTCTCAGGCCGATTTCTACACTGACTCCATAGGTTCCACGATTCGGGGGGAGATTTAGATGTACTGGTGGCACATACGGAATCTCAGGCAACAGCTTGCACAAGACGGTCTCTCAGAGTCGCACGCGTTTCGCTATTATCTCGCCACAGCGATTCTTAGCGCATTGTTGTACGAGGCGGTCGCCAACGGTCCGCCGTCCGAAACCAAAGCAGTAGATATTCTGGATGCGAGCCTGTACCTCGGGTTTACGATCGGCGGCACTGTCTGGTGTTACCGGCAAAATGGCGGAGCAGCGGGTCGCGATTTTTTAATTCGTATCGTACCGATTGCCTGGGTGATGTTCTGGCGGCTGATGAGTGTCGTTATACCTTTCTTTATTATCGTGGGCGCTGTCGACTGGTATCAGACCGGTAACCTCGGAAGGCCGGGTTCGGAAATGACACTTCTGGTCATCATTATGAACGGCTTGTTCGGCGGAATGTGGTGGCGCATGGGCGTACACATGAAGTGGGTCGTCGAGCATGCGGAAAAATAGGATCCGGGGACAGTTTACTTAATTTGTGCTGGGCGTTTATCATTTCCACGTACCAATAATTGGGGTCAGAGTAAAAACAATAAATGGGGTCAGAGTAAAAATAGGTTGTCGGGGCCAGTTTTTACTCTGACCCCAATTATCAAGCGCGGGCCACAACCAAGGTAGTTTTTACTCTGACCCCAATTATCCAACCAAGGTAGTTTTTACTCTGACCCCAATTATCCGGACCCCAATTATCGACCCCATTAATTACATCGTTGCTAGCATGGTCGCTGTGTCATTTGGATTAGCGTCAGCAGGAGCTTCATTTTCAGATTGAGATTGCGGAGCATGTTCCCGTTGCATCTGGTCTTCGAGCAGTGCCGTTGCCTTGTCATTAGGCAGCGGTCGGCTGAGCAGAAAGCCCTGTGCCATGTCGCAATCGTGTTTTTTCAGGAAACTTAATTGGTCGATGTCCTCAATGCCCTCAGCAACCACTTTCAGACCCATCTGTTTTGCCATGGCAATAATAGAGCTCACAACCGCGGCGTCGCGGTGATCCGTGAGCATGTCCTGCACGAATGAGTGGTCAATCTTCAGTTTGTCTACTTCGATATTCTTGACCAGGCTGAGTGAGGAGTAGCCGGTACCAAAGTCGTCCATCGCCACACTGATGCCTTTTCCTCGAAGGCCCTGCAGTGCTGTGTTGGCCAGTGTCATGTTTTCCATCAGGGCGGTCTCGGTAAGTTCAAGCTCCAGATGTTTAGGGGCCAAACCAGTGTCTTCAAGTATGTTTAGTACAATTTCCTGCAGGCCATTCATACGCAGTTGCACAGCGGAGACGTTTACGGCGACACGCAGGTCGGCCATACCGGCATCAACCCATATTTTTGTCTGCTTACAGGTCTCGCGCAGGGCCCACGCGCCAATTTCAGCGATGATGCCTGTTTGTTCTGCGAGGTGAATAAACATGGCGGGCCCAACAATCCCCATATCCGGATTGTTCCAACGCATGAGCGATTCGAATGCAACGATTTTTCCGGTTTGAAGGTCGTAGGTCGGCTGGAAGTACAACATAAGCTCATCGTTTTTGAGTGCGTCACGCAGCTGGGTTTCCAGTTTGATCTGTTGAAATGAGCGGGCGTTCTGGTCCGCGGAGTAAAACAAGTAAGTATGTCGACCTTCATTAGCATGCGCCAGATGGCGTACCTGACTGGCTCGCCCCAATAGCGTTTCCACGTCTTCGCCGTCAGTGGGGTAAAGGCTAATGCCGATGCTGCAATTGGCATACACGTGTTTATCATCCGCCGCTATCGGCTCATCGAGAGCAGCGAAAATATTTTGTACGATCCAGGTGGCCGCCTCATTGTCTGTCAGATCGGGCAACACAATGCCAAACTCGTTATTGCCCAGCCGCGAAATTGTGGCTTCCTCATTTTGAGAAAGCAGGGTTGATTGCCGCTGTGCCTCGTGCAGTGCGGTGGCCAGTCGTTCGCTGCTTGCTTTAAGGGCCGGGTCGCTAATGACGGGTTCCATTGAATTGCCCACTCGCTGTCGCAGGTCGAGATCCAGGTAAAGGACTGCTACCGATTGTCCATCTCGTTGCGCCCCCGATAAGGCTTGTTGCACACGATCGTAGAAAAGCACCCGCTTCGGCAGGCCGGTCAGGCCGTCGAAACCGTGTTTACGGTGAGCCGTCGCGGAATCGTCATCGGCCATGTCGCCCTTCGCCGTCAAGCGTTCATTCAGCCCTACATAGGTCATAGTTGCCGCGGGATCGTCCAGAACCTGTACCAGCATGCTTTGATCAATACTCAGGAGTTGCGATGCATCATGCGCTTCCTCGGCCTCCCCGTTGGCCATGTCTTCGTTCCATACGCAGACCTGGTTTCGGCCATTATGTTTGGCAGCGTAGAGTGCTTCGTCGGCACGATGAATAAACGAGGTCATATCGTCGTTGTGATCGGTCATTGAGGCGATGCCAAGACTGACAGTGAGATCACGACCTGCGGTAAATTTTTCCTCAAATTGTGTTGTTACAGCAGCACGCACGCGCTCGGCCGTAGCAGCGGCTTCATCTTCAGTTGAATGAGGCAGGATGATGCAAAATTCCTCGCCGCCGTAGCGAGCAACAACCTCAGTTTTGCGGCACGTGTTCCGCATGACATCGGCTACAAATCTAATAACCTTGTCACCGGCCGCGTGACCGTATTTGTCGTTGAACGATTTGAAATGATCGATATCGACCATCACTACGCATAAGGGCGAGCCGTCTGCCCGTGACGCGGCGAAAAAGTCTTCCATTTTCTCGAACATTGCGCGTCGGTTGTAGCAGCGTGTCAGTGGATCGCGAGTAGCCAGAAATCGCAGTTCCTTATTCTGACGATTAATCTCTTCCTTGGACTGGGCGAGATTGCGCAGGGT
>JBPCXR010000345.1:0-15385 GCA_051027215.1 Pseudomonadales bacterium | reverse complement strand
TCCATGACCACACCTTTCGATTCTGTTGAAGACGCGCTGGCCGACATCGCCGCTGGGCAAATGGTCGTGGTGGTAGACGATGACGATCGCGAGAACGAAGGCGATCTGATCATGGCCGCCTCGAAAGCCACGCCGGAACAGGTGGCTTTCATGATTCGGCACACCAGCGGCATTCTCTGCACCCCGGTACTCGAAGAACAGGCGGCGCGCTTACACCTGGAACCCATGGTGGCGCGCAACGATGCACCCATGAGCACGGCGTTCACGGTATCGATTGACTACAAGCAGGGGCTGACAACTGGCATCTCTGCAGAGGAGCGGGCGGCCACGGTGCAGGCGCTGACGAATAGCAACGTGAGCGCTGAGGACTTTGTACGTCCAGGGCATATCTTCCCACTGGTCGCCCGTCGGGGTGGCGTGTTAGTGCGCTCGGGGCATACCGAAGCGGGAACAGACCTTGCAACCCTAGCTGGCTTGCCTTCCGTGGGACTGCTGGCAGAGCTGGTGAATGATGACGGGACGGTGCAGCGGTTGCCCCAGCTCATCGAGTTTGCCAAGGCTCACAAGTTGAAGCTGATTTCCATTGCCGATCTGATCTCCTATCGCCAGCGACGCGAGCAGTTAGTGGAGCGTACTCAGGAATTCACGGTTAAAACCAAGATCGGCGATGCCAGGGCGGTCGCATACACCACCAAATTCGAAGACGTTGAGCATCTGGCGTTGGTGTTCGGAGAGATCGCTGGAGATCGTTCCGTGCCCGTACGGATTCACCGGGAAAAACTTATCGACGATGTTTTCGGTCCGCAGACTGCGCATAAGTCGAATCTTATGGATGTCGCCTTGGAACGCATCGAAAAGCTCGGTGGTGGCGTGTTGATGTACTTGCGCTCAGGGTTTGTGGGTGTGCCATTCGAGAAGTTGGCCGATGAAAGCAAGGAGGCCGAGCGCCGAGCGGAGTGGTTGGAGATTGGTGTGGGTGCCCAGATCTTGCGCGATTTGGGCTTGCGGCGGATTCGTCTCATTGCTGGCAGGGAAGTCGACTATGTTGGCGTCGAAGGCTTCGGGCTGGTGTTGGAATCCACCGAGCTGCTGGATGATTAAGGGGCACCGGCTCTAGTGCTGCGTTCGGGGCCGATAGCGCTGACTCTGGGTGATCCGGCGGGCGTTGGTCCTGAGGTTGCTGCTAAGTGGTTGGCAACACAAACGCCAGAGTTTTTCGAAGCCCAGAGCTTGCTGTTAGTCGGTAGCCGGGCGGCCCTTGATCAAGGTGCACGTTGCGCTGGGGTGGAATTGCCGCAGGTTCCGCAGGTGGTTGAGCC
Organism: Pseudomonadales bacterium; assembly: GCA_051027215.1. GTDB lineage: Bacteria > Pseudomonadota > Gammaproteobacteria > Pseudomonadales > Azotimanducaceae > CALHVX01. The sequence goes on along the minus strand of JBPCXR010000345.1, from coordinate 14,066 downwards.
CAGCCAATTCAATGATGGCTTGGGGATATTGGATTTGGGTCCGCTGCCGCCGGAGTTTTGCTTCGGCGAGGTCCAGGCCGGTTGTGGCTCCCTGGCGGTAGCGGCGGTTACGGCTGCGGCGCAGCTGTGCTTATCGGGCAAGGCCTCGGCGATGGTCACCTGTCCGCTCAACAAAGAAGCCATTCACGCTGCGGGTTTTGTGGACGACATTGGTCATCAGGAAATTCTCGCTCGGCTAGCGTCGAGCGACGATACTGCGACGATGCTGATGACCCCTGGGCTGAAGGTAGTGCACCTATCGACCCACAAATCGTTAGGCGAAGCCGTGGGCTTCGTCACTGAAGCCAATGTGCTGGCCCGATTGCGGCTGTGCCAGCGAGCGCTGCAACAGTGGGGTTTGACGGCGCCGCGAATCGCCGTGGCTGGATTGAATCCGCACAACGGTGAAGGCGGGCTGCTCGGAACAGAAGAGCAACTGGCCATCGCACCGGCGGTGGCCAAGGCTGCTGCTGAAGGCATTGATGCCAACGGCCCGATTCCAGCCGACTCGGTGTTTAATCGCGCTATAGCAGGTGAGTTCGACGTGGTTTTGGCCATGTACCACGATCAGGGGCACATCGCGATCAAGGTCCACGACTTTCATCGCAGCACCACCGCCACACTGGGCCTGCCGTTTATCCGCACCTCGGTGGATCATGGCACGGCTTTTGATATCGCTGGTCGCGGTGTAGCCGATGCGACCGGGCTAGGCGCCGCAATCACCATGGCCGCGGCGCTGGTAAACGGAGAGCTCGGCCAGGTGCGCTGAGAAGCTTGCAAGCCGGGGCGAAGACAAGGGCGACTGTGCTGTGTCCCTGTTGCCTGACCCGCGGCGCTTGGGCACACTCGATGCTCAGACACACCCTCTACCCACTTGGAGAGCCCTCATGAAGGCAGCCGTCTTTCGCGAAGTGAATCAGCCGATGGAAATCGAAGACATTGCGATTTCCAAACCTGGGCCTCGAGAAGTGCTCATTCGCACCGCAGCAGCGGGGGTGTGCCATAGCGACATGCACTTTTTCAACGGTACCTACCCCGGCCAAGTGCCCATGGTGCTGGGACATGAGAGTGCAGGAATCGTTGAACAGGTGGGCAGCGACGTTCAATACGTGAAACCTGGCGATCACGTTATTACCTGTCTCTCGGTGTTTTGCGGGCATTGTGAGTTTTGTCTGACTGGGCACATGTCGTTGTGTCAGGAGCCGGAAACTCAGCGTAGCTCTAGCGAAGAACCGCGCATTAGTCACTCCGGTGCGGCAGTGCAGCAGTTTGCGAACCTCGGTTCCTTCGCCGAACAGATGCTCGTGCACGAACATGCGCTGGCCAAGATTCGTGAGGATATGCCGCTGGATCGAGCCGCGCTCATCGGCTGTGGTGTAACCACTGGGGTCGGTTCGGTGATTCACACTGCCAAGGTTGAGCCGGGATCCACTGTGGCAGTGATTGGCTGCGGTGGTGTGGGATTGTCCTGCGTCAATGGCGCCGCCATTGCTGGGGCGTCGCGTATCATCGCGGTAGATATGGTGCCGTCAAAGCTCGAGCTTGCGCGCAAGTTTGGCGCGACCGATACGGTAAACGCCAAAGACACGGATGCCATTGAAGCGGTTAAAGAGCTGACGAGTGGCGGAGTGCATTACGCCTTCGAAGCCATTGGCTTGAAGGCCACCGCGGAGCAGGCGTTTGGCATGTTGCGCAACGGTGGCAGTGCGGTGGTCATCGGCATGATTCCACCCGGAGACATGGTCACTCTGCATGGGCCTGAATTCCTCTTCGAGAAGTCCATTCAGGGGTCTTTCATGGGCTCCAATCGTTTTCGGGTAGATATGCCGCGATTTGTTGAGCTGTACCTGCAAGGCAAGCTGCACCTAGATGACTTGGTCTCCAGTCGCATCAAATTGGAGGACGTCAACGACGCGCTTCAGGCGCTGGAAACCGGTGAAATTGCGCGCAACGTCATCATGTTTGACTAGGTCGTGCGTTGGCTTACATTCAAAACAGCCAGACACCGGAGCTACGGTTATCTGAGCGCTGATGGACAGGCTGTGATCGATGTGGGTATGCGTTCCGATGCCCCAGCGGATCTAAAAGCGGCGTTGGCGGCCGATGCCTTGGAGATCTTGGCTGACAGTGGTGCTGCGTCGCCGGAACATAAGCTCAGCCAAATCGAGTTCGAGCCGCCGATTCCTAACCCCGATAAGATCCTCTGTGTCGGACTGAATTACAAAGCACATCAGGAAGAAACCGGGCGCGGTGGAGAGGGCGTGCCAACCATCTTTGTGCGCTTTGGCAATGCTCAGGTTGGTCATGAGCAGCCGATGCTGCGGCCACGAGAATCCGAGTCCTTGGACTTCGAAGGCGAGATCGCATTGGTCATTGGCAAAGCAGGGCGGCGCATCAGCCAGGCCGAGGCAATGACACATGTAGCCGGCGTTAGCATTTACAACGACGGCAGCGTTCGCGATTATCAGCGACAAACCAGTCAATTCACCCCAGGCAAGAATTTTGCTGGCACCGGCGGCTTTGGGCCTTGGATCGTCACCGCAGATGAGATCGATGACTGGAACGCATTGGAATTGACCACGCGCTTGAACGGCGAAGTCATGCAGCATGCAACTTCTAACATGTTGGTGCACGGGTTTGCAGAGATCATCGAATATTGCTCTACCTTTACTGAGTTGGTGCCGGGCGACGTGCTGGTGACGGGAACCCCTGGGGGCGTGGGTGCAGCACGTACCCCGCCGATTTTTATGGACGCAGGCGACGTGATCGAGGTTGAGGTGAAGCCCATTGGCATTTTACGGCACCGAGTTGCCGTCGACTGAACGCGGAGGCAGCGCCATGCTGTGTGATCCAAATCAAAATCAACCGGTTCCTTCTCGCGAAGGAGAGCGCTACAGCACCATCAATAAAACTGATGCTCCGATCTGGGTGAACGGTACCCCGGTCTATCCGCAAGAGCTCGCAACCTTCGTCGCCGAGAGGCACGGTGGACAATTGGTTTGGCGCAAAGAGCTGCCACTGGACTAATTCAATACAGGCACAAGAGATCATGAGTTTCAGCGGCGCAGACCAGATTGCCCAGGCATTGGCTGACCTTGAAGTCGAACATGCGTTCGGCATTGTCAGTATTCACAATATGCCGATATTCGATGCCATCAACCGCCTTGGGAAGACGCGCATCATCGACGTTCGCCATGAGCAGGCCGGCACCCACGCTGCCGATGGCTACGCCCGGGCTTCGGGCAATATCGGGGTCATGATTGCCAGTACGGGTCCGGGGACGAGCAATACCGTCACCGGGTTGTACGAAGCAATGTATGCCTCGTCGCGGGTATTGCTGATCACTGGCCAGGCAGAGACGGCCTTTTACGGCAAGGGCGTAGGCTATGTGCACGAAGCTGAGCAGCAAGTGCCCATGCTAGCGACTGTCTGTCGGCGTGTCGAAAGCCCGCGCAATGTGAGCCAGATCATTCCAAGTCTGCATGCTGTCGTGAGTGATATGTGCAGCGGTCGAGCCGCACCGGGCGCGATTGAGATTCCCGTAGACCTGCAGTATCAAGCTGGGGATGCAGAAGCCGTACAGCGCGCTGAGTTCTCCAAGCTGGCCGGTGGGGTGGCGCTGCAACCCGAATACCTCGCCGATCCGCTACAACTCGAGGCCATGGCCACGGCACTGCAAGGCGCCAGCCGTCGGCTGATCATCGCTGGTGGCGGCGTCATCGCGGCAAACGCCGGAGCAACGCTCACCGCGCTAGCTGAGCGTTTGGATGCGCCGGTACTCACCACGGTAGATGGTCGGGGCGCCATATCGGAGGAGCACCCGTTGGCGCTGGGGAACTACTACGACAGCGCCGGCATGCGCCAGGCCATCGCGAACGCTGATGTTACCCTGGCCCTGGGTACCCGGTTTGCGGTGGGCGTAGACGGTCGGGCGGCCAGCAATCGTCCCCCAGGCCTGCTGCTACAGGTAGACATCGATCCGAAAATGATTGGACGCACCCATGACGCAGATTTGGGCTTGGTAGCCGATGCGGGCTCAGCCCTTAACGGACTGCTGGCGAAGCTCGAAGATGCGGTGCCGAACGATGCCCAGTTCCTGGACGCCGTGCAGACTGCTCGGGACGGTGTGCGTGGGGCGATGCGTAAGCGCTTAGGCGGCGACTACGCGCGCATGATGGATGCCATGCGCAATGCGCTGCCAGATGACGGCCTGTGGGTGCGCGATACAACCATCGCGGCTTATAACTTTGGCAATCAGCTGTTTCCGGTGCGTCGGGCGCGCACGTCGATTAACCCAAGTTCTGGAGCCATCGGGCCTGGGCTACCCTTGGCTATTGGCGCAACGATAGCAACAGGACAACGCACGCTGTTGTTACATGGTGATGGTGGTTTCATGTTTCACGCCACAGAGCTGGCAACTGCCGCCCAGTACCAAATTCCGCTCACGGTGGTGGTCATGAATGATGCCGGTTACGGAGTCTTGCGCTGGTTGCAAGACAGCCGTTTTGGGCGCATTAACGAAACCGACTTGGGTCAAGTGGATTTTGCGATGATGGCGCAAAGCATGGGAGTGCCCGGGCAACAGGTTCAGAGCGTGGATGCTTTTGAAAGTGCGTTGGCACTTGCAATGCGCACAGCTGGTCCGTATCTGATCGATGTCGATATGGCGTCCTTCGCACCGATGGAACTATCGATCATGCCGAAGAAAAAGAATCCCTGAGGCGCTCCGGAGTCTAGCCCTGGGTCTGGTCTAATGGCCTGTCCCAACTATCTTCGAACACCATTTGCTCAATCCCGCGGCGGGCGATGGGCCCGTGGCCCTTACCAACCGGGTATCCTAGAGGGACATGGGCGCAGGTGTACCAATCCTCGGGCAATTCGAGCAGCGCCCTTACTGCTGGTGCGTCCATACACAGCAGAGTAGTTAACACACAACCCAAACCTTCTGCCCTGGCTGCCAGCAACAGGTTTTGCACGGCTGGATAAACGGACCCTCCGCCGACGACGCTGGGCCGAGGTTGCTCCGAATCAGTGATGGTCATGATTTTGGGATTGAAACAAAAGACCACGATTACCGGCGCTTCGTGCAGGTGTTCTGCCAGGTAGGTACCGGCATCCAGTGCCCTTGCAGATTTGTCTCGCTGATCGGGCGGCATAGACTGCATGTGCTGTTCATAGCCCGGAATGTAGCCCTGCCAGCGCGGTCGGTATAAATCCTCGAGCGCTTGTTTTTTTGCGTTATCGCGAACCAACACTATGCGCCACTGCTGGTGATTGCCACCGCTGGGGGCCCAGGTGGCTGCGGTTAACACTCGCTCTAGAATGTCTTGAGGAATCGGGTCGGAGCGCAAGCGGCGGACTGCGCGCTGAGTGCTCATTGCATGGTACAGGTCCATCACTTCTACCTTGTTGCCGTATCAGCTCAACTTACGTTGCAGGAATTCTTGCGTGGCTCGGGCCAGTCTTTGTGGTTCGTCGAAATGTATCATGTGCCCGGAGTTGTCGAAGCGTAGATGCTCGATATCGGCAAAGTTCGAAATGCGCGCCTCATACTCACCAGCTTGAAATTTGCCGCTGTAGTCGTCAGGCAGGCCCATGGCAGCGCACCAGTATTCGTAGGAGAGGTCGCCGGTGATGCTCAGGGTAGGGCAACGCGTCGCTTGCCACAGCGGGATACCCTCGGCCGTTGAGAGATTGACCAACGCCGTGGCAACCCGCTGATCAAAGGCCCAATAGCGTTGTTCGTTGCCTTGCTCGTCTAGTTGTAGATGTGTTGCGAGGCGTGCAGCCAGCAGTGCTTGGTCCGCTGCTAGCCGGGGATTGTTAACCCGCAATCGGTTAGCTGCGAACTCCACGCTGGGCAGCGATCGAGAGCGGGCGGGTATGCTGTAGCGATCTAGAATCTGCGCCCGATAGCGGAGGACGTCTTGGGTTCGCGCTACCGGGTCAGCGGGCCAATGTGGATCAGGTGGGCCTAATCCCTCGATCAGCACCAACGCATCTAGCAGCTCGGGAAACAGCCCGGCAAAGCGCGCAGCGATCTGCCCACCAAGGCTGTGACCTACCAGTGCCAATGGTCGTTGACCGATCTCTTTTTGCAGGTGTGCGATCACGCGGTGGAGGTCGAAGTAGAAGTGTTCTATGGAATAAGCGCCAGGATAATCGCTGGCGCCGTGCCCTCGTTGATCCAAGAGAACTACCGTGAAGCTGTCGGCGAGCGTCTCAGCGACTGGCAGCAAGCTGCGGCTGACATCGCGCATGCCGTGCAGCATGAGCACCAGCGGTTTGTCTGAGTGGGCATTGGTTTGGGCTAGGTGCCAGAGGCGCAGTCGCACTTCGCCAGCGAACAGATCTTCCGGGCGCAGAGGGCGTTCTGTCATTGCTCAGTCTTCGCCGTTGGCCTTAACCCGGCCAAATTCTGGTGGGCGACGCTCCATGAAGGACTGGACCCCTTCCTTGAAGTCACTGCGTTTCAGGCTTGCAGCCATCCACTGATTGCTCTCGTTCAGCGATTCACCAAACTGCATGTTCAAGTGCCGGTACACTTGAGCCTTCATCACCTGCAGTGATCTAGGCGATGAATTGGCCGCCAGCATTTTTATGTAGTCAACTGCGGCGTCGGCGACAGGTTCGTCGCTGATCAGTCGCTCTGCGAGGCGCATGTCGAAGGCCTCTTGCCCGCTGAATTTGCGCCCACTCCAGAGCAGATCCAACGCTTGGCCACTGCCAATAAGTCGCGGCAACAGCCAGCTGGATCCGTGTTCAGCGATCAGACCGCGTTGCGCGAAGGCCGTGGTGAACTTGGCATTCGGCGCCACAAAACGCAGATCGCACAACAATGCATAAACGAACCCGAGCCCAGCGCAGGCGCCATTGACGGCTGCAATAATGGGTTTGCGAATCGACAGCAGAAAGCCGAAGGCGATCTGAAAGTCTTCGCCTAAACTCTCATCTCCAGGGTGCGCGGCCAAGGCGGAGAGATCTTCCGGCTCGCCTGAACCCGCCGAAAGGCTATTCAGGGCATTCATGTCCATGCCGGCACAGAAGCCACGGCCGGCGCCGGTGAGGACGATGCCGACCACTCGTTCGTCCTGCTCCGCGGCAGCTAAGGCATGTCGGATCTCCGCCAGCATGCGGTTGGTGAAGGCGTTTAATGCCTCTGGACGATTCATGGTGATGGTCGCCACCGGATCGCTTACCTGGTATTGGATTTCCTGATATTCCGCGTTCATGTCTGCCTCTGCGATGCTGGGTAGGAATCGGATATGATGCCCGCGCCCTGACATTCCTGCACCCAGAAATGAATCGAGCCCTCGCAACTTTTCTCGCGTTCTGCGCCGCGCTGCTAATCCTGTTCAGCGCTATTGCCTGGTGGCTGGGTGCGCCGCTGCTAAATCTCGCGTTCGACGCTGAGCGTCGGCAGTCGCCGTATCACGTCATCTACATGGCGAACACTGGGGTAGGGGCAGCCAGTGAACCGACCGCAGAAAGTTATGGACGCCGGTTCGAGCAGCTATTGGAAGCCGAATCCGCCGCTCGGCTGTGGGTCGCCAATTCGGTATCGGTGCCGGCCGGTGAAGTTGCCGATGAGTGGCAGCAGGTCTTAGCAGTTGGCTTTAGCAGCGGTTCTGAGTTCGTTCGATTGGTCACCGGCGGCGACTATCGACAATTGCGCCAAGCTGCGCCTGGAGGCCGGCGCAGTGCATTTGGCTTGAGTCAAGGCCCGCTCTTGAGGGTCCCTCCACCGGAATTGCTGCTCATTGCTGCCGCCTTGCCGGAAGGTTCTGGCTCAAATCTGTCGGCGACCTTTTTGCCCGCCCTGACGGCCGGTGGACAGATGGTCTGGGACAGCCCGATGGTGGTACTGGAAGGCGACGCCCAGTTCAATCATCTGCTAATGCTGGGGTTTGAGGATGCCCAGCGCATCGATGAATGGCTGTCATCGGCGGCCACCGAAACTGATCTGGCGCTTTTGCGCTCCCAGGTGGGCAGCCTGACGCTTTGGCGCTTGGGAGCTCTGTCGCGCTGATCCTCTGCGGCGCAGCAACGGCAAGGTGTCGCTAGCGTTGAAACAAGCGCACCGTCTTGAACTCATCAAATTCCCCTAGGTTTGGGGTTGTCAGGGCCAGGCGCTGATCGATCACGCGGTATTTGAATTCCCCTAGATCCTCGATTCGGCTGTCGGCGATAAGCAGCTGCGCTGGAAGCTGCTCCAATTGCCTTAACAGATTCAAATTTGCACGGTCATACAACACGTCTGCGACTAACACTAAGTCGATGGGCTCAGCCAGCGCTGACAAGGCAGGGATCACGCTGATACTCACCGCATTCAGCTCGGCATTGGTGCTAGTTGCCAAGCGGGCGTCGGCATCGCTGTCACAGGCGATCACCTTTTCCGCACCTGCCATGGCCGCGGCTATGCCAGCGATACCAGAGCCGGAGCCAAAGTCCAGCACACGCAGTCCGGCCACCCGCTGTGGCTGTTCTAACAGCACCTGCGCTAAAGCCAAGCCACTACCCCAGCAAAAGGCCCAGTAGGCGGGTGCGGCAAGGACCGCGCGCATCACCTCGGGCGCAAGTGGTCCTGTCTCGAAATCGGCGTTTATCAGGGCCAATTGGATCTGCGCGCAATCGCTCAGCGGCGCAACGTCCAGGCGGGCGTGTGGCAGTGTTTGGGTTAGACGTTGCTGTAGGGCGTTGAGCTGATCAGGCATTTGCTGAACGCTCATGAAGAACTGCCCCCCGGCATTGCGTTAAGTCGGGGATCGAAGCAAAGTTCGAACTAGAGGTTGGCGATGTGGCGCCGCATCCAGATGAGTCCAACGAGGCCGAGCACCAAAGCGATAAAGAGGGTCCAATCATAACCGCCAGCGCTTGCAGCGGCGGCTACCAGCACTTCACCGGGGATGGCCCCAGCGGTAGATCCCTGTAGAGCCGTTTGTGCGGCGACCACGCTGGATGCACTGCTGGCAGTCGCGGCTGAATCAGCGGCAGAGGCGCTGCTGACCCAGACAATGGACGTAGCGGCGACGAATAAACGGGTCGCGAGCGCGGAGATGGGACGCAGGTACTTCATGTGCTCATAATACTGGCGGTGGGATCTGGCCACAGCAGGTGGGATGTATTCTGTGTAAGGAGTTCGTAAAGTCGCGGCCAAGTCGGCAGAAATTGACTCTGAATCCCCTGCAGGAGCCCGAACTAGCGACTACTCGGCGCTCATGGGACGCTGGTGCTCGACAGCCGAAGGCTGCATTGCGTAGAGTTCGCTTTCGTCAATTTTCACCCGATCATCCGGGCTTGTTTTCTCAGGGGATCAACCTATGCCAATGATACTTAGCGAAGAGCAGAACATGCTCAAGGACAGCGCCAAGACGTTCTGTGCGGACAATACGCCGATCAGCCAATTGCGGAAGCTACGGGACGAAAACAGCGCTGATGGCTTCGATCGGGGTACTTGGAAGGCAATGGTTGATTTGGGCTGGGCCGGCATACCCTTTCCCGAAAGCTTTGGTGGATTGGATTTTGGATACAAAGGCCTGGGGGTGGTCACCGAGGAAACCGGACGGACGCTCACAGCCAGCCCGCTGTACGCAACGATTTGGCTGGGCGGTACGCTGATCAACCTCGCCGGTAACGACGAGCAAAAATCTGCGCTGCTACCCAATATTGCTTCAGGGGAGCGACTGCTTGCCCTAGCGCTCGAAGAAACTCACCGGCATGCGCCTTTTGCGGTGCAGACTCAGGCCACCGCCAAGGGTGACGGCTTTGAGCTATCGGGCGCGAAGACCTTCGTACTCGATGGTCACATAGCCGACACCTTGATCGTCGTTGCTCGAACGGCAGGCAGCGCGGATGACCGCGACGGCATTAGTTTGTTTCTGGTGGACGGTGACGCCGCTGGCCTCACCCGCACCCGGACCCATATGACGGATTCTCGCAACGCCGCCAACCTCGAGCTTGAGGGAGTGACCGTCCCTGGCTCCGCACTCTTAGGGGGGCTAGGACAGGGCGCCGAGGTCTTGGAACAAGCGCTCGATATCGCACGGATTGGCTTATCAGCCGAGATGCTCGGTAGCTTGCAGGAGTGTTTTGAGCGGACGGTCGAGTATCTCAAAGAGCGCGAGCAGTTCGGCGTGCCAATCGGTTCGTTCCAAGCCTTAAAGCACCGGGCTGCGAATATGTTCTGCGAGGTCGAGTTGTCGAAATCCTGCGTGCTCGAAGCCTTAACTGCCCTAGACGAAGGGCGCGATGCTGCAGAGATCGCCAAGCTGGCAAGCCTCACTAAGGCCAAGGTGGGCGAGACCTTCGATCTGGTGTCGAGAGAAGGAATCCAGATGCATGGCGGCATCGGCATGACGGATGAGTTCGAGATCGGCTTCTTCATCAAGCGCGCGGCGGTCGCGGAGCAAACTCTGGGCGATGTGAATTTTCACCGGAATCGCTACGGTGAGCTCGAGGGCTACTAGGCCGCAACTCAGCGTCTAGGATCTGTGCTGGGAGGCGATAGCGCTACCTAGGCGAGCGTCGAATGCCGATGGTGCGACCGGCTGCTTGGGGAAATGGCAGCGTCTTATGCGCGTCCGCAAGAGCCTCGAGCTGCCCGCGAATCTCAGGCGGAAAGGGCGCCGACTTACGCTGTGCCATGTTCACGTGCAATGCTAGCTGTTCCGATGTGGCTAACAGCTCCTTGCTGTCTTTGCTGTACATCTGCTCGAGAAAGTGTAGACGCTTGCTGTCGTGATCGAGCAGCGCGAAGGTCACTAATAGGGTTTGGCCTTCAATTGCTTCAGCCAGATAGTTTACGTGCACCTCACGGCTGAACATTGAGCTGCCTTGGTCACGCACGTAGTCCGCCCCGACGCCCAAAAGATCGAATACATAGTCCAAGCACTGATCAAAGACCACGTGGTAGTAAGCCATGTTCATGTGGCCGTTGTAGTCGATCCACTCCGGGAGCACAGTTTTCTCAGGACATTCGATGGGTGCCTGAGTCAAGATAGCCTTGTTGTTCATGTGTGCATGCTATACGAATGCCTGCTGGGGAACGAATATCTGCCATTGGCTAAGTCATGCAAAGGGGATGCCTGTGAACGGAGCGAGCCTGTTAATCCAAACGCTGGTGGAGCAGGGGGTGACAGTGTGTTTTGCCAACCCCGGCACCTCTGAGATGCACCTGGTACAGGCGATCGATGCCACCCCAGCGATGCGCGGGGTGTTGTGTCTGTTCGAGGGGGTTTGTACCGGCGCAGCAGACGGCTACGGTCGCATGCGCGAAGCGCCGGCTTGCACGCTGCTGCACCTGGGTGCGGGACTTGGTAATGGCATCGCAAATCTGCACAACGCGCGCCGCGCGGATACTCCGATCCTCAACCTCATCGGCGATCATGCGGTGCACCACGTGGCGTTCGATGCACCGTTGACCTCTGACATTGAGGGCATCGCTGCGCCTGTGTCGGCTTGGGTGCGCACCTCGCGCACTGCGCAAGGGCTGGCTGGCGATGGTCGCGACGCAGTGCTTGCCAGCCTGGCGGCTCGACCAAGTCCGCACGGTTCCATTGCGACCCTGATTGTGCCCGCGGACTGTGCTTGGGGCGACAGCTACCCGGGGAGCGCGGCGCATTCGTCGGCTGGCAGAGCACGCGCCCCGGTGAGCTCAGGAGCAGTGCTGAACGCTGCTCGGCTGATGAGCTCGCAAACGCTGCTATTGCTCGATGGCAACGCGCTGACAGTCGCTGGGATCACTGCGGCCCAAAGAGTGGCGGAAAAAACCGGTGCAAGCGTCTTTTCCTCCACCTTCCCTGCGCGAGTGGAAAGTGGCCCTGGCATTTACCCGGTGCAGCGCTTGCCCTACTTTCCAGAACAAGTGTCCAAGGTTCTAGGGCAGTTCAGCTCGCTGGTTTTGGTGGGCGCTGAGCGTCCCGTCAGCTTCTTCGCCTACCCGGGTCAAGCCAGCGATCTGGTCCCGGAAGAAATGCCAGTGGCGCGGCTTGCTGGTCGCCATGAGGATGCGGTCGCCGCACTTGAGAGCCTGGCTGATGAACTGGATGCGCCCAGCGCCACAGCTGCCGTAAATCCTGGTACCCGACCAGCGTTGCCAACCGGGCCATTGAGTACCGGTGCAGTTAGCCAGATACTCGCGGCGACCATGCCGAATGAGGCCATTGTGGCAGTGGATTCCGGCGGTGGCGGCGCAGCTTACGGGCCCCTGCAAAGTGCGGTTCGCCATACCTGGCTGAACCTTACCGGAGGCGCGATTGGTCAGGGCGGGCCCGTTGCAGTAGGCGCTGCTGTTGCCTGCCCGGATCGGCCGGTGTTTGCGCTACTTGGCGACGGTGGCGCTATGTACACCAATCAGTTTCTCTGGACCGCGGCTCGCGAAAAACTCGACATCACCATCGTGGTGTTCTCGAATCGCAGCTACAACATCCTCGAAGTTGAGTATCGCCGCTTAGGCGTGAATAACATTGGTAAGGCTGCTGCAGCGTTGTTTGCGTTGGATGATCCGCCCATCGATTGGACCGCTTTGGCCGCAGCCCAGGGCGTGCCCGCGGTGCGCTGTACAGATTGTGAGGGCTTTGCGACAGCCGTCCAGCGCGCAGCGCATACAGAGGGCCCCTATCTGATCGAAGCCACCGTCACTGCCAGAGACTAGCTGGCCTTGGAATCGGTCGACTCACCAATTGAGGCCAACAACTTGAAATCATCGTCGGCGCCGCTCTCCAGGTGCACAGGAAAGCCCCAGAGACGATGCACGTGTTTGAGCACGGCTTCTTTGCTGTCGGACAGCGGTTGGCGATTGTGCTGTTGATGCCGTAGCGTCAGGCTGCGATCGCCGCGGATGTCGACTTTTACCGCCTGAATGTTGGGCTCCCGATCACCGAGGTTGTATTGCGAGGCGAGCAGTTGGCGAACCGCGCGATAGCCATCGTGGTCGTGGATCGCGGCTACCTCGATTTCATTGTTTCTGTCGTCGTCGAGGATCCCAAACAAGCGTAGGTCACGCATGACCTTCGGTGACAGGAACTGCAGAATGAAGCTCTCGTCTTTGAAATCGCGCATCGCACTATGCAGAGTGCTGAGCCAATCGCTACCGGCGATATCCGGAAACCACTCTCTATCTTCAGCCGTTGGGTGTTCACACATGCGCCGTAGATCGGAGTAGATCGCATAGCCCAACGCATACGGGTTGATGCCGCTATAACCGGGGTGATCGAAGCCAGGCTGGAACAATACGGCGGTGTGAGAGCCAAGGAACTCCAGCATGAACGCATCGTTTACCAGGCCCTCGTCATACAGCTGATGCAACAAAGTGTAGTGCCAGAAGGTTGCCCAACCCTCGTTCATCACCTGGGTTTGGCGTTGCGGATAAAAGTACTGTGCAATCTTGCGGACGATGCGGACAATCTCTCGTTGCCAGGGCTCTAGCAGCGGTGCGTTCTTTTCAATGAAGTAGAGCAGGTTTTCTTGGGGCTCTTTGGGGAAGCAGATTTCTTCTTCCTCGTCGATGTCCAGCGCTTTTGGCAGCGTGCGCCATAGATCGTTGAGGTTGCGTTGGACATATTCTTCCCGCTCGCGCAGGCGCCGGTATTCCTCGCCAGCGGAGATGGGGTTGGGACGCTTGTAGCGGTCGACGCCGTAGTTCTGCAGTGCGTGGCAGGAGTCGAGGATCTGCTCTACCGCACGCACCCCATAGCGCTCTTCGCATTCGGCAACGTAGCGCTTGGCAAATACCAGGTAGTCGATGATGGCGCTGGCGTCGGTCCAGGTTTGGAACAAATAGTTGCTTTTGAAAAACGAGTTGTGGCCATAACAGGCGTGGGCGATGACCAAGGCCTGCATGGCCATGGTGTTTTCTTCCATGAGATAGGCAATGCAGGGATTGGAGTTGATGACAATCTCGTAGGCCAGGCCCATGCGTCCGTGTTTGTAGTTTCGTTCGGTCTGAACGAACTGTTTGCCATAGGACCAATGCGAGTAGCCAATAGGCATGCCGATGCTGGCATAGGCATCCATCATCTGATCCGATC
>JBPCXR010000344.1:0-14530 GCA_051027215.1 Pseudomonadales bacterium | reverse complement strand
GTAGGATTCTGTATCGCACGCAGCGCCGGGGTAGCGATTCCAATACCAAGTGCCGCCGAAGTCACCACCTTTCTCGATGATCCTGAAGTTATTGATCCCGAGCTGGCTAAAGCGAGCACCAGTGATCAGGCCGCCGAAACCGCCGCCAATAATGACGACATCAAGTTCATCAGTGAGGGGCTTTCTGGCAAGTGGTTCATTGATATACGGATCGTCAATGTAGTGACTGAATTCGCCGGCTACTTCCTGATATTGCTCGTTGCCATCAGACCGCATGCGTTTGTCGCGTTCTAATTCGTACTTCGCCCGTAACGCCTCTGGATCGAAATCTAGATCCTCGTGGTCTTCTAACAACTCAATTGCTCCCCAATATGTATTCGGCACCTGGCCCTTCTGTGTTGCCGGAGAATAGAGCAGAGTAACTGAGTGACTCGGTTTGCGCAGTCGCTCTCTGATCTTGCTGAAGTCCATCCCTGGATGGCCGTTGCGCGGCCGATTGCTCGCGAAATCACTGTCAAGGGCAGGAAGTTTTATGCTTCATGACAAATTGATATTATAGAAAAACTGGAGATTGAGCGCACTAGCTGGGGGTCAAGGCGGCTGTTGTATAGACGCTTCGCGACCAGAGCCGGGCGCTAGGCGGCGTAGTCATGGTCCGGTTACTCGATCTACCCGCCTGCGAACACGAGCACCTACTGTCGAAAAATCTGCCGCCATCGGGGCCAACCGTCTGGACGACACCAACAAATCCGGAGAAGAGTGTATGGAAGTTAATAACAAGGTTGTACCCAGTGAGGAGCAGCTCAAGGGTTTTACGGCGCCCGGCCACGATGGCCCAATTTACATGCTGAACCTGTTGAAGTTCAAGGACAAGGCCGAGTACGCGGATGGCCGTGAAACAGACATGACCGGCGCAGAGGCCTATGCGATCTATGGTGCTGAGGTGGTCGGGCACCTGGCGAAAGTGGGCGGTGCTCCTATGTTCTCGGCCAGAGTTGAACGCCTGATGCTGGGCGAGGTAGAAGAACTCTGGGATACGGCGGCCATTGCCATGTACCCGTCCCGCAAGGCCATGTTGGATATGATTAGCTCGCCAGACTATCAGGCTTCCGCCGTGCACAGGGCCGCAGGACTGGCGGGTCAGCTCAACATCGAACTGGTCGAGCCAATGGGTGCCTGGCTGATGCAGCAGTAGGATTAATAGACAACCAGGCACCGCACCTCGATGCTCCAGCGGTCAGGGGCATCTTCAGGTGTGTGCGGATCGTGAAATGCACTGTGAAAGCTGAACGTGCACGGGCCGTTGGCCTGCAGGTCCGGTTGCGCACCGTCGCTCCGCGCCAGCAATCCTGCAGAATCCCATTGTTTGATCAGCAACGCTTCGTCGCGCGTCATCGCCGGGTAGCAATAGAACCTGTGCCGCTCGTCGTACTTCGCCCAGTAGTTTTCACCCACTCGATCGGGCATGTGAATTTCGAACACGACGAGATCTTTGGGCTCGACGCTCTGGCCGTCGCACAGTGCCAGTGGATGGGTCGCCACCGGTACGGATTCGATGTTGCGCCAGACGTTAATGATGGCGAAGCGGCCACCGTCCGCGAGCGCCGCATTGACCACGTCTTCCGGAATCAGCCCTTGACCTTGGGGTAGGAGATCTCTGAGCGTGTCGTTTACGCTGGGTGGGCGTGCTAATTGCGAGAGTCTTTCAGGCCCAGAGCGCAGCGTGTAATCGCCATGCACAATGTGCGCCGGGCCCTGTACGTCCTGCCCGCCCTTGACTTGACGTTTCTCTGCCTGGCCACCCGCCGAGCGAATATTGTGGTCGAAGGCCCACACTCGTGCGCTAGTAGCCTCTGTGACGATGCGTTCGCAATCGCGGTAGTACCCGCTCACCACTTGCTGATGATCTAGAAAGTCGTAGTCCGCCACAGGTGCCTTGAGAAGCTCGAAACCATTGCGCGACAGCGTCATCGCGTCTGCAGGTGACAATTGACGCGCATCTTTAATCGAGAGCTCGTGCGGCTCAGTTGTTATGCCTTCGCTGTCGACGAAATTGCCTCGATCGTCTCGATTCATGCGAACACGATCGTTTCGGTAAAGAGAGGATTGTGTCTGCGGTGCTAGGAAATGGAGCACGCCAGTCAAACAGGCTTCATTGTTGGTGGTCATGGATTAACCCAAAGAAAACAGCGACTGAAAGCATACCAGCCGATGCCCGGCCCGTTAAATCCTGCCAACGTGGTGCGCTGGCTGGCGCTGTGCGCAACAGGCTTCGCGCCTCTTAAAGATGTATGTGTTGACCGAGTGAGAGCTGGGTTTAACCCCTGTCTGCCTCCAACTGGGCACGTAGATCCTGTTGCGAAGACTTGTCTAGCGGAAAACGCCACATGATGGCAAACACCAGAAATAGCAGCAAAGTGGGTGACGTGGCCGCCAGCACCCGCACGCCCGAGAGCGTGGCGTCGTCGTTGACGCCCGTGGGATCAAATCCCACCCAGTCGAGCATGGGGTAGATGAGGCCAACAGAAGCCGCGAGCCCCACTTTAGCCGTTAAGGTGAGCATGGAATAATACAGCGCACTGCGATCCGTACCGGTTGTTACCCGGTCTTGGTCGATGACATCCGCCATGATCGAGCGCATGAGGAAGTCTTTGGCGCCAACGTTGACTCCGACAAGCACATACACGATGAAGGTGATCCAGAAGCTGTGTTGGGGCACAACGAAAAAGGCCAGGGTGCCGATGGACGTGACCAACACGGCAACCGCTAGGGTCTGATGCTTTCCTAGCCGATAGCTCAAACGTAAAAACAACGGTACACACAAGAGGCCGGAAATAAACAGTACGAGCAAGTAAAGGCTGCCATATTCCGGTAACGCCAGCACGTGACCGACAAAGAAAAAGTGGACCGAGCTGTTGATTCCAGCTTGAATGCCCAGCAGTAGATCAGCCGCTAACAATCTTCGTAGTGGGCGGTTGCCAAGCAGAGAAGAGACCGCCTCGCGCCAGGCAATCGGTGTCTGTTGCCCGCGATCGGGTTCACCCGTAGACATCGTCGCAGCGCCTGTGAGCAGAGGTAGGGTAAGCAGTACAAACCAGCCCATCAATGCGGTGCGGTCGCGCATGGTGGCATCAACCGACAACTGATCCAGTACAACAGGTAGCAACATGACGGCGATGAGACCCGCCAAACTGAAAAAGTGGATAGTGCCCATAATACGAGAACGTACGTCGTAGTCGGTAGACAGCTCGCTAGCCCAGGCGGTATGGGCGAGTGTGAACATGGTCCAGCCGACATAGAGAACGAGTAAGGAGATCAATAGATCCGAAGCGTCGGGTGCTTCAGGAGGAAAGAACACACGATAGACCCCATACATCAATATGGGCACGGAGATAAGCAATGCGGGGCGCCGTCGTCCCCAGCGAGTGTTAATGCGATCGCCGAGAACGCCGAAGATCGGGTCGGTTGCCACGTCAAAGAACCGCGTGAGCATAAATATGCTACCGACCAGGGTAAGACTGAGTCCGAGTTCCGCATAGAGGGGCGGAAGGAAGATGACGATTGGCAGACCCAGAGCGGCTAAAGTAGCCGCTGGGGAGCTGAAGGCCGCCAATTTTGCATTTGATAGTTGTATGGCGTTACTTCCGTGTGGCTACAGTCGGTTCGGGCTGATCGCTAGTAAGCTCCTCAAGATAGTTGCGAAGGCTCAATGGTGGTCGGCCTAGCGCGTCCTCTACATCGGTGGTTACCTCGCAGCCGAGACGATCTCGGAAAGCTTGGTTGAACTGCAGCAAGATCGCGATGTGCCACTCCGGCATCTGGGCTTTCAACAGCAATTCACGGGTATCGGTGTCAGATCGCTCAAGTACCTCGATACTCCGACCTGAGAGCTCGCTTAACAAGTCGGCCAATGAATGGTAGGTAAATGTCTCGGCAGCTGTCAGCGTTAGGGTTGCGCCGGTGCGGTCGACTCGACCGGCCAGTAGCTGGGCTGCCACCGCACCGATATCCCGCACGTCCACTGGCGCGATGGGTACATTAGCATCGCTCACTGCGAGCGTTCCGCTTTGCAGCGCCGGGGGAACGGTACGGGTGAAGTTCTGCATAAAGAAGTTTGGGTGTAGAAATACGTAGGGAAGCTCTAGCTGCTGAATGGCGTGTTCGGTTTCAGCGTGCCAACGGCCGCTGTCGACGAAGGATTCTGGCGTGGTCGCAAGCCCGGCCAACTTCACCACCAACGGCCGGGAAGGCGCCGCTGCTTTGAGCACCTGACCTTGCCATGCCACCTGACGAGGGTTGACGGGGGACGAGAGAAAAACACTCTCCACCCCTTGTAGCGCGCTTTTGAGTGAAGCCTCGTTGTCGAAATCGCCTTCGATAGTGGTGACCGCATCACCGAATAGGGATGTCGCAATCTTTGTGCTCCGCGTGAAGACACGGGGTCTTATCCCCATCTTTATGAGTGAGCGCACAGCTTCCGCGCCGGCCAGGCCGGTCGCTCCGAATACGACTATTTCCGTCATGTTAGCGAGGCTGCTTTAGGCTAACGCAATTGCCGTATGGGAGAAGGCCAGGCGCGGTCCGCTCCCATAGAGCCAGTTTCGATTTCTATGCCGAGGATTTCCATGTCTCCTAAACTCTGGCTGATGAACTTGGTACCGGCGGGGTTTGGACTGTGACGACGACTTCTTCAAGCACAGCCTGTGCTGCAGGAATGGGACTAGAAAGACCCCGCTGCTACTACCGCCTCCTGACAGCGGGCGTCGAGCACCTCTTCCAACTGGTCTGGATCTAACATCCCTGTGGGCTCAATCTTGATGAAGCGGATGTCTTCGAACCCAATGAACCTGGCAATGTGCTGTAAGTAGGGACGTGCAAAATCGGTTTTGGTGCCGTCGGATTCCAACGGAAAGCGCACTTCATAGGGGCTGCCGCTGGCAAGAATGAACTGAATGGGTTTACCCGTGATCATACCAATGTATTGGGCCTGTTGGTTCACATAAAAACTCAAGCCCGGCTGGCAGACGATATCCAAGTAGTGCTTGAGACGGTACGGAATAGAGAAATTCCACATCGGAGTAGATACGACCACCTTATCGGCACTGCGAAGACGTTCAATTTCCTGCACGACGCCCGCCCACTCGCCAGTGGCTTCGATGCCGGTGCCGCCGGATATCATGTCCACAATGGCCGCCATTTTCTGATTCGCACCCTCCGTGCCGAAGCTTGGTAGCTCGATGTCGAATAGCGGCAAGTGCTCGACATCGTGATCTCGATTGGCTTTTTGGTATGCATCGACGAAGGTATTGGCGACGCGACTTGAGCAGGAATTTTCCTTACGCGGGCTGGCTTCGATATAGAGTAGTTTCATGGTCACTACACCCGTCCGTTAACAGTATCTTGTCCCAGTATTGCTCTTCCCACATCGCCGTAGCGACTGCTCTTGGAAAAGACAACATGATTGGCAGCAATAGAAATGTCTCTGACAGCACGCTGTATTGGATTGCTCAAGAAACCGCCACTGGCACCGGTCTCTTCGCTGATCTGCAGAACCGCTGCCTTGCAGGTATAGACAGCATAGCTCATGCGCGACAGCCAGTAGGCGCGTTCTGCGTTGGTGGCTTTGTTGCGCTTTGCCATGACATCGGCCATGACATCTCGAAGTACCAGTTCTGCAGTATCAATTTTCAATGCGGCTTCACCGATTACACCGCTGACATCCGGTAGGGGTGTGCCTGCTCGTAGCACATTCTTCTCGATCTTTTGGCGCATCTGACTGGAAAACTCTGCCAGAACCGTTTGTGCAGCACCCAAAATTGGCAATCCCGCAGCAAACCCGAGCACTGGCATGAGGGGCGTGCTGTAGAGCGGACCGGAAAACCTTTCAGCGATGCCAGATGTCGCGTCGAGGAAATCCTGGAAAGGCAGCGCGTAATCATCAGGGACAAAGACATCATCAATTTTAAAATCCCACGACCCGGTGGCGCACATGCCCGTCACGTGCCAGGTATCGATGGGTTCGACATCGGACTTTGGCATGAGAAAGAACGTCGGTACCGGCCCGGTTGCCTCGTCCATGACCAGGCCGCCCGCGAGTACCCAGGTTCCATGCACGATCCCGGTTCCCCACTGCCATTGCCCGCCCAGAACATAGCCGCCCTCTACCTTTGTTGCTTGGCCGGCGCCGATGTTGAGTGCGGCTGGCGCCAGCACATGGTTGTTGCCGTCAAACACCTTGGCGCAGACGTCTTCGGCGTAGTTACAGAGCCACAGATTGTGCTCTATATAGAAACCGGTGATCCAACCCATGGAGGCATCGGCACGAGACAGTGTCAGGACCACGTCGAAGAAGGTGTCCAGGTCTGCTTCATGCCCGCCGTATTTTTTCGGCACCATGAGAGAAAAGAGGCCGCTTTCCCGGATCGCTTCAATCACGTGGTCGAGGGGCTGGCGATTGGTTTCCGCTTCGCGCGCAGTTTCGCGCAGTAAGGGGGCTAGGTTTTCAGCTTGTTTGATCAAGTCCACCATAACTTTCTCCTGCTGGCTCGAGCATGACAATTGGTCTTCTCATGGGGCATCGCGCGATTCGAATAGATGACATGAATCTGGCTTTCTGGGCCCGGCAACTCAAGAGTTTTGTCAACGCGGTGACCGCCCATACACCAGGCCGAGTCCCTGAGTCTTGTATCCCAGCAGCACCAGCAACTCGTCCGAAGCATCTTCGACGACTTGGTCGTCGAGCGACAGGAACCAGTTTTCCTGTGTGCGGTAAATAGGCCGGGTGTACCAGCCGAAAAGCGCCGCGCGCGGTTGAGATGACCGGTTACTGCCGGTGCGGTGCCAGAGTCTGCTTTCGAGCACCATGAGCGTGCCGGCGGGGGCGACCACGGGTACGGCATTGACTTCCGGCGCGGAGAGGTCGACGTCACCTCCTGCCAGGTGACTGCGCGGCGCGACTTCCGTCGCTCCGTTATCTGCAGTGAAATCATCGAGCAAGCAAGAAAAGTTCATGCCTTGCGGCTCCGGTGGCCAGGGTCGGGGAACGAAGATTTGATCGGCGTGCAGCATGCCGCCTTCACTGCCGGGCATAGCGATGTTGGCGGATATGTTGCCGAGCAGGGCCGGCCAACCAATGACTTCGCGAAGCAGCGCGAGCACCGCCGGTAGTTGCACGATCTCACGGAAGACCGGATCGCGATTGAGAATGTTCCAAACGCGAACGTTGCCTTCGCCGTAGTCAAGCTGAAACTTGTCTGCTTGGCGTTGCTGACGCTGATCGTCCTCCGTAGCTGCGTAGGTTGCATCGCGGGCCCGTTGCAGCTGAGCTGCGGAAAGCTGCCCCGAAATCAGGGCTAGGCCGTACTCGCGGATGTGTTCCCTGGCTTGTGAGAGATCGTCGACGACAGGCGGAAGCATCAGGCGGGCCTCCTTGAAGCTGATGCTTCCGCTCGCCGCTGGTGGTCTGTCAGTGTCTGCATGTTGGCAGTCAACTCGAGCCCAAGCCACCGCCGAAGCTCAGGTGATAAGCGCTGCTTGGTTGCTTCTGACAAGCCGACGTTGAAGTTCCACTGAGGTCGAATGAAGGAGCGGCCGTAGTATCCGAACAGCAGCGCGCGTTCCTCATCTGCAGTGCGGTTCACGCCAGAGGTGTGCCACAGGCGGCCCTCCATCGCGACGATGCTTCCGGCCTTGGCCTCGAAGGGCACCATCTGTTCGGCAATATCATCCGGGAGGTCCTCATAGCGCTCGAAGTGATGACTGCCGGGCATGAACAGCGTACCGCCATTCTCCCCACGCACGTCGTCCAGACACCAGATCACGTTGAGACTCCAGGGCGCATACCAGGGCTCTGGCAATACCGCTGCAAGATCGGAGTGAATTACCATCGAACCGCTGCCTGGTTTTGCGATGTTGGCAGTGAAGTTCGAGATGATGAAGTCATCGGTCAATAGGTGGCGGACGATCTGCAACGCCACTGGGTGCGCGATCAGGTCGATGAAGACTGGATCGAGATCGAGCAGATTGAAAACACGGATGTTGTTGGCGTTTGGATCCAGGTTCTCGATGTATGTCGGGATGCCTCTGCGCTCGCTTTCCGCCGCCGCTGCCACCAGCCGGCGGCGCACATCGGCCGCCTCCGGTGACGCCAACACGCCTTCGACTACGCAGTAGCCATCCTTCTGCAGGCTGTCTTTGTGAGCGTCCGTGAACATTCCGCGATACTTCCTTAGCCCGGGTGCATGGCTTATCGATTGTACCAAAGTCGTCCCAATCTAAGATTGGGCGGTAACGACGATCGGTGTAAAGGGGTTCGTGAGAGGTGATCGGTACGCTCAGGAATTCTTATTCCTTGATGGCTTCCCTTAGAAGCTGTTTCATCATAACGGCTCCTAGCTTGCCACAACGTCCGGTGGTTGCCGAAGCGAAGCATCGGCTGCGCGCTGGTGCCCGGGCAAAGTCTCGCTTTACTCTGGCACTTTACTGCGCCCCTATTCCTTACTGAAATCGATAGCTAAGCGATAGTCCATAAGTACGTGGCATGCCGGTGTAGCGCAGCAGCACGTCGTTAACGTGGGCAACCTGGTTCCAATAATATTTATCGGTAACGTTTCGTGCCCACGCCCAGATGCGCCAGTTTTCAGTCTCAACGCCTGCCCGCAGATCAACCAACAAACGTTCGTTGATGATCAGGTCGGTGTTGCCCTCGAAGGTGCTGACTACCGTAGATGGGTCACAAATGACGCACGCCTGTGGAGATTTCTCTCGGGTACATGGCAGCGATGGATCCTTGCATTCGTCGACGAAAAATCCAGTGGTCTCATCCTGGAAGTTCGCATTCATGCCCACAAACGCAAGCATGCCGTCTCCAAAGGTCCACTCGTATTGGACGTCGATATTTCCTTGCCATTTCGGAGCGTTGGGGAACTCCTGGCCTGAGAAATCCTTAGGGTTGGCGTTGTTTACCGGGTTGAAGAACGGATCGAAGCTCTCGAAATCACCCAACACTTCGCTTTTGGCGTAGCTTACGGACGGTGCAATTCGCAATCCATCAATGGGATACCACTCCAATGAGACTTCAGCGCCGATGACTTCTGATTCGGGCACGTTAACCAATGCGGGCAACGACCCGAAGATGATGTCGGGGACAGCGGCTAAGATTTGCTTGTCGGTGTAGTCGTAGTAGAAGGCAGCTGCATTCAATTGCACGCGTCCGTCTGCTAAGGACAGTTTGGTGCCAATCTCGTAGGCGAGGAGCTCCTCCTGCTTGGCTGGAATCAACTGTAACGAAGCTGCTGCCGCCACCGTTGGAAAACTACCCGACTTAAAGCCTTGGCTGACGTTGATGTAGTACAAGGAATCCGGCGTTGCTTCCCAATTAAGCCCCACACGCCATGAAAAATTGTCTTCGTTTAATTCATCAGTAAATCCACTGGGAACTGGGTGAAACAAAGGCGCAGGGCCAGTGCTGCCGCATCCGCCTGGACCAGCATTAACGGTATTTGCGGTGCCATCAAACACACCCTGCAATATAGCTTGGATACCCTCGGAAATATCAGACCAGCTGCCGTCGCCCGCGTCTCCACCACAGCCACGATAGTCGCGCTCTTGATCCGTATATCGGGCGCCCAATTGCACGATCAGGTCTTCGCGCACTGGATAGTCAAAGCTGGCAAAGACCGCCCAGGTTTCGGCATTCTGGCGATTGTTGGGTTGGGTGGGTCCCAGCGGATTACCCAGCGTCGGGATCGCAGACGAAATGCCGTAGGTTTGCACAAAGGCATCCCACGTGCTGATGTCTTCGTAATTCACACCAGCAACCCACGTCCCTTTGTTTTGGAACGTTCCGGCGATGCGAAGTTCTTGGTAGAAGATATCAAGGAAACCGTCTTGGGATGACTCATAATCTTGATAGAACGTGCCATCGCTTTCCAGTTGCTGGTCACGATCGAATTCGCCGTATGAAGTTAGGCTCGTGAGGGTAATGTCGTCGTTCAAATCCCAGTCGAACCGCAATGATACGTTGAAGTAGTCATTGTCGCGCTCTGCGTCTTCGCAGTTGTCGTAGAGGCGGTTGTTGAGATTCAACCCGTTGCCATCGACATCCACGGCGTCGATGGTCAGTCCTTGAGGTGAAAACGCGGCGCCATCGGTAAACACCAGATTGGGGTCACCACCCGCAACGTTCACGCAAGGCCCCCAGTCTGCGTCCTGATTGTCGTCTCCCGCGCGGGGATAATTTGCGACCAAAGGATTCAAATCACCATCTGGGTTCAAAGACGCGATGCCGTAGAGTGCAGGTGCTTGTGACTGACTCTTGTCGATGAACCCACTAAAAGAGGAGAGCGCTGAAAAGGTATCCGAGGGATCCCATTGGAAAGACGCTCGGTAGCTTGTGAAATCCTTTTCACCCCACTCATCATCACTGCGTTCGTAGTTGCGTGGTGCGCCTAACACCGCAACGGTCGAAGGATCGCTCCAGAAAGGATCTTGTGCTGGATTATCGACAACCGCGTCTTGCCAACCATCCGACGAGATATGTCGCGCGGCTATGCGGTAGCTCAATGTCTCGCTGATTGGCCCGCTAATAAAGCCGCTCAGGTCAATTTCACTGAATCTGCCAAAGCTGGCATCGATGCCAGACTCAAACTCCCTGGTGGGTTTGTTGGCAACGTAGTTAACCGCTCCTCCGGTGGAGTTCTGTCCGAACAGCGTGCCCTGTGGGCCTTTGAGAACTTCCACCCGCTGCAGATCCAAAATAACCCCTGAGGTTAACGCAGAAAAAGCCAATGGCATTTGGTCGATATAGACGCTTACCGTGGGTTGCGAGGCGAGTGCGGTATCCTGAAAACCTACGCCACGAATGGTATAGATGGAAGTTCCGTAGTAGGTGACGTTCGAGTTGAACCCGGTAACCACCTTATACAGATCGGCAGTGTCTGTTATGCCCATGTCGTTTAGCTTCTCGCCGGTGGCAGCTTGTATCGACATGGCAACGTCGTTAATGCTTTCTTCGCGCTTCTGCGCAGTAACAATAATTTCCTCTATGGGCGATCCCGTGCGGGCCTGCTCTTCGGCGTAAGCACTCTGCAGTGGCAAAGCCAGTGCTAGTGAAATGAATAGTGGCATGCCAACACTGTACATACGTACAAAACTGAGCAGAATTGCCTGTGCATAGTGCTTCATAGTGACTCCCCCCTTTTCCTTCATCCTGCTCCGAAATGCGGTAAGTTTCAACGATGCCTTGTTCGACGAGCGTGCGAATAGTAACCATAAACCGCCTTATGGTTAGCCAAGGCAAGTATCGAAGCATTGGGTTTTTTGAATGGCCTAGGGATAGAGTCGACTCATTGGCCGCTGGCTACGGCGCGCTCTAGTGTCTTCAGCTACAGGGACTTTAAGAACTCCATCAGATCGTCCTGCTACCGTCGTTGATAACAATCTTGACGCTGATATCTGGCGCTATAATCTTTTAGAGCCGAACAAGCTCGAGCGTTTGGCTATGAATTTCAACACGCCTGAGTATTCGCCAGTGGTCACCGCATCCGGTGTACTCTACTTTTCCTCCTCCCGAGTGCGTGGACCGGGGCACGGTGATCTGTATCGAGCCGCTTCGGCGGGAGATGGAATTCTTCCGCCCGAGGCATTGGGAGACGCAATCTCTTCTAATCAAGCGCGTTTCGATGGTGCGCTGCACGATGTGTTAGGGGTCCACACGGAAGTTTCAAACGCAGTCAACCCTACACCCGAGCAATTGCAGGCTTTTCTGGCCAGCGACCTAGGCGTTGCTACGGACCTAGCGCGACGCCAGCACTTTCTCGGCGGCAGAAGCCAATACTGGATCGTAAGTAGCAAGCGGCGCGTTGAGCGCCACGGCGAGCTGCAAATAGGCTGCGTCGTACGCGGACAGTTTTTGGCTGAGAGCGAGCTCGAACTGGGCTTGGTGATCCACGCTATGGCGAGCCAGCCTGAGTTTTCTAAAACTGCTTAATCCTCTTATTACCGTGGCTCCAGCTTTGGCTTCGGATTTCTTGACAGCGACGCTGATAATTTCATGGTCTATAAGATTGGGTACGTGCAGAGATTTACCTGCAAGTGCCTCTAGCGCTTCGTCTCTTGACGGTTCATTGAACAAAATGGCCGCTAGTAGGCTGCAATCCACCACAATAGGCGGCAGCGTGTTGTAGGTCTTTACTGGTTCAGCAACGAATAGTTCACGGCTCATCTTGAGTCTCGGTCCCGCCGAATAATGTCTACGGCAAGCGGTACCGTGCGGGTTGGCCGTTGTTGCGCAGTCGCGAGCTCAGCGGCGATTTCTTCTATTGATAGCCAACCAGATAGATTGCCTTCTTCATCTGTGTTTGTGGTCTCGCTGGCAGCTTCATCGGTAGAGCGGCAGATCAGCTCCATCAGTTCACCCTGCAGAGAACGGTGGTGGCTTGCTGCCCGCTGTCGCAGCTTGTTAACCACATGTTCGGGTACGTTTTTGATTGATAGATTGGGCATAATGTGCCTCCATAATGGATCTATTATAGAACCATAATGGAACCGTAGTCTATTCGAATGCTCAGGCTTAGACACAATGACTGAGAGCTATACCGCCACTTTTTCCGGAACGGACTCAAAGACGAACCCCTCGTAGCCCGCTTCTGCGACCTCGAGCAACCGTTCGAAGTACTGCGACCCGCGCAAGTGCCCCAGAAATTGGCGTGACTTACCTGGGATGTTCGCACCCATGTACCAGGAATTCGTCAGCGGGTAGAGGGTCCGGTCAGCGATCTCGTTGATCTCACGATCCCAGCTTGCTTCGGCGTTTTCCGTTGCCTCGATAGCGCCAAGACCCTGCTCGGAGAGATGGCGGATGCAGTCGGCAATCCAAGTAGCAGTGCGCTCGGCACCAAGGGGCATCGTGAAAAATACGCCGGGCGCGCCGGGACCATGGATCATGAAGAGGTTGGGGAAGCCTGCTATTGCGGTGCCGAGGTAGTTGTCGAATCGGTCGTCCCACTTCTGCTCGAGACTCACGCCACCGCGGCCTTTCGGGTTGAGCTTCAGCATTGAACCGCTCACCGCATCGAAGCCGGTGGCGAGCACCAGCATGTCGATCGGATGCTCGCTGTGTTTCGTCCGCACGCTCGAGGGCGTGAACGCCTCAATTGGATCCTCGCGAAGATCGATCAACGAGACGTTGTCGCGGTTGTAAGTTTCGAAGTAACCGTTATCGAGGATCAGGCGCTTGGTGCCGAAGTGGTAGTCGGGCATCAGCTTATTGACGGTCTCAGGATCTTGCACTATCTCGCGAATCTTGCCGCGAACGAACTCGCCAACCTCTTCGTTGAGCGCTTTGTCGACCAAAACACCGACAAAGCTGTTGATGGACAGATGGATGCCGCCTTGCTCCCACAAGTCCTCATAGATGGCTTGGCGCTGCTCGGGCGTGTAGTCGGATGCGCGCCGCCGGTTTGTCTTGAACGGCCAACCGCCGCGTTTACACATGGAGGTTCGCAGGTCATCCCAGTCGCTGCGGTAACCGTTGAGCTCAGCTTCGGTGAGTGGGCGGTTGCGTGCCGGAAGGGAATACTGCGGTGTGCGTTGGAACACCGTGACGTGGTCAGCTTCCTTGGCGATCTCGGGAATCGACTGGATCCCGGACGAGCCGGTTCCGATGACGCCGACGCGCTTACCGGCAAAAGAGACTTTTTCGTGTGGCCAGCGACCCGTGTGGTAACACTCCCCGGCGAAGTCATTGATGCCAGGGTAGTCGGGCATGTTGGCAACGAAAAGCGCGCCTACGGCGCAAATTAAGAACTGCGCTGAGGCGATCTCATTGGTGTCGGTTTCGATGTTCCAGCGTTGGGCTGCGTCATCGTAACGCGCGTCGCTCACCCAGGTGTCGAACTGGATGTCCTTCAATAGGTCAAAGCGCTCGGCGAAGTGCTCGAGGTAAGCGAGCACCGAAGCCTGTGAGGTCTGGGTTTCGGTCCAATCCCACTCGTTCACGAGTTCCTGTGAAAACGTATAGGCGTAAAACGGGCTGCTCGGCGCATCGACCCGGGCGCCAGGATAGCGGTTGTACCACCAGGTGCCGCCAACACCACCGGCGCCATCGAAAGCGCGGACGTTAAGCCCCATCTTGTCGCGCAGATGGTGCAGTGCGTACAGGCCGCTAAAGCCCGATCCGATGATGATGGCGTCGTACGGTTTGGCGTTCTCGGTCATGTCGCCTCTCTGCTGCGCTACGTAGTCGTTCAGTGTACACCGCATCCGCGAGCGTCTAGGAACTCAGAGGCGCTGCCAACGCACTTCGAAGCATTGAGCGCCAATTCTGCTAGCATCTGCCGGCTCTAAGGGAGGAATGTAATGACCGCACCGTTGGCAGGAATCAAGGTCTTGGAAGTCGCCAGCTGGCTGGCCGCGCCAAGCTGTGCCGCGCTCATGGCGGATATGGGTGCAGAGGTGATCAAGGTAGAGCCTCCTGCGGGAGATACCTACCGTAAGATGTACGATGCGCTACTCGGCGACGGTTCAGTGC
>JBPCXR010000343.1:0-3451 GCA_051027215.1 Pseudomonadales bacterium | reverse complement strand
GTGCGGTGGACTTCGTCGTTAACACCCACTGGCATTTCGATCACGCCGAAGGCAATTTAACCCTTGGCCCCGAAGGTGCCTGGATTGTCGCTCATGAAGAAAGCCAGAAGCGCATGGGCCTAGATCAAGTGATCAATCTGGTGACGCTCAAGTACGGCCAGCCTGCCTATCCGAAACAGGCGCAACCGGTGATCAGCTACGCCGATCGCATGCAGTTTCACTTTAACGGTCAAGACATCGAGCTGCGCTACTTCGGACCAGCCCATACCACCGGTGATACTGCCGTGTTCTTCAAGCAGGCGAACGCTGTGCACTTGGGCGATGTGTTTAATGCCGCGTATCCGTTTATTGACGTAGATAACGGCGGCGATCTGGACGGCGTCATTCGCTTTTGTGAAGCGGTGCTCGCAGAGACGGACGAAAATACCAAGGTCATTCCGGGTCATGGCGCGGTGCAGAATCGCGCTGCACTCGTGGCGTATATCGATATGCTGCGTGCTGTGCGCGGTAAGATTGCCGGGCAAGTGGTTGCCGGTGCCAGTGTAGAAGACGTCATCGCCAGTCAACCAACGGCTGAGTTTGATGCCACCTATGGTGACCCCACTCGGTTGGTTGACCGCGCATATGCCAGTCTAAAACGAACCCATCAGCGTAAGCTTGAAGCGGATGCTGCGGCTGCCGCTGAGGTGGAAGCCGCGGCAGCTGCGGAACCTGCAGAGGCGAAACAACCCGGAGCACCTAGCTTATGATTCGAGTAACGTTTCTATTGCGTGCCAAGCCTGGCATGAGCAAGTCGGACTTCTACGATTACTGGCTCAATGAGCATGGGCCGTTGGTGTCGAGCGTTGCCAATGACCTGGGCGCTCTGCGCTACGTCCAGGTGCATACCTTGCAAGATGAAGAGGCCCAGCAGGCGAATGCCGGCATGGCCGCAGTGCGTGGCGGTATGGAGCCCGTCTACGATGGTGTGGCAGAGGTCTACTTCGAAAATCGTGATGCGCTGCTGGCGAGTTTCAGCAGCGACAAAGGCCGTAAGGCCGGCGCTCGGTTGGTGCAGGATGAACAAGCGTTTATCGGTCTGCCGAATTCACCGGTGTGACTCGGCTATGAGTACCCTCAGGTCAATCCGACGCCGGAAAACATCGTAGCCACCCCGCGCAGCGGTTTGGTCAAGCTGTACTTTCCGCTACGCGGTCTGGCTGAGTTGGGCGAAGATGCGGCGCAACAATACTGGCGACGCAATCACGGACCCATCATACGGCGCCAAGCCGCTGCAGCAGGTATTCAGCGCTATGTGCAAGTCCATCGTGCCAACGATGAAATTGAAAAAGGCTTACGTGAAAGCCGCGGTACTGAAGTCGATTCTTATACTGGCCACGCAGAGCTGTGGTTTGATCGCACCGTACTCACCCAGGCCACCCCTGAGCGTCGTGAAGGCAATGCTCGGGCAGTAGCCGATGAGTCGACGTTCATCGATTTTCCCCGCTCTTGTATGTGGTTGGCGAAAGAACACGTGTTCGTCGATCACCGTTAACGAGCGAGTTGTTCAGTGCAATGACAGCCGGCGCTGCTCAGGGGCGATAATGCGAACCCAATGAATGTTGGCTGCCTGGGGGTGATCCGGACAGGCGCGTAGCGCTTGCCAGCCGTAGGCGATCAGTCGCCCGTTTTTGAATAGGTAGGGCGTGTACTCATCGTCCGTTAGTCGTCCGTCGGCTTGCCAGCCACTTCGATAATACTCAATCCGCAGTTCCTGACCGTTGCTGATGTACTGTTCGGGGCTGCGACGGACGTGTTGCGCTAAGCGATCCTGGGTTGGCTGCAGAATGTTGGCGACCTGGGATGGCGTCATGCCCAGCTCAACGCGTTGGGCCGCACCGGCGTAGTCATCAACTGTGCGGGCATAGCGATCATCGGTCAGGCAGCCGGTCAGCAACAATAGCGGCAGCAGAGCTAGCAGTTTCATAGCGTTCTCCGGGTTTCGACAGTCGGACTCTAAGACATTTGTACCTAGAGTGCTAGTGTTATAGTTGACTAGTACACTAGAAAAGCCTAACCTGCTGCCCATGAGCGAGTGGCGCGACAACCAACCTATCTATCTACAGCTGCGGGAGTTGGTGGTCAGCCGCATTCTCAGCGGCGCCCTGCCCGAGGGGGATTCCATCCCTTCGGTACGCCAGGTGGCCAGCGAAGAACGCATTAACCCGCTGACGGTGACCAAGGCCTATCAGATGCTGGTGGAGGAAGGTCTGCTAGAGAAGCGCCGTGGCCTCGGCATGTTTGTCAGGGCCGGTGCGCAAAAACTGGCATTGGCCCAAGAGCGCGCACGATTTCTCAGTGATGAGTGGCCGCAAACCTTAGCGCGCATTGAAGAGCTGCAGCTCGATCCCGCACAGCTGTTGTCTGGAGAAGATTCATGAGTCTGTTGCATGCGCGAGGGCTGCAAAAACGCTTTGGTGATACTCAGGCGCTGAGCGACTTCGATCTCAGCTTAGAGCCTGGCCAAATTGTCGGTCTGATCGGTCCTAACGGTTCGGGTAAAACCACTGCCCTCAAAAGTATCATGGGTCTGTGCAAGCTGGACGCCGGTGAGCTGCAACTATTGGGCATGGACCCATACCGACAACGTCCGGCGCTGATGGCGCGCGCGACCTACATTGCCGACACCGGAACTCTGCCACGCTGGATGAAGATCCGCGATCTGCTGGATTTCGTGGCAGCGGTCAATCCGCGATTCGACGAAGACGCTGCCCGCAGAACGCTGGCGAACACAGACATTAACCTGCACAACAGAGTTCGCAGCCTGTCCAAAGGTATGAACGTGCAGTTGCACCTGGCGCTGGTTATGGCCAGTAACGCTGAGGTGCTAGTGCTAGATGAGCCGACTCTTGGGCTTGATGTGCTGTATCGCCAGCAGTTTTACGACAGTCTGCTAAACGATTACTACGAGCAACAGCGCGCCATTCTGTTAACGACCCACGAGGTTCGAGAGATAGAGCACATCTTGACTCACGTGGTGTTCATTCATCGCGGTAAGGCAGTGCTTAGTTCCGCTGTAGATGCCTTGTCCGAGCAATTTACCAAGGTCGTTGCCAGCAAAGCACAGACGGAGCCGCTGAACGCAGCGCAGCCGATTTCACGGCGGCAAACTTTACAAGGCGTGGAGTACATATTTCGTGATATCGAGCGCCAGGCGGTTGCAGAACTCGGCGAAGTCTCTACGCCTAACCTCGCAGAGTTGTTCGTTGCCTTGGTACAGAGTGAGGATGGGCGCGAGTTGGAGGGTAAGCCATGAACACTTGGATCGCCCTGCTAAAACGTGAGTGGCTGGAACATCGCGGAGGGTTTTTGTGGGTGCCTGTGAGCGTGCTGGCGCTGCTGATTGTGGTGTCTCTGCTGATTACCTTTTACGGTGAGGTTGATTCCGCACATCATGGCGCGGAGGAAGGTC
>JBPCXR010000342.1:0-4659 GCA_051027215.1 Pseudomonadales bacterium | reverse complement strand
CAACTTGACTGGAACGTACGGATTTATTGGAGATCAAAAGTGAGTCGCTCAATACGCCTCTTTGGCTTTCTGCTGGCCGCGCTGGCTTGCTTCGCACTTGGTGTCGTTTCCAACACGAACGCCCAGTCATCAGGGTTACGGGCACCAGGGGTACGGGCTTCAGGGATACGAACCTACTGCAACCCGCTCGATCTCAACTATCAGTACAATTTTGAGCACTGCAACGACGAGTATTCCTACCGTTCAGGTGCCGATCCGGTCATCCTTAACCACAAAAAAGAATACTACCTGTTCGGTACCATCGCGCAGGGATGGTGGCATTCCAAAGATCTAATCAACTGGCGACACGTGCATCCTGACAAATGGCCGATGCGCGGCGTTGTCGCACCGGCGGCGATCTCGGTTGGCGATAAGGTTTATCTGCTGCCTTCGACCTATGATCGCTTCCCGATTCTCTCCACGACAACCCCGGAAACCGGACACCTGGAATACTTTAATCGGTTACTGCCCTTTCAGCACCAAGGACCGTGGGATCCATCCTTTTTTCATGATCCTGATACGGACGAGTGGTATCTCTACTGGGGCTCTTCAAATCTTTATCCGCTTTACGGGATTAAGCTCGACTACCAACGGCGGCTGCTCTACGAAGGGGATCGGAAAGAGTTCTTCAAATTACATCCAGAAAAACATGGCTGGGAACGATTCGGGCAAGATCATCGGGAAACTATCGATCCGTTTATGGAAGGGGCTTGGATGACCAAGCATGGTGGGAAGTACTACCTGCAATACGGCGCTCCTGGCTCCGAATACAACGTCTATGCTAACGGAACTTATGTCGGTGACGGTCCGATGGGTCCCTTTTCCTATGCACCTTACAACCCCGTTTCTTACAAGCCGGGTGGATTCGTGACCGGAGCTGGTCACGGCAGTACGTTCCAGGACAACTTTGGCAATTACTGGAACTCCGGCACACCTTGGATTGGCGTCAATAACAATATGGAGCGTCGCATCGCGATGTTTCCAGCCGGCTTCGACCACGACGGTCAAATGTTCGCCAATACGCGGTTCGGGGATTTCCCCCACTTTGCTCCGACCGAGAAATGGGCCAAGAAAGATCAGCTCTTCACGGGCTGGATGTTGCTCTCCTACCGCAAACCGGCCAAAGCAACGTCAGTGCTGGATAAATATTCCGCCCAAACCGTCACCGATGAGAACCCGCGCACCTTCTGGGTTGCAGAATCTAACCAGGCGGGGCAGCTGCTTACGGTCGACTTACTGGAAACTTTTGATATCAAGGCGCTACAGGTCAACTACTCCGACTATCAGACGAATATTTGTTCGAGTGATGAGTCGGTCTACACGCAATTCCGCATTCATGGATCGACCGATAAACAAAAATGGACTTTGTTGGCCGACCTCACCGGCGCAAAACGCGACCGCCCCAACGCGTATATCGAACTACCCAAGCCGACCAAAGCGCGCTACATCCGCTATGAACACGTTTACGTGGCTTCGCCCCACTTGGCTATCAGCGATCTACGCGTCTTTGGCAATGGTGCCGAGCCGCCCCCGCCCGCGCCAGCTGGCCTGACGGCAGAGCGCGATACGGACGCTCGCAATGCCTTCATCACTTGGGAAGCCGTCCCCAGCGCGGTGGGCTACAACGTTCTTTGGGGCATCGCCAAGGACAAGCTCTACCAGACATACCAGGTCTTTGCTGACTCGGGCAGTCGCCTTGAAGTTCGCGCTTTGAATGTTGGGCAAGCGTATCATTTTGCCATTGAAGCGTTCGATGAGAATGGCGTTTCAAAAATGAGCGAAGTGGTCAGCTGCAAGTGAATCTCAAGATTGGTTGCACATCGGCCAACCAAGGTAGCAATGTTGCGCGTCTCCCAGCACACGACGACTGGGCCGATTGCGGTAAGGATAGCTATAATCCTAGAACCGGTTTCGAGATTCCTATTCCTGGTGCTAGCGCTGGGTCTGTCGGGCCTGCGCAGCTCTAGGTGTCCGATGCTTTTTCGATAGCCCCCAAGCGCTGGTGGGCGTTGTTGCAAGGGCAGTGCCAGGCAGGCGGTTCTACATCGCCACTGCTGATTCGTGTGAGAATTTGCCGGCGTGGGCGCGCAGATTTCGATTGTTACAAATGCTTGGGGAATTCCTGGGACCGAAGTTCGATTGCACCTTTGTCGTCAACGAAAGGACAGCACACGATTGACCCGAACAACGCTCGTGTCGATACTGGAACGGTAGTTGGCCGAAAATATCTGGTTCGTATTGGTACTGGAAATAGTACAACCGGGTTGATTGCCCAAAGCTCGAAGTCATCGAGCATGACAGAAGTTCACGAGCAGCTGCTATGAGTAGCGATTCTGAAAACGTCGAACCAACTCTGGAAAACTATCGAGAGTACCTGCAGTTATTAGCTCAGCTAAATTTGGACAAGCAATTGCAAGGTAAGATCGACCTGTCGGGAGTGGTACAGCAGACCATGCTGGAAGCCTATCAAGCACTGCCTCGCTACCAAAAGCAAGGCACCGACCAGCTAGCGGCGTGGCTAAGGCAGATTCTGGCCAACAATCTTGCCGATGAAGTTCGCAAGTTGAGAACCGGAAAACGTGATGTCCGTCGAGAAAAATCGCTGGACGCTGCGCTACAACATTCTTCCGTCCGCTTGCAAGAGTGGTTGGCCAACGAACAATCTTCTCCAAGTGGGCGCATACAGCGGCAAGAACAAGCGGTCTCTTTGACCGCAGCGCTGGCAAAACTGCCGGATGCGCAGCGAGATGCACTAGTGCTGAGACATTTTCAAGGCCACTCGCTAGCGGAAATCGCAGCACAGCTGGGACGTAGTCACGCGGCGGTGGCGGGCTTGCTGAAACGGGGATTGCAGCAATTGCGAAACCAACTAGACGACTGGAAGTGAAGCATGCCAGCCGATGTTGATGATGGTGCTGATGAACGAAAGCGGCGGGCAAACGAAGTCATCGCATCCTATCTCGAAGCAGTGGATGCCGGCGAACAGCCAGATCCAAGTGAGATGCTCGCCGAATATCGTGACCTCCGTGACGAACTTGCGCCCTTCTTCACAGACCTGGATCAATTCGAGCAGCTGGCCAAATCGCTGCAGGCCGTCGTGGCTGGGCGAGTGGAACACCCGTCTGAAGTGACTCAATCTTTAAGCGATGCGACGGCCGGCACAACTGCAGCCGACGATTCTTCAAATTCGTTAGACCAGCAACACTTTGGCGACTACGAACTATTGGAGGAGATTGCCAGGGGAGGTATGGGCGTGGTTTACAAGGCGCGGCAGATTAGTCTCAATCGAATTGTCGCGCTGAAGATGATCTTGGCCGGGCAATTGGCATCGCCAGCAGAACTACGGCGGTTTCACGCTGAAGCCGAAGCAGCAGCAAAATTTGATCATCCCGGAATTGTCCCCATCTTCGAAGTCGGCGAGTATGATGGACAGCACTTTTTCTCGATGGGTTACGTCGATGGCGATAGTTTGGCCGCGCGTCTTCGTGAAGGTCCGCTGGCATCGCGAGCATCCGCTATCCTACTGAAAAAAATCTGCCAGGCCGTCCAGTACGCGCATGAGCACGATGTGATTCATCGTGATCTGAAGCCCGCAAACATTTTATTGTCGGTCACCGATCAGCAGACATTGGCGGAAAATGAGCTTGGTGTTGAAACTGGCGACTTAAACGTCACGCCAAGAATCACGGATTTCGGCCTGGCGAAGCGTTTGCAAGGTGAATCTGAGCTGACAGGGACCGGGCAAATTCTTGGCACACCGAGCTATATGTCGCCTGAGCAGGCGGTCGGCTCATCGCAGCAGATTGGTCCAGCGAGCGATCTCTATTCGCTGGGAGCAATCCTCTACCAAATGTTGACTGGCCGACCGCCGTTTCAAGCAGAAACTCCACTGGCCACGCTTTCGCAGCTCTTAGAATCAGAGCCCGTGCCACCTCGACTGCTCAATAGCGATGTGCCGCGTGACTTAGAAGCCATTTGTATGAAGTGTCTTGAAAAACAGCCGGCAAGCAGATATCGATCGGCGAGCGATCTGAGCGACGATCTGCAGCGCTATTTGGAAGGCGAAGAGATTCACGCCTCCAGTATCAACTTGTTAGACCGCGTAGCCCGGGCATTACGACCAAGTCGGCACGAACAGCATTTTCGCGGCTGGGGTTTGGGATTGATGGCGTTTGGCTTGGTGATCTTTCTATCGCATATTGCCATCTTCGTGCTCGAGCGCACCTGGTACGATTCGCGGGCGACGTATTTTCTGCCACGGACGGTCATGTTCGGCGGTCTATTGGTGATCTTGTGGAAGTTCCGCCGTCATTCGGTACTGCCAACGCACGCAGCCGAACGATTGGTTTGGGTCGTGTGGGTCGGCTACCTGTTGAGCTTAGGCGCAGTCAACGCAGCTCGGAGCGTTTTCGGGCACGACCAGCGGGAGTCGTATGCGTCTTTCGCAATTCTTACCGGCTTTGGTTTTCTGATCATGGGCGCACACATCTGGGGAGGTGGCTACGTCGTTGGACTCGTGTTCATGATCGCAGCGCCTCTTCTCGCCATGTACACCGAAGTCGCTCCGCTGGTATTCGGCGTGCTCTGGGCCGCCGCGTTGTTTTGTTTCGGCCTGCAGTA
>JBPCXR010000341.1:0-4617 GCA_051027215.1 Pseudomonadales bacterium | reverse complement strand
ATGAAGGTCATCAGCCTGACCTGCCCCGCCCCAAAGCGCGAGCGTCAAAAGCGGCACCGAACGCAACAAAAAGACCGTCTCGGGCTTTTTGTGGAGTGAGGGAACCGGGGACCGGTGCCGTTAGCCCGTGCTTTGGGGCGGGGCAGGTCCGGCCGGTGCCGTTCACTCAACTGCGCAACTTGTGAACGAGACGATTCAGTTCAGCTAGGCGTTCTTTCGGCCAATTTAGTTGTAACAAGCTTTGTTTAATCTCGGGTTCGATGGGCAGAAGTTCGGCTAGGCGACAGCTGACGGAGCGGGCGTCGGCGAAGTCAATGTCTAGGTCCAGCTTTTGGATGAGGGGGTGCTGGACCAGCTCTTTGAGGATCGTGACGAGGTCTTCGTGTTCGACGGGCATGTCGGCGCTGGGCTCATCGGCTAGGAACTCGACTCGGCCCATAATCAGCAAGTCATCTTTGACCCATGACTCGATGAGGCGGAATTTGCGGTGGCCTTTGGCGACGATGCCAAGCAGCCCATCGTTGAGTTGATTGAAGTCGACGATGCGGGCTTCGGTGCCCACCTGAAATACCTTCGGCAGCTCGAATCGATCATCCACTTGAGCCTCATGGCCTTCGCGAATCAACACCACGCCAAAGCCGCTATCCTCCCGCAGGCAGTGGCGCACCATATCGACATAGCGGGGTTCGAAGATACGCAGCGGCAGGTGGCCGTCCTTGAACAGCACCGTGCGCAGCGGAAAGAGCGGAATGTCGATTGGATCAGCCATGTCTAGCAGATTACCATTCGTCACCGGATGCGTCGCCCAACTTGACGGTTCTTGGACCGTCAGCGAGGAAAATCGCTAGAATCGACCCTCTCCGTTTAGTCGAGCGCGCCATGTTCAGCCGTCCCATCGCATTTTGTCTCGCCCTACTGGCCGCGACGGCGACCGTTGCAAGTGACGACATTGTTAACTTTCGCCAATACTCAGAGCACTTCGCCAGTGCTGGTCAACCCAGTGCCGAGCAGCTAACGCAGCTGCGGCGCAAGGGCTATGAGCGGGTGATCTACATTGCCTTTAGCGACCACCAAAACTCTTTGGCGGCAGAAGATCGGTTGGTGAAGTCACTTGGCATGAGCTATGTGCACATCCCCGTTGTCTGGAATGCGCCCCAGAAAAGCGACTTCGAGTTGTTTGCTGCCAGCGTGCAGCAGGCGCCGACACAGAAAACGCTGCTGCACTGTCAGGTGAACTTTCGCGCATCAGCGTTTGCGCTGTTGTACCGAGTGATTTACGAGCAAGTGCCGTTAGCCAGCGCCAAAGCCGACATGAACAGCGTCTGGACCCCGGATGCTACCTGGACGGCGTTTATCAAATCCGTTCTGCAGGCGCACAACATTGATTCTGAATGCGAAGGTTGCGACTGGACGCCCGGCGAGTTCTAAGCGGCCTCGGCGAGAGTGTTAGCTCAGCTCCTGAACTAGCGCTCCATCCAACTGTGGGTAGCGGAACTCGAACCCTGCGTGCAGCAATTTGTCTGGCAACACTTTCTGGCTGGCAAGCAGCAGTTCTTCGGCCATGCCACCAGGTAGCAGCTGCAACCAGGCTGCGGGCACACGTATCCACACGCGCCGCCCCAAGTGCGCAGCAACCTGCTGCACCAAAACGCGCAAGCGCACCGGTTCGGGCGCCGTGAGGTTGACCGCGCCCGCCAGCTGCGGCCGCGCCAAACAAAACGCAATGGCCCGGACTACATCGTCGCGATGGACCCAGCTTTGCCACTGCGTACCGCGACCAAAGACAGCGCCACAAAACAGATCGATAGGTATGAGCAGTTGTGCAAGGTAACCAGCGTCTCTGGACAACACCAAACCGATTCGTAGATTCACCAGGCGGATTACCCCATTGCGTGCGTTTATCGCCTGGTTTTCCATGGCTGCGCACAACTCATGCGTAAAACCCTGGCCTGCGCTGCTGCGCTCCGTCAACGCCTGCTCGGCAGCGTGGCCGAGCCCATACCAACCCACCGCGGAAGCATTGATCCACACTCGCGGCTTGCGTCGCAGCCGGTGCGCCAACGTCGCCACCTGTTCCACCAAGTTGGTGCGGTTCACAAGCAGCGCGCGCTTGCGCGCCGCAGTCCAGGGCCAAGCTGCTACCGGCTCGCCGGCCAGGTGGACAATGCCATCGATTTCACAATCGTCCGCCAAGCTCGCCAATGAACCGATGATGGTAATGGGCAATCCCAACTGCGCCGCACGCTGCGGGCGTCGGCTCAACACCGTGACCTGGTGACCTGCGGCTAGCAGCGCGGGTACCAGACGGCGACCGATCAGTCCGGTGGCGCCGGTGACCAACAGTGCTTGGGGTTCACTGAGTTCCGCAACCAGCTCAACACCCGAACCCTTGCGCGCATCCCACGCGCCAACACGCCCAGCGGCGATCAGATCTTTCACGCCTAGCAGCCCGGCAACCAGTCCAAAGAGCGTGGCCAGCCAAGACCATAGGCCGTGATCGATTGCCCCAAGCATTGTCGGTTCCTGGGACCAACTCCATAACAGGGGCGCCAACAGGGTGATCAACACGCCATAGTTGATGGTCAGCAATCCATGTAACACCCGCTCGCTGGGTGCGAGCGAGCGACTGGCATCTTCGGCAATCCAATCCCAGAATGTTAACAACAATTCGGTTAACAGCACCGCGATGAACAACGCCGCCCAAACGCCGTGCGGTTCAAACCAGGCGATCAACAAATAGAACAGCGTATAGAGCAAATTTCGAATGCCATGCAGTTGCAACTCTCGGCGCGCACTGCTGCGCAATGCCAACCGTTCTAAGAACTCGTGGTGCACGACGATGTCGATAAAACCCATCACCGCTTGCAGCGTTAACATCGTCCATATCACATTGTTCATGACAGCCACCTTTTACTCGTCATAGCAAAACAGCATGCGCTGATGAATCAGCTCGCCGAAACGTGGATGCGCTAGGTCCAACAAAAACTCGAAGCGCTGCTTGCTTAGTTCGCGATGCACGACAGTTAATTCGAAAGGTGTGAGCCAAGCCGGCAAGGAA
Source organism: Pseudomonadales bacterium (assembly GCA_051027215.1). Taxonomy (GTDB): domain Bacteria; phylum Pseudomonadota; class Gammaproteobacteria; order Pseudomonadales; family Azotimanducaceae; genus CALHVX01. The sequence continues at coordinate 1,559 of JBPCXR010000341.1, read as the reverse complement.
ACGCGTAGCGCGCCCAGATACAACACGAAGCCTGCACTGCGAAACAGCAAGGCGCCCTCTTCAACACTCAGCCGCAATGCCATTGCCAAACCAAATCCCAGGTATTCCTCTAGTCCTGTGGGACCGCGAAAGCGTTTGATGGACTGAATGCACTGTCCAAAACCACGCTGCTTGTGGTAAACGCGACACCAGTTCTGGCCGCCGTTGCCGTCATGGTCTGTTACCGTCACAACCACTGGCCCGTTGTAGCAATGCAAGGGCAGCGGCGCGCCGATCAAGCGGCCCAGCTGGGCCAGCAGCCAACCCAGCTTTGATGCGCGACTGCACAGCGTTTGGCCGCTGTAGCATTGGCTGCGCCCCGGAGTAAAAACTTGCCCAAAACGCGCCTGCACTGCTGCGGGTAGCCTGGCCCATTGGCTAGCAGGCAATTGCGAGCAGAGACTGTGGGTCAGTGCATTCATCTCAGTTGCAACCCGCGCCGCAGGTGCCCGGCAAAATGCGTCGATAGCGGTAGTGCTGACCCCGCAGCGTCCAACTTCGACGCACGCTGATTGCCGCACACAGCCCGACAGGATCATCGGCGATGTCGCCTTTGCTAAGCGGAACCGTTACCACTTGATTATCTTTCAAGCGAACTGTGGCTTGGGCATACAGGGTCGTTTCTGGCGCCGCGATCTGTGTATCTAGAACACAGGCCACCTGCTGCTCGGGCTGCAGTGCGCTGTAGTACCACCAGGCCAATAACACGAGTGGGATCGCCGCTAGGGTTTCCAGCGGCGCTCTCGCCTCGGCTTCGGGAAACTCGGAATTGCCGTAGACGCCAAGCCACCAAAACAACAACCCGCCCAATACCCCGAGGGCCAGGACAATGGCGGCGACGACCAACACAGTGGTGCTTGGGTTCGCAGTGTTCACCAATAGCAGGGTTACCACCGGTAGCGTGGTGAGCATTCCCGCTATGCTGCAGTGCCACCAGCACATCGTGGTCTTAGCGCGAAGGAGATAGAGCAGGGGTAAGCCGATCGCTGCGGTCAGCACCACCATGACCAGCGCGGCCAACAAGAACAGTGGACCGAAGAACGGCGCATAGACAATGGCCGGGGCAAACAGTGCAAAAATGGCGCGATTCATGGCGGACTCCCTAAATTTGTTTTCGTTATTTCTGTATAAACAGAAATCTTCGCCCAAACTCTTCCCTAGAATCTGGTGTCAATTCAAACGTTCTTCTTGCCTCGAGTGCTAGGGATGAACTTGCCTACGGCAGCGCCCATTTTCATTAGCGCGATCAGCGTCGGCCGCGGCAGGCTTTTAATCTGCTCAAACCATTCAGTGAGGGTGTCGATGAAGGTCAGCATGTCGGTGATACGCGCCTTCACTTCCTTTGGGGTTGCTCGGTCGTCTTCCATCTCGAGCGCGCACTGCCGCAACATGGTCAGGGTCGGTTCGATCTCCCGGCGCTTGCGCTCCTCGACGATGGTCATGAGCATGTCCCAGGTGTCGGTCTTCACCGCGAAATGATCACGTCGATCGCCTAGGACGTGGGTCATGCTCACCAACCC
>JBPCXR010000340.1:0-93687 GCA_051027215.1 Pseudomonadales bacterium | reverse complement strand
TAGCACGACAAGCAAGCAGATGCCGCGTAGCGGTCGACGGCTGCGTCGCAACCTGAGCGAAAGCGACCGGGTCGTAAACATGCGGTTGCACTACCCGTTAAGGGTAAGTCTCGACCGAATTGCGCGTGCCTACACTTTGGTAGAAGCGCACTGGCAGATCATGTGGGAGCTCGGATTGCCATTCGTTGCCGGGATACATGCGTCTTCCAGACATGGATGTGCAGGCTTCGTCTGGTAGTTTCGGGTCTTCGCATTGGAACCCTTCTTGCAACAGCACGTTCGTGTTGCCGACGTTGCGCACGAGCAGTTGCCGACCCTTGCGTTCAACATCCAATTGCGGCTCAGCTTTTGCGGGGTAGACGATGGCCAAAACCTCGTAACCGATCAGGATCTTTAGGCCACTGCTTTTCGCTTGTAGTTCGCCCGCGACGGGGCGTGCGGTGATCCGAAAGATGCGTTCGTGCTCATCGTGTCCGCCAATATTGACCAAGCGAATGGCGCGCGAGGCACCAGGCGCGATGACTAAACGATTCGGCGTAACGAGCAGCCCAAACTCGCGCGGATCGACAATGACTTCCCGTGATTCCTGCTCAGTACCTGGATCGAGCACCGCTTTTGGCTCGATCTGAACGTATAGCGGTTCTGCACCGGTGTTGGTGATCTCGACGTCTTGACGCGACGGTGCGCCCGGTTCGAAGTGAACGATGGCGTTGCTTAGGACCATGTTGGCCTGGGTGCTGGCGGCAGCCAGCAACAGCAAACAAGTCGTCAATCTGAATGTGACCCGTCGTAGGGTTTGGTACATCTGGAATCCTTGTCAGCAGAGTCGGGCGTTCGCCCCCTGCGATGCGACCATTGGCTAATCGATCGCTTCCTTAGTGCGCCATTTTATCGTCGCAAGGCTGATGAAACCGCGACCAGTTCACATTCAGTCTGGTGCGATCAGCAAAGTCAGGGTGCCGGTGTAGAGCCCGGCTGGGGTGTCGCGTTGGCCCGGCTCAGCCATCTCGACGATGACCCTGCCGTTGTGGCCTGTGGTGTCACAGTTTGGGGACACGGGGTCGGCTCCCTGCAGGCCTAGTAGCGGCATGCCTGGGCTCGCAGCCAGCGTTCGATGGCCGTCATCGTAGTGCACTTGATAGCGCACTCGCTCTTCGCTTGAGTGCAAATCAAAGTTCTGATCCTGGCCGCTACCGCTAAAGCTCAGCTGATAACTTCCCCCTGGGCTAGCATGGATGCAAGCCGGGCTTTCACCGCGCTGATCTGCTGCAGTGGAGATCGCCATGTCCTGCAGTGCCGAGATTCGCACGCTGGGCTCAACCCGCAACGTTATCTGCAGCGAGCCGGTCGATGTTGGGCCCATTTCACCGTTGGTTGCGCTCCAGCCCTCGACGCTGAGAAGCAGCGCGATCAATGTCGGCAGGGCGATCGGGGTTTTACAGCGATCTGTCAGGTAACGAGGCATACTTCACTGTAGGCCAGAATTTCTCTAAGCGCTTGTGAGGCTGTGAATAACTTGTAAGGAAGATGGCCTAAAACGGTTGGGTACGTTAGTTCGTCCAGACATCTGCCGCATAGCTACCATTCATGAGCGATGCGCCCGGCATGACACGTAAGCGCCAGGGTTCTAACTTCAGCGGGTTGAAACCTGGCGAGTCTGCGTTGTCCCAGCCGGGAATCATGGACGGGTCATAGCCCACTGGCGCTGGGCCGTTTACGAACAGGTCCCACACTCGGTGTTTGGTGGGGGCATCTTCCACCCAGCTCGCACGGCATTCCGCCACACAGGTGTCTTGAGTCGGCGTCCAGTAGTTACAGGAGACATTGGCGCTGGCAGCCAGATGTTCTGCCTTCATGGGCGTTTTCGAGGTCGCAATCCAGCCAACCAGCGAAGTACCGTCCCACTCCCAAATCGGGTGCAGTACCCGGGATCTGGGGCGGTTGTCGGCATCGACGGTGGCCGCGGTACACCAGACGATCTGGTGGGCCATGTCGAGGAATTTGGGGGCTACTTCAGACAGCTTGGCCATGTGATTTTCCGAGTACGGTTGTGAGTTGAATGCCAGTCATGCTCCTATAGGTTCGCTGGCACTTGCAACGACTTTGAGGGTACGCGCTCTGCGCCAATGCCGTGCATGGGATGATGCGGACAACCTGAGCAACACTGGGACGTAAATGGAAGTTGAGATCGACGAGGTGCTCTCCGCGGAAGAACTGAGCTTTTTCAAGCAGTATGGCTATCTCATAAAGCGCCGTGCCGCGGACCTCAAACTCTGTCAACGCATATTGGATCGCATGTGGGATACCGCACCCGCGCACCTTGATCGTGATGATCCAGCAACCTGGACGCCCATTCCACAAGAGCTGGAGAGCAATGACCCGCTGCTCTACTTGCAGCAAACCCGCTGGCAGTTTCGCGGAGCAAGCACCGAGCCTGAGCTATTGCAGCTGGTTTTCAGCGCGCCGATCAAGACTTGGGCGGAACAGTTGCTGGGTGCTGAATCTTTGCGTGCGCCGGTAGAGGGCGGCAAGCCCATGGGCTCATGGGGTCCGGCTTGGCCGGATGGTCCCGTTGATCCACAGTTAGGGGAGGGTGTGCGTGGCATCTACGCAACGTTGCCGGAGTTGCCGGATGCCTCGAAAGCTGAGGATCGGTTGCACACCGATGGCCATCCGTTTCATCTCGGCGTGGTCTGCCTGTTGGACGATTGCCCGCCAGAAGCGGGTGCTTTCAAGATATGGCCGCAAAGCCACCAGCGCTTTTACCCGCTGTTCCCAATGCAGTATGACCAAGCGCGGATTCCTTTCTATGAACATTTACCGTCGCATAAAGGCATCATTCATCCACCGGAATACCTTGCGGAGATAGCCAATGTCGAGGCTGACACACCAGCGGTAGATTGTTACGGAGGCGCCGGCGACGTCGTCTTCTGGCACCATCGGCTGGGCCACATGGCCGGTCAAAATCGCGCCAGGTCTCCATCGATTCGTCAGGCAGTGCTCTACGACTTCTGCAAGTCTGACCTCGATCAGACCCGCCTAGACCCACCCCAGGCGAATATGTGGCGGGATTGGAGCGATGCGCTGCAACAGGCCGATGCACCGATTAGCGCTCAGTTCGCTGCGGAGCAACGCTTGCCGCTGTCACTTCTCAATCAGGGTTCGCAGGTTCACCCCAGCGATTCATGAAAGTTTTTTCTTGGGCCGGTATGCGCGTAACTGGTCCGAAATTACCCATGGGATAGCCGATGGGGATACTGACCACCACCCCGTAACTGTCGGGAATTTGAAAGTGGTTGTGGAGCTCCTCTTCGAACACTTGGTGCATTGTGGTGAGCGCAGCGCCCAAGCCCAACGCTCGACAAGCTAACAAGATGTTCTGCACGCAGGGATAGACTGCGCCGTAGTTTGGCGGAGCGAGTCCGACCCGATCTTTCGGGGCGACCTTGAAAGGCCAATCCCGCTCGCCGCAAACCAACAACAGGTAAGGCGCTTCGTGCAGGTGGTCCATCTGATGGTAGAGGGCGCGAAGCTGTCCTCGTCGACGCTTAGCGCCGCGCTGCGCTGGGTCTCTTGGCAGGCCAAAACGAGTTTCCAGTGCCAGCGCGTAACGCTCGGCAAACCACAGCTTGTCTTCTGCTGCATCGATCAAGACAAAGCGCCAAGGTTGGGTGTTCTGCCCTGATGGCGCCTGCACACCGGCATTGAGCGCTTGCCAGATTAGCTCGATTGGTACCGGCTCTGGTTTGAGCCTGCGCATGGCGCGCATGTTGCCGACGAGATCGAAAAAAGGAGGGTTTGGGTCAATCTCAGACATGCAGGGGTCGTACTGGGGTAGCGGTTGCCCAGATCATAGCACTGGCTTTGCTGAGCACGGTTGCAGTGCTGTGCGCTCATTCGCTGGCCAATAACCTGGCACAGGCGCTATATACTTATAGCGCATATTCCTAAACAGCTAGGGTACTTAGTGAGCCAAGCCTCGAGCGATGACGCCGCCCCGAATGCGCCAAAGCGGCTGCTTGCGACAGCCATCCTACTGGTTGGCGCAGTGATGATCGGGCACCCGGCGTTCGCCCTGCTACTGGGTATAGGACTCAATTTGACACTCGAGCCGGTGTTACCGAGTGGCCTCAAAAACGCCGGTAAGTTGTTGTTGCAGGGCGCAATAGTCATTCTCGGATTGACTTTAAGCGCTGCTACGCTGTGGTCCGTCAGTCAGGACTATGCTGGGATAGTTGTGCTCTACGTGTTCGTCGCGCTAGGCCTCGGGCTGTTTTTAGGCCGGATGATTGGCACGGACTTGGATCAGTCCAGGTTATTGGCTGCCGGAACAGCCATCTGCGGCGGTACTGCGATCGCCACCTTAGCCCCAGTCATTAAGGCTCGAGCAGATTCAGTAGCGGTCTGCCTGGCGATCGTCTTTCTCTTAAATGCCATCGCGATCCTGACCCTGCCAGAGATCGGTCACTATCTGGCGCTGACACAGACGCAGTTTGGGGTGTGGGTCGCCTTGGCGGTACATGACACCAGTTCGGTGATCGGGACTGCGGCGCTGTATGGCGAGGAAGCGCTAGAAATAGCGACCACGGTAAAGCTAGCGCGCACGCTGTGGCTGATCCCTCTAGTGCTAGTCGCCGGTGTCTTGTTGCATCGGCAGGAAGCCAAGCTGCGGGTTCCGGGTTTTGTGCTGCTATTTGTTGCGGCTTCTCTGCTAGGCAGTCTGATTGAGCTCGATCCGGAATGGGTTGTTCAGCTCAAGCGCCTGAGCAAAGCCATGCTGGTCGCCGCGCTGTTCATGATTGGCATGGAGGTGACCCGGTCCACGCTGCGCACCCTCAACGCCAGGGCGGTGTGGCTGGGCGTTGGGCTTTGGGTAATGGTGTTACCTGCAACTCTGTTGCTGGTGTTGGCGTGGTAGCCGACCTGGCTAGCTATAACCATAGAGCAAACCGGTATTTTTCAGTGCCCGCCGAGCCGGCTATCTTGCCGCCATGAGTATTCGTTCAGTCCAACTTGACCTACTGAGTGTCGCCAGCGTGGTTGGCGTGCTCGGCTTCTTCGCGATCTCAATCCTCGCCTGAGGCGTCTTTTTGTGCTGCTTTGCTTTCGGCAGCCAGTACTGTGCCGACCACCTCTCCCATGCCAATTCGCCTGCATCCTGCTGCCTCACAGTAGCCTCGAAGAATGATGCGATCGCCGTCTTCGAGAAAAGCGCGCTGTTCACCGTCGGGTAGCTTAAGCGGTCGCCTACCCCCTTGTGTGATCTCTATCAAAGCGCCTTCACTGCCTGGATTTGAGCCGGAGACAGTGCCACTACCGAGCAGATCACCGGGCCGCAAATTGCAGCCATTGGCACTGTGATGGGCGATTAGCTGTCGTGGTGTCCAGTAAACGTCTTGGAAGTTCGCCTGAGATAGCCTCAGTGGCTTGAGCTGCTGCTGCCGCATCGCTGGGGTTTCAATATAGGCTTCGAGGGTAATGTTCAATGCGCCATCCACGGCATCGGCTTGACTTACAAGGTAAGGCAGCGGCGCTGGCTCGGTGGCAGCGCGTCGCCAAGGTTGCTTAAACGGTGCAAGGGCTTCTGCGGTGACGATCCATGGCGACAGGCTGCTGGCGAAGTTCTTGCCAAGAAACGGCCCTAAGGGTTGGTACTCCCAGCTTTGAATGTCTCGGGCCGACCAGTCGTTCAGCAGACAGACACCAAATAGCTGTTCGTCGGCCTCGTTGATGTTGATGGGATGGCCCAAAGCATTGCCCGGTCCGATGAACATGCCGAGTTCGAGCTCGTAGTCCAGGCGCTGACAAGGCCCAAACACCGGTGTCTCGGCGCCTGCGTTGAGTCGCTGGCCATAGGGGCGTTCAAAGTCCTGCCCTGATACAACAATCGACGAGCTTCGTCCGTGATAGCCGATGGGCACCCAGCGGTAGTTTGGCAGGAGCGGCGCATCCGGGCGAAACAGCTTGCCGATATTGGTCGCATGATGAATCGAGGTGTAGAAGTCTGTGTAGTCGCCAACGGTTGCCGGCAGGTGGTATTCCACCGTATCAAGGGGCAACAGGCATTGCGTGAGTGCTGCCCGCTGCTCGAATTCAGCCTGCAATAGCCGTGACAAGGTTTGCCGCAGCGATGACCAGGCGCGATGTCCGGCGGCCATGAAGCGATTCAAACTGCTGTCGCAACACAACTCAACCAGTGCATGGTCGTCGACCTCGAGTACTCCACTGTGCCGCAGCCTCGTTAAGTCTAAGGCGTGATCGCCGATCGCGACGGCGCAGCGAAAGGTCTCGCTGCTGCCTTGGCGGCGCAGCACGGCAAAAGGCAGGTTTTGAATAGGAAAGTCCGTGTCTGCCGAGTTTGCAGCGGCGACCCAGCTACTCAGGTTTGGATCGTGAGTGGCATTGACAGGTGAGACAGGCATCGGCTCGTTCCAAATTGCAGGCGAGGCAACAACAGCGAATCATTTACACTGCCAGTATTCAACGGCTTTGGCTCTGCAAACGAGGGCAGAGCGCTGAGTTTTTTACTGCATCAGAGGCGGCGGATGGTTCTATGAAAATCGCATTCATTGGTCTGGGCCGGATGGGTGGACCCATCTGTCGGAATCTGTTGGCCGGCGGGCACGAGTTGTGGGCTTATGACCTCGCGGCCGACGCCGTTGCCGCCTGCGTGTCAGCGGGTGCCAAGACTGCCAACTCGGTGGCGGAGGCGGTGCGCCCAGCAGAGCTGATTCTTACCTCGCTTCCTGGCCCTAACGAAGTTCGTGGCGTTGTTCTCGGTGAGGCGGGCATCGCCCAACATGCAGCGCGTGGGGCTGTGTATGTCGATCTGTCTACCAACGCGCCCTCGACGGTTCGAGAGTTAGGCGAGCAGTTGAGCAGTAGCGGCATAGACATGCTCGATGCACCCGTGTCTGGCGGTATCCGCGGAGCAGAGCAGGGTAGCCTGGCCATGATGGTTGGTGGCCAGCGACAGACCTTCGAGCGTTGTTTGCCAGTGTTTCAAAGCACTGCTGAGTCGATTTCTCATGTCGGTGCATTAGGTTGCGGCTCCATAGCCAAACTGGTGAACAACATGCTCGTGTTCAATATGGTCGCAGCCAGCGCGGAGGCCCTGCTGTTGGGAGTAGCTGCTGGCATGAAAGCGGATGATCTAAACACCGTCATACGCCATAGCTCAGGCAATAGTCTCATTTATCGGGCGGTAGCGCGTAAGGTGCTAAGCGGAGATTGGTCCGCGAATTTCGCTTTGGATTTGGCGTGTAAAGATGAACAGTTGGCATTGGATCTGGCTGCAGAACTCGGCGTAGCCGTCCCCGTAGGGCAGGAGTCGGCGCAGCTGCTAAAAGCCGCGCAAGCGCAAGGCTACGGTGAGCAAGACATGGCTGCCGTCATGCGCGTGCTGGAGGCCAATCAAGGCCTCGAAGTCCGCGCAGAGACTGAAAAAGCTAACTAGATTCTATTTGTACAAGACTGAACTAGTCGCTGGGCCAAACATCGTTGAGCACCCGGTTGGCCGATGCTGCACAAGGCCATCCCGCGTAGTGCGCGGCTTGGGTGATCATCGCTTCCATTCGTGGCCGAGGAATTCCGAGGTTTTTCGCCGCAACAAAGTGCAAACGCTGTTCGGCCTCACGGTTTAGGGCGACCAAAATAGTGCAGGTGACCAACGAACGGTCTTCAAGGGGAAGATCATCCTGTTGCCAAACATCACCGAAAAGGTGACCCATAGTGTAGTTGCGCAGTGCTTTGGGCATTGGGCCAGAGCCGGCGCTGGCACCGGCGAAGAGTTTTTCGGCCAACTCGCGGCCGCGCGCTACTTTCTCTGCTTCGTTCATGCTGGTTCTGCTCCGGTTGTTGTGGCACCCAGTTGAGGTGCTTGCACTGCCGGCATAGTATCCACTGATGAACGACCGATTGAAAAGCCGGACCAATGAAGACGCAGCAATGTCTATTGACTGATCACGCGGTTCGGTAGGCGCTGCGCTCCGCCGATGCTAATAAAGGGAAGTCCGATGGACGAGAAGTGGAACTATGAGAAAGGCTTAGTTGAGACTGGCAACGGCATATATGCCTGGTTGCAACCCGACGGTGGTTGGGGTTGGTCAAACGCGGGGCTAATCGCGGATGCCGATCAATCTCTGTTGGTAGACACCCTTTTCGATGCCAGCCTAACTCGAGAAATGCTGAGCGCTATGGCAGATGCTGCGAAAGTTTCTGCAGACGCGATCGATACCGTGGTGAATACCCATGCCAACGGCGACCATACCCACGGCAATGGCCTGTGTACCAAAGCGGAGGTCATTGCTTCTACAGCCAGTGCCAAAGAAATGGAAGCGTTTACCCCGGCGATGATGCAAGGCTTCATGGCCAGTGCCGGCAACCTCGGCGACCTCGGTGATTATCTGGTGGAGTGTTTTGGGGACTTTGATTTTACCGATGTCGCCGAAAAGTTGCCGACTCGAACGTTCAATGGGCAGTTGGACCTGCAAGTGGGCGATAAAGCCGTGCAACTCATTGAGGTGGGTCCGGCACACACCCGTGGTGATGTGCTGGTGCAAGTACCTGGAGATCGGACTGTGTTCACCGGCGATATTCTTTTCATCGAGGGCACACCGCTCATGTGGGCGGGCCCCGTGGCGAACTGGTTAGCTGCCTGTGATCGAATTCTGGCTATGGACGTAGACGTAATTGTTCCGGGTCATGGTCCCATTACCGACAAAGCAGGCGTGCGACGCATGCGTGGCTATCTGGATTATGTGCAGCAGCAGGCGAGGCAGCGCTACGACGCTGGCCTGAGTCTGCGGGATGCTATTCACGATATTGCTCTGGGTGATTACGACGCCTGGCTTGACGCCGAGCGCATCGCCATCAACGTTGACAGTCTCTATCGAGAGTTCTCCGGTACCGACAAACCAACCGACACGCTAACGCTATTCACTTTGATGGCAGAAGTTAAACAGCGACGTAAGGCAAGAAGTTAGATGGTAGAAGCAGACCACAATGAACCTGAAAGCGACGAATCGGCAGAAGCCCAACCCAGCTTGTCGCTATGGCAGATGATGGGCAGCGCCATTGCCGCTGGTCTAGGGGTGCAATCCAGCCGCAATCGAGAACGCGATTTTAAGCAAGGCAAAGCCAGTCACTTCATTGCGATCGGCATCGCCTTTACGGTGTTGTTTGTGGTTGGCATGGTGTTTTTCGTGCGCTTCGTACTCACGCTGGCGGGCTAGCTGACAGAGCGCTGCTTGGCTCAAAACGCCCGCTATCCGGGCGAAAACCCTTTTGGGGTTACAAATGACTGTGATCCAGGTCACAAAGTCGGGCAAAGGTCGACGTTTGGGCTCGGTAGACTGAAGCAATTGAAATTCGCCAGTTAGCTGACGTTTACCGCAGCGGGGAGAAGGACGTATGAAGTACCTGATTAGTGCCTTATTGCTTTTGGGATTTGCCGCCAATGCCAGCGCGGCAGATATCGTTCGCTGGGTGGACGAAAACGGCGTGACCCATTTTACTGAAAAGTATTTGGCCCAGGCTCCAGCAACGACGGTCGCCGTGCACAAAACCAACGGCATGGATGTGCCCGATGCGTCTTCCGTGCCCAGCAGTACCGGTGGTGCGCAGTTCCGTAAAATTTCGAAAAGCCCCAAGAAGAACAAGGACGGCTGGAGGGGGTATCAGAAACAAAATCGTTATAACAGGAAACGCTACCGCCCCTAGCACATCCGCTCATTCGGGTAGCCCGTTCAGAAGCCCCCGCGCTGGGCACGTTCGATGAATTTGCGACCGGTCTCTTCCGCGATGAGTCGTTCTACAGCGGTCGAGCACACGGTGCGCGGGATGCGTGAGCCAATGATAACAACGATGGTAGCCATCAATCCTCGTTTTAGAGCGCTCATAGCCTATTCCTGAATAGTTGCTCCCTGGTTGATGAGCTCCCTTTGATCGCGTGATCGCGTCCTTGCATGCAATGCGGCCAACCTGGCAGTAGACTGTGCCTCGGCCAAAGGCTGGAAGAAGGGATGCGAATGCTGATTGCTGCCGATGGAGTGACAGACGACGAAACGGATTTAACGGTTCACCAGAGCGTTGACTTCAAGGACCTTGATCCACAAAAGATTGTGCTGGTCACGCCGCCCTACGAGCGGATTGCCAAAGGTTACGAATTCGTTAAGCACATCACCAACCGTTCTCCATCGCTGGGATTGCTGCACCTGGCAGCGGCAGTGCGGGAGCAAGGCTACGAGCCCAGCATCATCGAGAGTGACCTGTTCGACCTATCTCCAGACCAGGTCGTTGAACAGATACTTGCCCGCAAGCCAGCCTTTGTTGGTATTACGTTGTTCACTGTCGGCACCTGGGTTGCCTCTGAGATTGCCAAGAAGCTCAAACTCAAACGAGCGGATATCAAGGTCATCATCGGTGGACCCCACGTTTCTTCGATGGGGGTTGAGACCATCGAGCGTTTTCCTGAGTTCGATGTGGCGGTTGAAGGTGAGGGCGAAGAAGTATTGATTCGGCTTCTCAAGGCCTTTCGTGAGGGGGGGTCCCTTGCGGAAGTGCCATCGTTGATTTATCGCGATCCGGAGACGCTGAATGCTCGAGTCTTGCGCACGGCGAAGTTGGCCATCAATAAGGATTTGGATCGTCTACCGTTTCCGGCGTGGGATCTACTGCCAGACTTTCCGAGCGCCTACCTGCCGGCGGTCTATGACTTTCCAAAAGGTCCTGTCGCCTCCATCGCGGCGTCCCGTGGCTGCCCCTTTCATTGCAAGTTCTGCGACACCTCTACATTTGGCGCCAGCGTTCGAGCCTATTCCCCCGAACGGGTTTTCGAAATGATGCAGCACCTAAGCATGCGCTGGGGCATCAAACACATATTGTTCGTTGACGACCTATTCACAGCGAGCAAAAAACGCACTACCCGATTGTGCGAATTGATTATCGACAGCGGTTTGCAGATGACCTGGAGTTGCGCCTCCCGAGTCGACGTGATTAACCCACAGACGTTGAAGTTGATGAAGCAGGCCGGTTGTTGGGAGATGAGTTTCGGATTGGAGTCTGGCTCCAATGAGCTACTGCAACAGATGGATAAGTCAGCGTCTCTAGATAAGTCCGTGCAAGCCATTCACTGGGCCGACGAAGCTGGAATCCGCAGCAAGGGTCTGTTTATGCTTGGCTACCCGGGCGAAAACGAAGACACCATCTCGCAAACCAAGGCGTTTGTTCGCAGCATTCCGCTGACCATTATGAACTTGACCAAGTTTACCCCTTATCCCGGGTCACCCATATATCGCGACATTTATGGCACTAACATACGCGATGACCATTGGGAAAAAATGAATGGCATGAACTTCGTTTGGACCGCAGAAGGATTGAGTCCGGAACGGCTGGATCAGGCGTATCGCCAGATTCTTACCAGCTTCTACAGCCAGCATCGAGTTGGGAAGAACTACGCGTTGCTGACCCTAAAGAATCCCAGCCACTTACGCCGGTTTCTCAAATTCGTTGCCGCCATGGTGCGGGCTAAAATTCGTGCCCGGATTAGACGTTGGCAGGGTGCAGAGCCCGCACCATTGGTTAGCTTGGACTGAGTGTCGTCGATGGCTTTGGACTGCGCTTCACTTCAGGCTTGAGTTGCCATGGTCGGCACGCCTTCGTCGAGCGTGACCCAGTTTTGTTTAGTATCACACCAAACATGGAATTGGGGTTGGAACCCGCTGGTGTCGTCCATGGTGCCGGTTTTCAGAAACAGGGTGTCCGGCTGGCTTGGTATGGCTGAATAGATAGGCGAGCCGCAGTTGCCACAGAAATAGCGCTGTACGGTATTGCCACTCTTAGTATCGGCGTCTTCGTAGAGTTTGGGTTCACCTTTGGTGAAGCTAAACTCCGCCCGCGGTACCCCGGCGAGTGTTGAAAAGGCAGAACCGGCCTGGCGCTGACAGTTTTTGCAGTGGCAGACACCAGTCATTGCTGGGGCATTGGGAAACTCATAGGTGATTGCGCCGCAGAGGCACTGGCCAGTATTTGCCATGTTTATTCTCCTGATTCGACAATAGCCGCAGTCTACTGGAGCAACGGCTGCGGTGGCTAGCGCTGAGCTGCTAGCCAGTGTAGGTCAGGTGCTGGCCAGTGCAGTAGGTCGGTCCAGCCTAGCGCCGCGAATTCTCAGGTAAAACAGGGCCAATATCAGCAAGTTAATCACGCCCATAACGGCAGCAAAGGCAAACGACGTTTGGTAGCCGCCCTTGAGATCGAACAGATAGCCCCCTAGAAATCCACCCATGCCCATGCCGCCCCAACCAAAGAACGAGGTAATGGCCATAGCGCGGCCGGCGAACCTTGCCGAAACCATCATGCGGGTGCACACCAAAATGCATGACATCACGCCGGAGTAGGTGAATCCGAAAAAGGCAGCTAGGGCATAAAGCGAGGTATTGCCGTCCATGTGTGGAAACCAGAATACCGAAAGCGTTTGCCCAAGTGACATCAACATGTAGGCGGGTAGAGCGCCGATGCTGTCTGCCAATTTGCCGCCCAAAATGCGCCCGGCAACGCCACAGAACATCAGCACCATGAGCACGCCAGTGGCAAAGTCGACACTGTGACCAGCATCAGTGAGCAGGGGTACCAAGTGGACGATGGGCACAGCCATGCAATTGCAGCAGAAAATGACCGCGATGCTAATCCAGGCCACGACCTCAAAGTTTGATAAAGGAAAATCTCTCACTTCGACGCTGGCATTCAGTCGGGCTTGTTCACGTCGCGGTGACTCTCGTATTAACAACCCAACGGGTAACGCGATTAACAAGTAGGTCAGAGCCATGAGCTGGTAGGCGCTCTGCCAGCCGTATGCTGCGATGGCAGTTCCGGCAAAGTAGGGAACAACACCTTGGCCAAAGGCACCACCCGACGCTGTGATACCCAACGCCAGTCCAGGGTTCGTGCGAAACCAGAATCCGACGTTGGCAAACAGTGGAGAGCTGATCAGGCCATTGCCTAAGGCGCCAAAGAGAAAGTAGAAGGCATAAAAGTGGTAGATCGTGGTTTGCCGACTGAGCAGAAACAGGCTCAAGGTCATGGACAACGCTGCGACCACCCCAAACCAACGACTGCCATAGCGATCGGCAATCGTTCCCCAAAGTACGCCAAAAGCTGCAGATGAAAATGAGATGGCGGTGTAGCCGAAGGCGGTTTCACCTCGTGACCAGCCAAATTCCGTGGCCAGCGGCTTAAGGAAAACGGAAATTGACCCCAGAGCACCAAAAGATAGGGCGCTTAGAACAAATACGGCGAAAACGACGACCCAGCCGTACGCTGGGTCTTTGTCGCTGCTGGTTTGGCTATTCAAACAGCGGCGGCCGGTAGGCCGCACCCACCTTTTACCGCAGTAATCTTCGAGTGATCTTGCAGAACGCGAATGTCCGCAAGCGGATCACCATCCACGATCAAAAGGTCGGCTAGGGTTCCAGCTTCTAAAGTGCCCAAGCTGCCCTGCTGATCAAAGGCCAAGCCGCCATTGCGCGTGGCGCACAACAGCGCTTCCGCCGGCCGCATACCAAATAGGTCGACAAAGTACTCTAGATCTTTGGCATAGGTACCGTGTGGCGCGATGCTGATACCGTAGTCTCCACCCACCACGAGTTTGACGTCAGCGGCTCGCAGCTTTTCGACACTGGCGACGGTAGCTTCAATTTCTGCCTCGTAGCCTTGCGCACGCACGGTTTCTCGACTGATGCCTAGGGTTTCGCACTTTTCCACATAGCTGATTTCCCAGGCGATGGCGGGACCGACAAAGATGCGCTCGTTTTGAGCGGCCAGCAAATCTACGGCTTCGTCATCCAGGTAGTTGGCATGGCCGACATAGTTGACGCCTGCCCGCACAGCCTGTTTGACGGCTGCTGCACTGCGAGCATGGCAGGCGACACGCAATTTGCGCCGGTGTGCCTCATCGACGATCGCATTCACTTCTTCGTCGGTAAATCCCAGTTCTCCGGGCGGGTTCACTGAGTTAATCGCTTCACCGTCGATGAATATTTTAACGACGTCCACGCCGAGCTTACGCTGTTCGCGCACGGCTTTGCGCAGCGCCCATGGCCCATCTGCTATCTGGCTCAGGCCACCGCCAGAATCGACGTTACTAGCTGTTGCGCCGAGGTCTCGACCTGCGGCAAGCAGCCTCGGCCCCACTAATTTGCCGCTGTTGATGGCGTTGCGCAGCGCTACATCGATTCGGTAGGTAGAACCAAAGCTCACGGCGGACGTAAATCCTGCGGCCAGCATGAGCTCGGCATTTCTGACCGCTGTGAGCGTGGCCTCTTCGACCCCAGTGTCGCCGATGCCGAACGGGCTGACGTCGGCGAAAGACAGATGCGCATGGGTTTCGGTCATCCCAGGCATAACAAAGTGGCCGTTGACGTCTGTTACAGCCGCTGTTGCAGGAACTTGCGGCAAAGCATCGGTAGGTCCGGCGTAGCGCACCTGATCGTCCTCGATCCAGATCGAGGCGTCTTCGGTGATTGCTTCATTAGTGCCGATGAACAGCCTGGCGTTTTGCAATAGGTGATGGGTGCTCATGTTTAATCCTGAAAGAAGGCGGTTTTCTTTTCGCCATTGGGTCCGTAAACCGGCTCGCCTCGTTCCACTAGGTAAGCTTGATTGATGCTCTCTTTAATATTTGCACTGCCTAACAGCTCCACCATCTTCAGGTAGTTCGGATGAGTAAAGTGCGCGACCAAGGATTCTCCGTCGTCCCACAGCTCATAAACTTGAATGCGCGTCGGCACCGATGGATCAGGGGCGAAGCAGTAGTCTCGACAGCCCGCTTCTTCGACCCGTGTGGCCATTTGTGTGTCTACGGTGATCTCGACCGCACGATCTCGATCTGCCTGATTCTCGAATTCCAACGCTGCAACCACGATGATCATAGAAATACCCCTATTGCTGCCGATGAGTGTTGTTGAGCATGGATCGTAACCACATGGGCGGCGGCTGTAAAAGGGCACTGCGCCCTTGTTGGCCTGGCAGCGCCCACCGCTTATGCTGACGGCTAAACGTTTGCGCACAGGCTGTCTGGCGAAGGAGTACTTTCTTGGAGCTAATGCAAAGGGTCGCGGTCATCACCGGAGGCAGTGGCGGTATAGGCAAGGCCATGGCCCAGGCCTTCCTTGCTGCAGGGGCACGTGGCGTGGTCTTGGCCGACCTCGATGCGGTCGCGGTGCGCAGCGCCGCAGATGAGCTCGGCTGTGTTGGCATGGCTTGTGATGTTACCGACGAGGCCCAGGTGCAAGCACTCGCTGACTTTGCGACAGAGCAGTTCGGGCAGATCGATCTATTCTGTTCCAACGCGGGCGCCGGCGGCGAAGGATTGCTGACTGATGCCAGCAACGCAGTTTGGCAACAGCAGTGGGAACTGCATGTGATGGCCCATTTGTATGCAGCCCGGGCGGTGTTGCCACAAATGCTAGCGCGTGGCGAAGGCTATTTACTGAACACAGCTTCGGCGGCTGGGTTACTTGCAGCTATGGGATCTGGCCCTTATACGGTGAGCAAGGCGGCCGCGGTTAAGCTGGCCGAGTTTTTGGCGATCACCCACGGCGATGACGGCATTAAGGTCTCGGTTTTGTGTCCCCAAGGGGTGAACACCGCGATGGCGCCGAAGCGCCTTGGAGATGGTCAAACCGATGGCATTATTGAAGCCGAAGAACTGGCGCGAACGGTCGTTGACTGCTTACGAGAAGAACGCTTTTATGTCTTGCCGCACCCGGAAGTTGCCGAGTATGTCCGTCGCAAAGGGAACGATGTTGACCGTTGGCTGCAGGGTATGCGGCGCCTGCGCAGGCTAAACCCAGAGGCCTAATCAGGCCGGGCGAGTCCAGCGGCGGTGGGAAGGCCCGCTGGGGCCGCGCGCTTCCCCAGCGTGCTCCGGGTAAACCGAGGCGGTGTAGAGATCGCCATGGGCGTCCATCGCCAGTTGGTGAATGTAGATCGCGATGTCGTCCACTCGCTGCAACACTTTACCGCTGCCTTCTTCTAAGATGACTAAATTGCTCATCTTGTCACTGGCGTAGATGCGGTTACCGTAGGTGGCAATGCTCAGCGGCATGATGTGTGTCCACTGATCTATGAAAGCGCCATCGCCATCTAAAACTTGGATGCGATGTTGGCAGCCTTCGTCCGCCTTGGTTCGGTGTGCTTCGATCTGGCCCGGCACAGTCATGTAGTCGTGAAAATTGCCACCACATAGATCGGCAACTAGTAACCGACCCTGAGAGTCTTGGGCGATCGCATGAGGCGTATTGAACTGCGCCGGTCCTCGGCCCCAAGAGCCAATCGATTTTATGTACTCCCCTTCTGCGGTAAACCACACCAGGCGTGAGTTCCAATAGCCATCCGCGACCACGATATTGCCGTTGTCTTGTACCAGCACGGCTGTTGGACCGTTGAAGTGTTGCGCATCAGCGCCCCATTCACCAAAGGTGCCCAAGGTTAGTAGCAGCGTACCGTCGGGGTGATATTTTTTTACCGTGTGACCGTCCCGATCGGTGGTCCAGAACATGCCGTCTTTTTCGATGTAGAGCGTGTGCGCCCCCAGCGCGAATCCCCGTTCATCGGATGGACCCCATTTGCCCAAGTATTCACCTTCACGGTTGAACATCGAGATGCTGCTCTTACCCATCTTGTCTTTCATTGCCAGCGGGTGCGCGGCCCAGTGCTCAATGTCTCGGGTGAACAGGTAGATGATGCCGTCTTTGTCGACGGCAACGCCGGAGCCCATCTCAAATTGCATGTCTGCGGGGTAGCGCGGCCAGTCCGCGGCCAGGCGGTAGCCGCTGCGAGGATCGTCCGAACCGGTATTGTCGTTCACATCATGGGAAGTACACATAGCCCCAGTCTAATCCAGGGTTCGTCCAGTTGAAACGCCATACCTAATCGCTGCCCCTGGTGTGGCCGGGTGAGCCGTGCCAGTCTGGGATTATCTGACCTGGAGAGGTCGGCACACGACGACAACAGGAGCACGCATGGCCTTCATTGACTGGCTGCATGCCCAACCCAGGGCACCTCTTGGACATTTGCCCACGCCGATAGAAATGCTACCCAGGCTCAGCGATGAACTCGGCGGTCCACGGATTTGGGTAAAGCGCGATGATTGCACCGGTTTGGCAATGGGTGGTAACAAAACCCGCAAGCTGGAGTACTTGCTGGGGCGGGCCCTAGAGGAGGGGTATCGGCGAATCCTGACTTTTGGGGCGGTACAGTCTAACCACGCTCGCCAGACCGCGGCGGCCTGTGCACGTTTGGGCCTCGAGTGTCATCTACTGCTGAGCAGGCGGGTGCCTTGGTCACATCCTGGGTATGAAAAAGGCGCTAACGTACTGCTCGATCGGCTCTGCGGCGCCCAGGTTACGATCGTGGATCTGGACGATGTAGAAAGTGCGTTCAAGCGACTGCGAGATCATCTGGGTGGGCCGGACAAGGTCTACATTGTTCCAGCAGGGGGTTCAAACGCCCTGGGTGCGCTGGGCTATGTGCAGTGCGCGGAAGAGGTCGCGACCCAAAGCGAAGCCTTAGATGTGCATTTTGCCCACATGTACCACGCCTCGGCCAGCGCTGGGACCCAGGCTGGGCTCATTGCGGGGTTCGCCACGTTAAACCAAGCCACTGAGGTCATAGGAGTTAATGTTTTTCATCCCCAGGCGCAGACACTTCAGGATCGCGTTGCATCGCTACTGGCGGGCATTCAAGAGCAATTCAACCCTGGATCGAGCAGGGGCACAGTGACCATCGAGCACGGTTACTTGGGCGAGGGCTACGGCCTGCCAAACGCTGCTCAGCTTGAGGCGATGGCCTTGACCGCTCGCTTGGAGGGCTTGATCTTCGATCCGGTCTATTCCGGCAAAGCGCTGCATGCTCTGGTGGATCAGATTGGTTTGGGGCGTCTGGCCGGGCATCAGGACGTGTTGCTATTGCACTCCGGAGGAACCAGCGCTTGGGGCGTGTATGAGAACGCCCTCGACCTGTTGCAGTAGTCCTACACAAATCCTACGGCTGCTCGTAAGCTAGCGGGTCATTTCCTGCAAGAGCGTCCGTCATGATCGATTTCGAAATTCCCGCAGAGACCAAGGCCATTCGCGAGAAGGTCCGAGCTTTTGTGCATGAGCACTGCATTCCTGCAGAGGCGGAGCTGGAACAACGGGAGTTTTCGGAGGTATTGGCCGATCTACGAGCCAAGGCGCGTGGCCAGGGCCTGTGGTGCCCCTTCATTCCAGAGGCCCATGGCGGCATGGGTCTGCGCCCGCTTGCCAACGCCTTGGTGCAGATGGAGTTAGGCGAAAGCTTTCTTGGCGCCCTTGCGCTAAACACCCAAGGCCCAGATGACGCCA
Source organism: Pseudomonadales bacterium (assembly GCA_051027215.1). Lineage (GTDB taxonomy): Bacteria > Pseudomonadota > Gammaproteobacteria > Pseudomonadales > Azotimanducaceae > CALHVX01. Next base: position 75,304 of record JBPCXR010000340.1, on the reverse strand, counting down.
CCATGCTGACCCTGCTCGAGCATGGCACTGAGCACCAAAAAGAGAAGTTCTTGAAGCCTCTGCTGGAAGGCCAAAAGCGCATTTGTTATTCGATGACTGAGAAAGCGGCTGGCGCAGACGCGACCGGTATGCAGACCAAGGCCGAGCTCGACGGGGACAACTGGGTACTAAACGGCGAAAAGTGGTTTAGCTCCTCCGCCAGCGTGGCAGACATAGCGGTGGTCATGGCGCTTACCGACCCCGATGCGCCGCGCCATGAGCGCTATAGCACGTTCATTGTGGAGTTGCCGAATCCCGGCTACGAAATCGTTCGCGACATCGAAACCATGCACCCCCATACCGAAATTGGCGACAAGCTTGGCGCTACGCATTCGGAGATTCGCATTAAGGATCTGGTCGTACCCCGAGAGAATTTGCTTGGGGGGCAAGGCAAAGGCTTTGATATGGGCCAGCATCGTCTGGCTTACGGCCGATTGCGGCACGGCATGCACAACGTGGCCATGGCTCAGCGCGCGCTCGATCTGGCAGCGAAGCATGTCACCAGCCGAGAGACTTTCGGCCAACGCCTGGCAGATCGACAAGGGGTGCAATGGATGCTCGCAGATTGCGCCAGCGAGCTCTATATGGCACGACTGGTGCTTCTGCACATCGCCTACAAGGCTGAAAAAGGGCTGGACATGCGCCAGGAAAACTCCATCGCCAAGGTGTTTTTGGCACACATGGTGCACAAGGTCGTCGATACCGCGCTACAGCTGCATGGTGCGCTGGGTTACAGCACCGATACGCCGCTCGCCCGTTGGTATACCAGTATTCGCAGTCAGCGCTTGGTGGATGGTCCCGACGAGGTGCATCGCTGGCGCGTTGGTCGCAACGTGGTTAAGGCGTACGAAGAGTTTGGCACTACAGCCTCCGCGGCAGGTGGTGATCTACTTTAGGCGAAGCAAAGGAGTGACATTGAAGACCACGCTAAAATCTCTCTGCGTCGCTCTTATTGCGCTGCACCCGACTTATTCTTCGGCAGAGCAAGAAACCGCTGCTCCCAGTGTTAAGGATCTTATGAAGCCGGAGCAATACAAGGCCGCGGGAATGGACAAGCTCACTGGAGAGGAGCGCGCAGCGCTGGCCACTTGGTTGCACGAATATATGGGCAACGACTCTGTTGCTGTGACGGTGGCGCCAGCTGCGGAGGAACTCGCTGTACCCGCTGCTCCGGTTACAATCGCACCCTCGCGCACTGAAGAAGTCGCGGACGCAGAATCGATAGCAGAAGAACCTGATAAGAACTGGGGTTTCTCCAAGCCTCCGAGAGAAAAGTCTGCAGAGAAAAAGGTGCTGTACGCCAACATTGTAGGGAGTTTCCGCGGCTGGACTGGCAAAACTGTTTTTCATCTCGACAATGGCCAGGTGTGGCGTCAGCGAAGATCTGGTCGCTTCAACTACACTGGCGATGCCAGGCGCGTAGTGATTGGCAAGAATAGCTGGGGCTTTTTTGAAATGCGGCTAATTGCAGCCGATCGCGCTGTTGGGGTCAGTCGGGTCAAATAGGCGGAACTCATGTTCTGAAACATCATTCCCGGGTTGCTGGATTCCTAGTGACTCGGTTCAGCATGTCCCATTTCCTGGAGCGTCGCTTCGCAAATCTAGCTCAAAAAAAAGTGGGCCTCAAAGAGGCCCACTCTGGGATCAACACACCCTACACACAGCTACATGCTGAACTTCACCCGCGCCGAATAGAATCGGCCAAGGTAATCGTAGGTTGGGTTGGTGTTGGCTGAGATTGAAGGAATAAACGGTGGTTCCTCATCACTGATGTTCTCTACCCCAAACGATAACTGGATGTTGTCCCAGTTGTAGGCGGCGTGCAGATCAAAATAGTTGATTGAATCAGCCGTCTTGGTGAATTCATCAAAGCCGATTTGGTCATCGATGTCCATTTCGTCTAAGTGACGCCACGACACGGAAACACTCCAGTTCTCACGGTCCAAGGCAACCGACAGGCTGGATTTTATTTCTGGATAACCGTTGAAGTCACAAACATCGCACGCAATTACGCCTGTTCGGTCGTCTTCAACTCCGGTATCGCTGATTTCAAGGTACTCGTCCAAGTAATTCACCAGCCAGTCGGCAGTGATTTGGCCGAAGTCAGTATCCCAGGAAAAGGTCATATTGATGTCGAAACCTGAGGTCTCAATGCTATTGAGGTTTTCATTCAGTAGATCAAAACGTACTACGTCTCCAGCAGGGCCGCGGCCAATACGAGCACATTCGGGGGCTGTGAGCCCCGGCGTGTCGTAGCATCGATTGATGACCTGAGCCGGGTTCGGCGTGCTGATCGCATCCTCGATTTCAACGTCATAATAATCGATCGAGATCCGCGGGCTGCCCCAGACATCTGGCGTCAGCAGTATGCCGACAGAGAAGTTATCTGAGGTTTCAGGCGCAAGATCTGGGTTACCACCAGCCGAAGTCTTCAACTGTGCAGCGGGCTGTATGAAGTTCGCTGGCACACCCTGAGCTGCGCAGTTGTCCTGAACCACAGGATTTGCGGCTTGGTTAATAGCATTACAGGGGTCGGTAACACCGGTAAAGGTGTCTGCTATCCCACCGAACAGTTCCAGCACATTCGGAGCGCGAAAGCCCGTTGACGCTTGAGCGCGGATGCTCAGCATTTCGACGGGGCTCCAGCGTCCGCCGAACTTCCACGTGGTCTCGTCATAGTCGTCGTAGTCGGAGAATCGCACCGCGGTCTCAACGGAGAGTTCCTCCGCCATCTGTGCACCTTCCAGAATAGGAATAAACAGCTCCACATAGGCTTCCCACAGGTTGTAACCGCCGTCAGTGGGCTCAGCGAAATTACCACCGCTGTCGCCGTTGCCGACGATGCCGGACGGGGTCACGCTACCGGACTCGTCGCGCCATTCCAGCCCAGCGGCAAAACCCATACCACCGGCGGGCAACTCAAACAGGTTGCCCGTGGAAATGCTGGCGCCGACGTGCACCATTTCGTATTCGGTTTTTTCGTGGTCATCAAAAGTGATGAAGTCTATTTCTTCCTGGGTTTTGGGGCTGCGACCAAATGGGTTGAACAGCGGGTCGCCATTGGATTGTTTCGGGCAGTTAGACAACTGCGCACAGAGTTCCGGAATTACTGCGGCCTGCAAATTTCCCACATTCAGCTGCCCGGAAGTGACTTCCGTTAAGCGTGATTGCCCCCACGTTCCGAAGGCATCCACTGTCCACTCGCGGTCAGCGAAGAACACATCACCAGTGATACCGCCAGTAAACTGAACGGTGTCATTGTCGTAATTAAAAATACGGTTTCCGAGGTCCAGGCCACGATAAGACATCTGAAAGGATGTTGCCGTGGGATCAGCAGCCAAGACATCGGGCGTGATTACGGCCAGTGCATCCGCAGGGATATTCGGGTTGTTAAAAGGTATCTGCACTAGGTCAGTAAAGCGGCCGGCGGCGCCGGCAACCGGCAAGGGGGTAAAATTCAGTCGACCCTCGCGGTGTTGTGCCAGGATATTGGTGTAGGCGGACCAGCTCTCGCCGATTTCAATCTCTCCCATCGCGCCGATATTGTAGACCTCAGCGCCATTAATCAGGCTTACCCCGCGGCCACCCGGATCGTTGTAATTAAAACGATGTCCCGTGTCGAGGATGGATTGAATGCTGCCATCTCCAGCCGAGCCGTTGAGGCCGCTAAAGCCGAAGGTGTCATAAGGCTGGTAACTGGCACCGGTGGCAGGATCAGGAATGAAGATAATCGAAGGACCAGGTGCCTGTACCCGGCCTGCAGGAGGAATGCCACTACCGATCAGGCTCAGTCTTCCGCCCGAGCCGTCATCGGCCTGCCCGAGTAAGGGTATTCGCGACCAGTCGCGCTCGAGAAAATCGACGTTGTCAGTCTTTATGTAGGTTGCGCCAACGACGAAGTGGCCGCTATTACCTTGTACGCCAAACAGCATACCCAGATTATCGGCGTCGCCACCGTCATCTTCGGGTGACCCGATACCGGCGGTGAACTCAAATCCTTCGAAGTTGTCTTTGGTGATGACATTGACCACACCGGCCACGGCATCTGATCCGTAAACCGCGGAGGCACCATCTGCCAACACCTCGATCCGATCAATCATATTTGCCGGGAAGGCCTGTAGATCTACGGCCAAGCCGACGGAATCGCGAATCGTGTTAACCACTCGGCGTCCGTTCATCAACACTAAGGTACGTTCGCTTTGGAGGTTGTGAATCTCGACAAAGTTGGCACCGCGACCGCCGTTGGAAGCGTTTCGATTTGTACCTTGAGAGCCGACTGCAGGCATTTTCAGTAATAGGTCGAGCGTGTTGTAGCTGCCGACTTTCTCGATGTCTTCACCGGGCGCTATGGCCATACCGCCAAGATAAGACTCAGGGTTTCTGGAAATCCTAGAGCCGGTGACGACGATCTCCTCTACTATGGCGCTGCTATCCTGGGCTATTACCACGCCGGGACCTGCCAGACTGAGCGTTGTCGCAAGACAAAGGCCAAGATTTGGTGCAATACGCAGCTTCTTCTTTTTCCTTGGAATTAGCATAAATATTTCCCTCTACTGTTCTACTAATTAGCTTATTGCCAATAACGCGCGGATTGTAACGGTTGGGAAACAAATTTCCTCCTATTTTTATCCATTTCTTTTCCACTTTTCTCACACCTCAATCGAGCCAGACTAAAATTGTTTGATTTCCAAATATTTACGGACAATTGTCCCATTCAATATTTGCGCTTCCGACCTCTGATTAGGAAACATTTAGTAGTAATTTAACGCCCGCAACTACGGAAAGGGTGCCATTCCGAGCCCTAATAGATGGTAGACCACTGCCGCACAGCTTCCGTAGCAACTTCCTACCAACACGGCGTTCTACGAGATCCCCTAGGACCTTGGGTGCTCGATTTGCTCTGACGAGGGATGACTCAGGTGGCCGAGTGGCTAGGCTCAGAAATGTGGCGGCTCGATGCTCCCCGAGAACAGCGGCACGCCACTAGACTTCGCTTCAATGACACGCTCGCTTGTTTCCAGCCTCTCAGCACCGCGACTTTGGCGTTGGCGGAAATGCCGAAACGGTTAGAGTTTAGCTACACTGCGCTTCGCGTCGGTCCACTTTATGAAGACTGGCACTTGATGATCACTATCAACCCAGGTCGTATTCATGCTCGCCATACTTTCCCCAGCAAAATCGTTAGATTTCGACACTCCGCCGACAACGAAAAAGCACAGCACGCCACAATTCATCGCTGAATCCGAACAGTTAATCAAGCAATTGCGGCGCTTTTCTTCCGAGCAGCTAGGGGAGCTGATGGGAATTTCTACCAAACTCGCCGATCTAAATCGGGATCGATACGCCAACTGGCAGAATCGCTTTAATCGAGGAAACGCCAAGCCGGCAGTGCTGGCGTTCTCTGGCGATGTCTATTTGGGTTTAGACGCTGCGAAATTCTCAGCGCGAGATTTCAACTGGGCGCAAAAGCACCTGCGGATTTTGTCCGGATTGCATGGAGTGCTTCGACCGCTGGACTTGATTCAACCATATCGATTAGAAATGGGCACTCAGCTAAAAACCGGGTTCGGTACAGATCTGTATGCTTTCTGGGGAGATCGAGTGACGGATGAGCTTAACGCTACGCTTGAGCAACTCGGACAACGCTATCTGATCAACTTGGCTTCGCAGGAGTATTTTTCAGTGGTACAGCCCGAGCGAGTTGAAGCCCGGATTATCAACGTACGATTTAAGGATTTTAGCAATGGCAGCTACAAATTCATGTCGTACTACGGTAAGCAGGCTCGGGGTCTCATGGCCAGTTATATGGTGAAACAACGAGTAACGACGTTGAAAGCGCTCAAGGCGTTTGATTGGCAGGGTTACGCTTTCGCTCCGGAGCAGTCCAGCGACAATGATTGGGTTTTCCTCAGGGATAAAGTCCCTCGCTGACCGGGTATGCGAGCATCATATTGATCTGGGCGATTAGATCGGAGCTTTAGAGCGTCAGAAGCGGCCACCTAGGCAAGCAGATACCCAAACAATTTAAAATGATATCAATTTGATATAGAATTGAGCGAACCTTGCGAATCGTTTTAGGAGACGCTCATGATCCACAAAGAAATCGAAGTCCGGCCACTGTCTGGTTACGCCATGCTGGCTGCGGTCCTGGCCTTGGGTATCGGTTCCGTCATCATGTTTGTCAATGTTCAGCCAATTCTTGGGATAGGCGGCCTGATTTTGACCGTGTTCCTGGCGGTGGGTCTCTTCATGGTCCATCCAAACGAAGCCAAGGTGCTGCAGCTGTTTGGTAAGTACGTCGGTACCGCCAAGGTGCCGGGATTGCGCTGGGCCAATCCGTTGTACGCAAAGCGAGCAGTGTCATTGCGAGTGCGCAATTTCGAAAGCGGCAAGCTGAAAGTGAATGACTCCTCCGGCAACCCCATCGAAATTGCCACCATCGTTGTCTGGCGAGTCGTAGACACGGCCGAAGCAGTGTTCGAGGTAGATGATTACGAAGAGTTCGTGACCATTCAAAGCGAGTCCGCGCTGCGTAACTTGGCAACCACTTACCCGTATGAAGAGACCGCAGAGAGCACGCAGTCCTTACGAGGTGATCCAGTTGCGATTTCCGATGCCTTGCGTGGCGAGATACAAGCGCGCTTAGAAGCAGCAGGCGTTGAAGTGATAGAAGCGCGTATCAGCCATCTGGCTTATGCGCCAGAAATCGCGGGCGCGATGCTTCGGCGGCAGCAGGCTGCAGCGATCATTGCAGCGCGAGAGCAGATCGTCGCTGGTGCCGTAGGGATGGTGGAAATGGCTCTGAAGCAGCTAGAGAGAGATGGGGTCGTGCATTTGGATGAAGAGCGCAAGGCGACCATGGTCAGCAATCTGCTGGTTGTGCTTTGCAGCGATCAGGAAACTCAGCCGATTGTAAACACCGGCACTCTGTACGGCTGAAAATACAGAAACAATTGCTAGCAGTCATGGCCAAAAGAAAACCCTTTGCCCTGCGGATCGACGAAGAGGTGCTCGGCGCTATGCAGCGCTACGCTGACGATGAACTGCGCAGCTTGAATGCTCAGATCGAGTACTTGCTGAGGCAATCTTTGCGAGCAGCCGGACGCTTGCCAAGCAAGGCAAGCGACACTGCGCAAGAAGGCTCGGCTAAGGATTCGGCGGCCGAGCCTGAGGATGACGACGGCTAGGTTTACCGGCGTGCTACCACAGATCGTATTTTTGTAGCTCGGCGCGGCCGACAACCATGTGATGTACCTCGTCCGGTCCGTCGGCGAAGCGCAGGTGGCGCATGTCGGTATACATGTCTGCTAACGGAGTCCACTGTGAAACGCCAGCTGCACCATGCATCTGGATCGCTGCATCGATGATTCGGCAAACCTTCTCGGGCACCATGGCCTTTACGCCACTAACGTAAACTCGGGCTTCTTTGTTGCCGAGCACATCCATGGCTTTTGCCGCCTGCAACACGGCAAGCTTCATGGCGTTGATCTCGAGCCGGGATCGGGAGATGACTTCTAGATTCTTACCCAACTTGGCGATGGGCTTGCCAAACGCCTCGCGCGTGGCACTGCGCTTCACCATCAATTCTAATGCCTTTTCGGCTTTGCCAATTGAGCGCATGCAGTGATGAATGCGACCGGGTCCGAGGCGGACTTGAGAAATCTCGAATCCTCGGCCTTCACCCAGCAGCATGTTTTCTTTCGGGACTCGAACGTTGTTGAACTTGATGTGCATGTGGCCGCGGGGTGCATGGTCGTGTCCGAATACCTGCATGCCTTCGAGAATCTCGACTCCGGGTGTGTCGATGGGTACCAGAATTTGCGACTGCTGTCTGCTTGGCGCCGCATCTGGACTGGTCTTGACCATGGTGATCATGATTTTGCAGCGTGGATCACCAGCGCCGGAGATGTAGAACTTCTCACCGTTTATGACCCACTCATCGCCCTCGAGTACCGCAGCGGTACTGATGTTTTTGGCATCAGAAGAGGGTAAGCCCGGCTCAGTCATCGCATAAGCTGAGCGTATTTCGCCGTTTAGCAGAGGCTTTAGCCACTGCTCTTTTTGAGCCTCAGTGCCAACGCGCTCCAACACCTCCATATTGCCGGTGTCGGGGGCGCTACAGTTGAGCGATTCCGAGGCCAAGGCATACTTGCCGAGCTCAGTCGCAATGTAGGCGTAGTCCAGGTTCGTTAGGCCTTCACCAAGCTCCGAGTCGGGTAAAAAGAAATTCCACAGCCCAGACTGTTTCGCTTTCGCCTTTGCGCCGTCGAGCAGCTCCAGCTGACGCGGATGCCATGACCAGCGATCCGTCTTTTCCCCATCTAAGGCGAAAAACTCTTCGGTAATGGGTTCAACGTTGTCGGCGATGTGCTTTTTGACTGCGTCCATGAGCGGTTCTGCCTGCTCGGACATGGCCAGATTGAAAAGGTCGGCGTCGATATCAGACATCGGTAGCTCCTATAGGTCGGGGTAGAAAAGGTTCGCGATGCCAGCAGATTGCGGTGCGAGCGCTGCTATTGCAAGAGTGCGCGAATTTGCTCGCCAACCTTGTTCCCAAGCAGGGTAAGACAGCGATTTGGATTGCTCAACTTATAGCCATCGGTTGCGATCACCATCTGTTCCCTCTTCGGCGGAACGCGCAACTGGCGGGAGCAGACGGTGGGGGTAAGTGCTACTCGGGAAAGCAGCGTTTCGGTGGGTTCGCCTTTGTCGTTGCGTTCAAGCGAGCGCAACTCGAAGGTGCCGCGCAAGCTGTAATCGAGGTCGTTGCGACTAAAGCCGTCGGTATTCTCCTCTAGAGTCAACAACGCATAGCCAGCAAAGTCCGCATCGCGAAAAAACGGTGAGTAATTCGGAGCCTTCTGGCGCTGGTAGAACCGGCGCTTCTCCTCAGTTTGCGCTTCGTTAGCGACTTTTTGGTGCGCGAGCCAAGCGCCTGATTCCGCGTGATCCACCGCCTCAGCGCTGACTCCCAGCTCCTGGCTCACGAGCACCGCGAGCTTCGGCGCCAAAGGCTCGACCAGTATGTCGTGCATGGTCTGAGGCGGTACGCGGGGTAGGGTAACCGCTACCGCAAATTTGTCGTCCGGCCCCAAGTTGGCCTTCTTCAGAGTGGTGGATTGGCGTTCAAGGAGCCCTTTGGTGGCACAGCCGCTGACGACAACGGCGAGCAATGCTAAGCCTAGCAATCTGCTGGGGTGAGAGGTCGCAAAGCGATGCTGCATGGTGGTCTGTCTCTTTGCTAGTGGTTAGGCCCTGTTGCGGTTGGCTTGTCTGCTCAATCCGCCAACGAAGCGACTCTAGGCTCGAACTGAACGGCAATTTACCACAGCGTAGACCACAGCTTTTATTGAAGCTAGGCTAGCTTTGCCAAGCGAAAGAGACATAACGTCGTTTTTCCAGCGAAAGGGAGGGTGCAATGAGCGAATTTGAGAACAAAGTGGTGGTGATCACCGGGGCTGGCGGCGGTTTGGGCAAAGCTCATGCGCTAGAGTTTGCTGCGCGGGGCGCAAAAGTTGTGGTGAATGATCTGGGTGGCAGCGGGGACGGTACCGGCTCGGGCGATGCAGCCGACCTGGTGGTCGCAGAAATCCAGGCAGCGGGTGGTACGGCAATCGCCAACAAGGCCTCTGTGGCCAACAGAGAAGGGGCGCAGTCCATCATCGACGATGCTGTGTCGGCTTTCGGCACCGTCGACGTTTTGGTGAACAACGCCGGTATTTTGCGCGATAAGAGCTTTAAGAAAATGCCGCTCGATGACTGGGACATCGTGATGGATGTGCACCTAAATGGTACGGCATACGTCACCCATGCCGCATGGCCCATCATGTACGAGAAAAACTACGGCAGAATTGTGTTGACGAGTTCGGTCTCAGGGATTTTCGGCAATTTTGGTCAAGCCAACTATGGCGCCGCGAAAATGGGTATGGTCGGCCTGATGAATGTATTGGCTGTTGAGGGGCGCTCGAAAAATATTCGGGTGAACACGCTCTCGCCAGCCGCCGCAACACGTTTAATCAACACCATTCCTGGGCGAGATGAAGATCTGGACAATCCCGATCCCACAAGACATCCACGGCTGGTGACGCCGGCGGTACTCTTAATGTGCGGTGACGATGCGCCTACCGGGAAAATTATTCAGGCTGGCAACGGACGTTTTTCAACTTGCGCCGTTTACAACAATGAGGACATTGATCTCGGAGTCGGTGCGAGCTACGAGGATCTACTGGCACGTAAAACCGAGTTGTTGGACATGAGCGCTGCGACCGAAGGCTGGACCTGGCGCAACAATCAGTTGGCTAAGCAGCAGGAATCGTGAGCGAAGCCAGTCACCTCGCAGGCAAAAGCATCGTCATCACCGGTGCTGCAGGTGGCTTCGGTCGTCTGGTCGCAGAAAAATCCGCAGCATTGGGCGCTCGAGTTGTTTGCGCCGACATTGATGCAGAAGCGCTTACGCAACTAGTCGCCCAGCTTGAGGAACAAGGCCTGAGCGCTTGCGCGGTGCCCACCGACGTGACGGATCTTGCGCAGATGCAGAACTTGGCACAGGTGGCGGCAGAACGCTACGGCCGTATCGATGTGTGGATCAACAATGCAGGGGTTATGCCGCTGGCATTCTACGCTGACCATCAGCAGGCGATGCCGGCTTGGGATCGCTGTATAGACATCAACATCAAGGGCGTGCTCAACGGCATGGTTGCAGCTTACGATTCGATGATTGCGGAGGGTCGCGGGCACGTGGTGAACCTGTCGTCGATCTATGGCAACTATCCAGTCGTTGGCGCCGCTGTGTACGGCGCCACCAAAGCCGCCGTTAACTTCATGAGCGAATCGCTCAGGGTCGAGTCACAAGGCAAAATCAAAGTGACGATTATCAAGCCGACGGGCGTGCCCGGTACTGGTCTGGGCGTCGGAATAGTCAACGCTGAAGCCATTGTCGGAATCCTGGGGCAAAACGCGCCGCGCTATTTGCAGGTGCTGCAGGGTGGTGTTGCAGGCGAGTTGCCTGAGGCGCTCACAGATGCGAACAGCATTGAGTATCACGCATTGGATCCCGAGTACTTGGCAGATCAAATTCTGTACGCCATTGATCAGCCTTGGGGCGTGTCCATTGCTGAGCTCACAGTCAGAGCCTCTGGTGACGGCTACATCCTCTAGTACCCTTACGCAGTGGCTGTATGGGTTTGCGCTGCACGGCAACGTGCTACTGCTGCCATTGGCGATGGTCGTCCTGTTGGCAGTGATTTTTATTGTTGCCTGGCTCAATACCCAATCCGGATTTCTACTGGTAGAGATGTCAACCGGGCAGAGCATCGGTACCTGTGCCATGTTCGTGCTTATGCCGGGTTATCTATTATTGATGATGCAACTGCAGATGCGTCACACGCATCGTGCCCTTGAAGATCTGCAGCCAATAACGACGAGCGCACAGCTGCAGCCAGTGTACGAAAGCATGGTGAGGCCCGGCGGCATCATTTTTTTCGCGCTGATCGGCGGTGCGATCTTTGGCATCACGCAGAATTGGGAGGTGATAGAAAAAATGATCGAGCTAAAGCGCATCCCTGTGCTGGACCTCGTTTTTACCCTAGGCAACGCCTTGGTCTGGGGGATGGCGGGGTTGCTGCTGTGCTGGCGCATCCCCGTCAGTGGCCTGTTGTCTGAATTGGGTCGCCGGCTGCCCGTTGATCTCTATCGGCTGGAGCGAGTGCGGCCACTGGCACGATTGGCAACCACGGATGTATTGGTGGTAGCTGGGGCGATGGCCTTGATGCCCTTGCAGGCGCTCGATGCGGAATTTCGCATCTGGAACTATCAGTGGGGCATTCTGATCGGCGTACCCGCCGCCATCTTGCTGTTTCTCCTTCCGCTGTGGGGAATTCGTGAGCGCATCAAGTTGGCCAAAGCCGAGCGGATGGCGGCGTTGAATCAACAGATCGCCATGCAGGATCGTGAGGATGTGGTGGCGTTGGAGGCATTGGTTGCGCATGCGGATCGTATTCGTAGCCTGCCGAATTGGCCATTAGACCTAAAGCTGGTCACGCGGATATTCGCTTATGTAATCATTCCTCCGGCGGCTTGGGTGGCGGCAGCATTGGTTGAAAACGCCATCGAGCGCTTGTAACGAGGTGATGGGGCTGTTTAGGCTCAGCGATTGTCGTGGGGTTTCGTTGTTTGGGCTTCAGTAGACTGGTTGAAAACTGGAAGGGGTTGAACCTTGACTCGATTTGGCGCGTTCACACCAGACCAACCGCAATCGGTAAATTTCGTCTTATGGGCAGACGACTGCCTACTACACTTTAGCGAAGCCGAATGGACCGCAAAGCAGCGTGAGGATCACGAAGCCAACATTGTGCTAACGGCCATGTTGCAGGTGGCGTTAACCTACATGGGTCGCAACAAGGACTATGCAGCCCTGCACGACACGTTCAAGCAATCGCCCTGGTGCGAGACTTTACGGCTGTACAACCAAATATTTCGTGATTTGTTCGACGATGTCATTCCTGAGAGCCACTATCACTTCCATCCTCGAGAGGCGTTTTACCAATCGGTTGCTCTGGACCAGTCACCAGCTGAACTGTTGGGGCTGTACATGGTCAGCGGCAGCAATCTGTGTCTACATGGTGATCCTGCAGCTTGGGCACTGAGTCAGCGAGTCAACTCGAAGATGCACTTTGCGACCACTGCTCCGGCGGCAGGCATTCCAGTGCCAGAAACCCTGGTTACCAGTAAGTCCAGCCTCGGTGAGAGAGCGGCGCGTTCATTCTTCGAGCGACACGCCAGCTCGGGCGTGATGGTAAAGGTGCAGGGATTAGCTGGTGCCCGGAACGTCATCGCCGTGCAGAGTTTAGAACAAGCTCAAACTTATGTTGCGGACTTTTCCAACGATCTGGACGTATTGTTGCAACAGCGGCTAGATACAGACTCGTACACAGAAATGACTGTGGATCTGAAGATCGCTGACGATGGCATCGAAATTACCAATGTTCGACAAATTCTGTTTGCAGAAGGGCTCTGGGTGGGGAACTACATCAGCGATCGACTCGCTCTATCGGAACGTCAACGAGATGTGTGCATGGCTGTTGGGCGCTATGTGCGCGAGCTTGGCTACACTGCGCCAGAAGGCCTGAACTGCGGAATCGATTACTTCGTGCGCGGCGACGACATCGTCGTCATCGAGATCAACGCGCGCTGGACGGGTGGATTGTTTCCCGCCGAATTGCTAAAGCGTCTGCAGGCCGAACATGAGCACAGCGTCGCCTTCATGGACGTGATCAGCGAATCAAGGCTCCCCGACTACTTGGAATTTATGCAGGCCCATCTGCATCCAGGCGGTGGTTTCCGTATGGTGCCTATGGGTTTTAGCCCTTTCCCCCAGGATATTGACGGCACAGCCAGGGTGTATATGTGGCAAGTCGTGATCGGCGACTACGAAGCTTTCAAGCTCGCCAAAAATGCAGCACTCGGCGCTAGTGAACTACCGACTGCAGATGCGATAACACTACCATTCAGCACCGAGGCGTGATTAGCGCAAAGGCTTTTGCAGAGCGCGGGAGAAGCTTACGGGGTGACGGCAGCGCTACGGCTTAAGGCTCAGCCACACCGAGTTGCCGAGTTTCGCCAGAAACTTGATCAAGCTGCATTTGCGCGATCTGCCAACCCTTATCCGCGCTGTAACTGAGCTCGTCGCTATAAGTGCCCAGGAACAGCCATAGTTCACCGTCCGCCTTGGCGTGCCAGGCCTGCAAGTAGCTGCTCATGCTGGCTTTGCCGGGCCCCTCGTCATGGCCCGGTAAGGCATTGATGGTTACTAGCTGAGTACCGATGAGATGTTGGGTCTTCTCGTAGACCTTCAAGGCGTCGACGACCACATCTACCCAGGCATCTGGGCCAGTGACGCTATCTCGACCCGTTGCGCCGATGACCGCGTCGGCTCGAAAGATTCGGTGGTAGATTCTTCGACCTTCCGCAACGTTGTGCGGTTCTATGGTGCCGATCAGGTCAGTCGCCCGAGCGTACAGATTGCGCAGCTCTGCGATTTGCTGTTTAGCCGCCGCGGTATCTACCGCGAGCCGGTGCCGCTGATGTTCAGCTTTGCGGCCGCCGTGGCGTGCTTTGTTCTCGTTCGGCTCGGTGCCGGCTAGGACGCTACCGGATGCAGCGAGACCCGCCGCGGCGAGAACGCTGCGGCGATTGAACCAACGGCTGACGATATTGCTCATGGCATGGGCATCCTAGTTCGACGATCGCTCAATAGTAGCTCGGCGCCTTGATAAGCGCACCGGTTAAACCTCGAACTTCGCTACAGCAAATCGTTTGTAGCTGGTAGCGCGGGCCGGGCTTCTTGCGTTAGCCATCTGCTCCGCTGGCCCCCCACTGATTCCAGAAGGTCACATGCTCAGCCCCAAGCCGCTCGGCGGGTTTCAGTCGGGCACCCTTGGTGTATCCCACTGGAAGCATCACGGTTTGCGTAACGGTATCTGGAATGCCTAAGGCTTTGGCCATTTCGCCTTGCCTGGAGGAAAGCAGGCTGGTCCAGGTGCTGCCCAGGCCGCGAGCACGTAAGGCAAGCATAAGCGACCAGGCAGCTGGGAGTATTGAGCCGTAGAAGCCTATTTGAGTGTGGGTTTCAGGGTCTGGAGGGGCGCCGTCGACGCACACGAGAATCATCGCTGGCATTTCCTGCAAACGATTTGCCAGCGCCCGCTGGGTCGGTTTCAGAGTCAGTCCGCGCTGGCGCTCCAGGTCGTCCAGTACGCTGCGATAGATTTGTGCCACTTTGAGTTTTTCGTCACCGCGACTGATGATCAGAAAGCGCCAGTTCTCACCGCCTAAACCAATGGGTGCTTGAGTGGCCAGATTGATGCAGTCATACAGCACCTGTGCTGGCACCGGCTTTTCGAAGTCGATCTTGCGGCGCACCGAGCGCGCGGTGCTGAGCACCTGGTCGACGCTTGCTAAATCTATATCGGCGGTATTCTCCGGCGGAGGACTGGACTGCTGCATGGCTCGGGTTCCTTGGGTCGCAGAGGTGGCGGCGGCTTGCGCTGCTGGGGCTTGGGCCGCTAGTCTCAAGCGCGAAGGGAGAATCTTATGCCAAAACCCGGAACACCCGAGTGGCTCGCCAGTGTGTCAGAGCCCATCATCGACCCGGACCTGCCGATTGTCGATCCCCACCACCATCTCTGGCATCGCCCTGGCAACGAATATCTGCTTGACGATCTCTGGCAGGACACCGGGAGCGGGCACCGTGTTGAGAAAACGGTGTTCGTCGAGTGCCGGGCGAGCTATCGAGATGCCGGTCCGGAGCACCTGCGGCCAGTGGGTGAAACAGAGTTCGTCGCCAAACAGGCTGCCGCGAGTCGCGCAGGCGACGGTGCAAGCATTGCGGCAATTGTTGCTTACGCAGATCTGCGCCTTGGCGAAGAGGTCGGCCCGGTACTGGACGCTCACGAAGATGCCGGGCAGGGTTTGTTTCGAGGCATTCGGCATGCGCTTTCCCATGCTCGACATCCTGAGGCGCTTACAATCGCCGGTAGAGCACCAAAAGATTTGTATGTAGATCCAGGGTTTGTTGCTGGGGTTCGCTTGTTGGGGCGTCGGGGTTTGACCTATGACAGCTGGCACTACCACTATCAAAACCGCGAGTTTCTAGCATTGGCCCAAGCAGCACCGGATACCCAGATGATATTGGATCATTTTGGTACGCCGCTAGGCGTCGGTCCCTACGCCGCTGAGCGAGAATCGATCTTCGAGCAGTGGCGAGCAGACATGGCGGCGATCGCACGCTGCGAGAACGTGGTGCTAAAGCTTGGTGGTTTAGCGATGCCGGACAATGGTTTTGGTTGGCACTTGCAAGCGCAACCGCCTTCGTCCGATGAGTTTTATGCAAAGCAAGCACGTTACTATCAGCATGCGATCGATTGCTTTGGTCCAGAGCGCTGCATGATGGAGAGCAATTTCCCGGTAGATAAGCGCTCGCTTAGCTATGCGGTGTTGTTCAATGGCTTGAAGAAAATCGCAGCTCAATATTCGGCAGAAGAGAAGTCAGCGCTGTTCTACGGCACTGCAGCACGAGTATATGGGCTGCATTAGGTAGGCCGTAAAGCTAAGAATCGTTCTTTGCACCGCGGGTCAGTTGATCGGCGCCCATACGCGCTGAAAGCCATTGCATGATGACGGGGTAGCGTTGGGGAAATATCCGGGCGACCCAGTCAATCAACTTCGCGTCTTTGCCAACCAATACTCGAGCTCGATTCTTTGCCACTCCGTGCAGAATGATTTCAGCGGCTTCGGTAGAAGACAGTGCGGCGATGGATTCGAAGGTCGCTGCTGCTTCCTCTTTCGTTGGCGCGGCATTGTCTTGAGGGTAGTAGCGTGAGGTCTTAACAATGTTGGTCTTCACGCCGCCCGGCTGAACGCAAGTGACGCCAATGTGGCTATCCTGCAGCTCCTGACGCAGCGCTTCGGAAAAGCCGCGCACTGCAAACTTAGAGGCGTTGTAAGCGCTTTGGGATGGCACGGCAATCACTCCAAATATACTAGAGGTGTTGATGATGTGACCTTCATCGACCCGTTTAAGCAGTGGCAAAAAGGCCTTGCAGCCGTGCACGACACCCCAAAAATTGATATTCATAAGCCACTCGAAATCCTTATAGCTCATGTGCTCCACGGAGTCGGTCACCGATACGCCGGCATTGTTAAAAACCAGATTGACCTTGCCATGGTCTCGCTCGGTGGCGCTTGCGAAGGTAAATACGGCATCTTGATCTGCGACGTCGAGTACATGACGACTGACGTTCACCCTTGCCGAATCTAGCTGCGCCGCAGTCGCTTCGAGGGCCTCGCCGTTAACGTCACTGATGGCGAGATGGCAGCCGCGGTTTGCGAGCGCTACGGCCAGAGCTCGACCCATGCCGGAACCGGCACCGGTAATAGCGGCGACTTTGTTTGAGAAGGTCTTCAATGTGTGCACCTCCATGTACTAGTAGTGAGGGGGAGGAGGCTCATCCGCGTTGCCTTCGGCCGTAGGCGATTGTTCTGCCTCCTGGCGCTGACGTAGCTGTGTAACCTGCCGCTCGAGTACGCCGAGACGTTGGCTCTCCGCTGTGAGTGCGTCGTTCAAATCGGCGATGAGCTGTTCCTGGAAGCTGGATTTGATTTCCAGTTCGTTGATTCGTTCTTGCAGTTCATCCAACAGCGCTGGCATCTTCGGAATGCCCTTATTGTTTGTTTGGCAGGGCAGCGAAGCGGCCGGGGCGCTGTTCTCCGTTAGCGCCGATAGCCTCTTGTATTTCGCCAACGTTGAGCATGCTAGCGTTCCAAATACCGATGTAGTCCAGACCGTCAGCCGTAGAATGATCGCGCGCGTAGTTGATCATGCGCTTGGAACCGTAGATGGCGACTGGTGCTTTGCTGGCGATCTGCCGCGCGATAGCTAATACAGCGTCCAGCATGCTCGCTTGGTCGGCAAACACCTGATTCACCAGGCCCACCTGCTTTGCCTCGTTCGCGCCGAAGCGTCGACCAGTGTAGGCCAGCTCCCGAACGATGCCTTCCGGAATCAGCTTGACCAAGCGGGGAAAGGTCCCTACATCTGCGGTCATGCCGATGTTTATCTCTTGGATGGTAAGAAATGCATCTTCAGTGGCGTAGCGAATGTCACAGGCGCTGACGAGGTCAACCCCGCCGCCAATGGCACCGCCTTGTATCGCTGCCAGAACCGGCAAGCGACAGGATTCCAGGCAGTTGAACGATTTCTGCATGTGCAAAACGTTCTCATAGAATCTTAGGCCTTCAGATTGCAGAGCGTCCTCGCTCTTAGGCTTGCTTGAGTCGCCCGCAAACATGGTCAGATCGAGACCGGCGGAGAAATGCGGACCTGTTGAGGAAATCACGATGACCCGGGCTTTGACGTTGTGATCAATGTCGTTAACGATTGCCGGTAGCTCTTGCCAGAATGCGCGGTTCATGCTGTTGCGCTTGTCCGGCCGGTTGAGCACGATTTGAGCGACATCGTTTTCGATCTTCACGGTAAAACACTCGTAGCTGCTCACATTGGCTCCTTAGCGTAAGCCGCGTATACGGCTGCTTCATAGTTGTAGTAGTGGTTGAGTATTTTTGGATCAACAAACGGAAATACTTGGCTGAGAAAAACTCCACCTAGTTGTGCCACCGGATCAATCCAAAAGTAGGTGTTGGCGAGGCCGGCCCACATGAGCGTGCCCGCGGCACGACCCGTTGCACAGGCGCTTTCGCTAATCTGGAACGATAGGCCCCAGGTTTTAGGCTCACCGGGAAAGAATTCAGCGTCGCCGCTGAGTTTCGGCAGGACGCTCTTCAACGGCTTAACTCGTAGATCGCCAATTTGGTTTTTACCCATTTGCACCACAGTGTCTTGCTGCAGCACTCGTTGGCCATCGAGCTCGCCACCGCGCAGCATCATGCGGATGAAGCGCCCAAAATCTGCGGCAGTGGACAGCAGACCGCCGCCGCCCATTTCGAACTCAGGCTCCGCTACGTCGCCAATCGGTAACGGTTTGAGCGAGGCGTCTGATTTGCGCAGGTGAATCGGCACTCTTCGCGTCGCCATGGACTCTGTGGCCGCGAAAGCCGTGTCAGCCATGCCTAAAGGCCCGGTTAAATGTTCGGCTAGATACTCACCGAGAGTTTGTCCGCTGACGGTTTCGACCATCTGGCCAACCCAATCTATGCCAATACCGTACTCCCAGCGGTTGCCAGGGTCGAACAGGATAGGTACGTTCAGGGCCGCACGCTTCAGGGTCGCGATATCTGGAGTCTCGGTGTGCGCCATATATTGCAACATGTCCGCATTCCAGGTGTCGTAGACGAAGCCAGAAGTATGGGTAAGCAGCTGTCGTAGCGTGATTCTACCGCTTGGCTTTCTTAGTAGTGGTTCGCCCTCCGCGGTAAAGCCTTCGAGTACTTGAGCCTCGCCTAGATGCGAGCAAACCTCACCGGCGTCGGTATCCAAAGACAGCTGTCCGCGCTCAACCAGCTGCATGGCCGCAGCGCCGGTTAGTGGTTTGGTCATCGACATGATGGCAAACACGGTGTCTGCCTGCATAGGCGCGTCGTCGTCAATTCGTTGCTGTCCGAAGGCTTGTAAGCTGAGCGTGTCTGAGGCGTCGAACGCAGCGGCAACACCGCCAACAACGCCTGGGTCGGTCGCTGCGTCGTCGAGTAGCTGTTGCAAATCTTTAGCCATATCCGATCCGTGTATTTCAGGGTTACGCAGTTTAACCAAATCTACGGATGGCTTGTTGGCGCTGCTGACTCAGCTAGAGGTTCTTGTTCGACCCAGACCAGTTCGTCCACGGCGAAGCCGAGAGCGCGGCTGATTTCAAGGAAGTGTTGTTTTAGTTGGCCTGAAACTTGTGGCTCGCGCGCTAGAAACCACAGGTAAGAACGATCTGGCCCGCTGACGAAGGCATAGACCTGGCTTGCTGGGTCTTTTTCGAAAATGACGTAGGAGCCATAGAACGGTCCAAAAAAAGAAACCTTTAAGTGACCGACATCACTCTGGTTGACGAAATAGGCGCGGCCCTGGGCCTGCCTCCATTGGCCTGTTTCGCTATTGTAGCCGCGGTTAACTACGGCAACGCCACCGTCCAATCGGCGTTGGTAATTGGCAGTAACCCCGGACAGGCCGCGTTCGAAGCGATGATCCAGGCGAGCAATTTCGTGCCAGGTCCCTAGGTAATCGGCCAGTTCAAAGTTCTCTATGGGTTTGATGCCTTCCGGGACGCCGAGGCAGCTTGTAAGCAGCAGCAACCCTGCGAAGCCGAAGACACCTCGTCCAATGACCTTGCCAGTAAGCGTCTTCATTATGTCGATCGGTCAGCAAACAGCGGACTTATAAACTCAGTCATGCGCAAGCTCAGCAAAGGTTTGGTAGTTCATGCACTTTTCACCGTCCAGTAGTGCAGCAAACTCGGTTCGTCCAGCGGCACTGAGGCTTCTCGATGCCCACCAGCGAACATGAGTCTGCGGATCCCCGTTGGCATTCAGCTCGATGCCCCACATGGGTGCAATAGTGTTAGGTAGATTCGAATAGCGAACATCAACAATCAACTCCGACGCCTCGGCGCTGCGCCCTGGGAGCGCGTGATCGAAACGGGCGAGATAGCCCATGGAGAACCAGCGAAAGCGCTCGAGGTCGCGAGCTTGCTGGCTATTGGGATCCAGGGACGGTAAGTCGCGAGCAATGTCCAGTACCGCGATGTGATCTCCCTGGCAGTGGGTAACTTCTGGTCCAGCCCGGTGGCCGTCGACGTAGTAGCGACCATCGTAGCGATAAACAGATTTCCATAGCAGCAGGTTGCCGAAGGCGGGCTTTACCAGTAGGTCCTGTGGGGCGTGCGCTCGCGTTTGAGCCAGAGCTAGCGATGCGTCGCGCACGCGAGCATGCTGGAGCACGCCGACCACTAGGTAGGCCAAACCCCAAGCCATAGCCAGCACCGCGAAACCTCTGCGCTTGCGCCAGATGCCCCACAGTGTCAGGCCCAGGACTGGTAGCGTAAACAGAGGATCGACGACTGAGACGTTGTTCCAGCTAATGCGTTGATCGCTGAATGGCCAAAACAGTTGGGTGCCGTATGACGTACAAGCATCGAGTAGGCCATGGGTCGCATACCCAGCGAAGGCTGCGCCGAAGGCTTGCAGCCGAGACAGAGGATGGCGAAACAAGGCGCCCAGCAAGGTGCTGACCGCGAAGGCACCTATGGGAATGAATATCAGCGAATGGCTGAATTGACGGTGATACTCCAAGAACAACAATGGATCGGTGCGGGAGGTAATGAATACATCCAGATCGGGTGCTAAGCCGCCGATACAGCCGAATAGGGCAATCCAGCCCAAGCGGCGATGGGTGCTTGCAGACTGCGCAAAGGCGGCGCCAATGGCGCCTTGGCTAATAGGATCCATAAACCGGACTCTGGCGTGAATGCCGCTCTGGCGCAAATTTGAGCGCCTTGGGTAACCGCTCTACACTCCTTCGCTATGAATCAAATACCCAATCTCGATGCTCTGCTTGCTACTGCCGTGTCGAAGTATCCGGACCGGGATGCCCTGGTATTCCCGGATGTTCGTTATAGCTACCAGGACTTGTGGAATAAAGCCTGGGATCGTGCCCGGGAGCTACGTGGGTTGGGTTTTGTTGCCGGAGATCATCTCGGCATCCTCATGCCGAATTGTCCGGAATTCATCGAGTTTTTGCTGGCGGCAGTGATCTGTGGTGGTGTGGCAGTACCTATTAATGCCAGAAACAAGGCCTCGGAATTGGCCTACGTGGTAGAGAACGCGGATCTGGTGGGTCTGGTGACGAGCGATGAGATTAGCGAGTACGCGGACTTTGCTGCGTTGCTGCATACGGCGCTTCCGGGTCTTGCGGAAGCCGGCGACCCAAGTGCGCTGTCACTGTCACAAGCGCCAAAGCTGCGCTTTACCGCGCTGTTGGGCGACCAGACGCCAGGATTTTTGAGTGCAGCTGATCTTGTTGAGCGGGCCAGCACTCAGAACGATGATCAGATCGATGCAGACCGCACAGCTCGAGACCCGGATGCTGCTTGTATCATGATGTACACCTCGGGCACGACTGCCCATCCAAAGGGTTGCCCGTTGAGCCATCATCTGCTGGTTCGTAACGGCGCGAACATGAATCGCAGCCGCTATTTTCTCGACGCTCAGGATCGTTTTTGGACGCCACTACCAATGTTCCACATGTCGTCCATTCTGCCCATGGTCTGTTGCTTTGATGCAGGCGCAGCGACTCTTTCCATGCGGCGGTTCGAAGCTAAGTCTGCGCTGGCCATGCTAGAGCAGGAGCGAGCCACCGTGGCCTTTCCGGCGTTTCCGACAGTTATGAACGATTTGATTCACCATGCCGACTTTGCCGGCCGGGACCTCAGCGCCGTTAAACGATTGAATAATGTGGCCCCGCCCGATGTATTGCGTAGCTTTCAAGAAGCCATGCCCCAAGCCGTTCAGACTGGTGCTTATGGGCTTACGGAAGTTGGCGGAGTTATCGCGTTCAATCATCCTGAAGAATCGTTGGAGCGGCGCTTGACTACCTGTGGCGTACCATTTGACGGCATCGAAGTTAGGGTTGTTGATGCTGAAACGCTGCAGCAGTTACCGCCAGGGGAGCGCGGTGAACTACAGGTTCGAGGCTATGCAGTTTTTTCCGGCTACTATCGAGCGCCAGAGAAGAATGCTGAGGCTTTTGTGGACGGCTGGTTTCGCACGGGAGATTTATGCAGCGTCGATGAGCAGGGTAGTATTGCCTTTCACGGTCGGCTGAAAGACATGCTTAAAGTCGGAGGCGAGAACGTTGCAGCGCTGGAGATCGAGTCCCACCTGACTATGCATCCGCAGATCAAGATGGCTCAGGTCATTGGTGTGCCGGACCCAAGGTTGAGCGAGGTGCCGGCAGCCTTCGTGGAACTCGCCCCTGGCGCTCACCTTGACGCTGAAGAAGTCATCGGTCACTGCCAGGGCACCATCGCCAGCTTCAAAGTGCCGCGCCACGTGCGCTTTGTCAGTAACTGGCCGATGTCCTCAACCAAAATACAGAAGTTCGTTTTGCAAGACTGGTTCAAGTCCGGTCAGTCAACGACGAGTCGCTAAACTCAGTTTTGTCCAACGGAGTGATAAATGTCCTCTCTGCTTTATCTTGAGTCTTCCCCGCGCGGTAGCGAATCTGTGTCCAGCAGCGCCGCCAAGATTTATCTAGAAGCATTGCCGAACTCCGTAGCAGTCACCAATCTGAGCTTGTTCGATGCCGAATTGCCAGAATTCGCCGCAACAATGGCAGACGCCAAATATAAGACCATGTTCGGCGAGACGTTGTCGGAGCAGGAGCAGCGCGCTTGGAAACAGGTAGAAGCGCTGGTGGCGCAATTCTTGGCGGCGGATCACTACTTGCTGTCGGTTCCGATGTGGAACCTCGGTGTGCCTTACAAGCTGAAACAGTACATCGATCTGATTACCCACCCCGGCATGACTTTTGTGCCTGCTGCTGAAGGCATGAAAGGCCTGGCCTCAGGACGAGCTACCATCATCTACAGTCGAGGAGGGGACTACAGCGCAACAGATGCCGGTCCAGATCCGTACGACTTTCAATCCCCCTATTTGCGGGCCTGGCTGACTATGGTCGGTATCGACTCGATTGATGAAGTGCCGATTCAGCGCACCATGGCGGGTCCGGAAGTTCGTGAGACGGCACTGGCGGAAGCGGCCACGAGACTCACAACGTTGGCGAAGGCGCTGCAATAACCGGGACTGTAACCTGACCCTACTCCGCGCTGGGCCGATTGTCTGGCAACCAAGCGGAGCTGCTGAACCAGAGCGACGTAGGCGAATCTAACGCGCAAATTGCCTGGGCTGCGGAGGCCAGAATGCTGCATCGATTCAATCGCTCGTCGGTACTTGCCACGCTCCTGGCTTGTGCAGGCTTAGCTGGTCTGCTGCCGCTACTAGCGGCCCAGGCGAAGCAGCTCAATGGCTTCGAGCTTAAGGGCGCGAGCGTGCCGCAAAGGCAGATCCTCAAGGGTGGTCCGCCCCGGGACGGTATTCCGGCGATTGATAAGCCGCGGTTCATTGAGGCGCAGGACGCCCATTGGCTATTGCCTCAGGCCCGCGTGCTCGGTGTGCAGCGTGGCGGTGAAGCGCGCGCGTACCCCATCGAAATCTTGAACTGGCATGAGTTAGTGAATGACCAGTTTGGCGACGAAGGGGTGTTGATCAGTTATTGCCCTCTTTGCGGCACCGGCATGGCTTTTCGCTCCGAGATCAACGATCAAAGACTCACCTTCGGCGTCTCGGGTTTGCTTTACAACAGTGACGTCTTGTTCTACGACCGAGAGACAGAGTCATTGTGGTCGCAAATCAAGCGTCAGGCGATTTCCGGAGACTACCTGGGCGCAGACCTGACGCAACTGCCGTTGTCCCATGTCAATTGGGGCCAGTGGCGGCGGGCGCATCCACAGACGCTAGTGCTCAGTCGGGAACAGGGATTTGCCAGAGACTATAGTGCTGATCCCTACGCTGGGTATGAGCAAAGCAGGCGGCTCTACTTCAAGGTTGGGGCGCGCATTCCTAGGGAATTCCATCCGAAAGAGCGCGTACTCGGTCTGGTTGACGGTGAGCAGGCGTTAGCGCTGCCGTACAGCATACTTCGAGCCCAGGCTTTGACCCAGTTTCAGCTGGAGTTTGCCGGTGCACCAGTGACGATCGTCTGGGATGAAGCGGCGGAAACCGCGACGGCGCTCGATGCTGCGGGCGCGGTAAGGGTACATACCATAGCCTTCTGGTTTGCTTGGTATGCGTTCCATCCACAAACAGAGGTTTTTCGAGGAGCTGCTTCAGTCGACGAATGACTGGGGGTAGCACTTTCCTACTACTGGTCACAACCGGGTATCGTCGGAGACAATAGCTTCACTGGGTGTCGCCGACTAGCCCGCATTAGTGATCATTGCCAACCACCAGGTGGATTCGATTATGTCTTCAGTCATCGCTCCTGCAGAGCAAATTCAAGACCTGTTGCAAGGCTTCATGGATGCGCACATTTATCCCAACGAAGCGCGCTATCACGAACAACTAAACGCCATGGGGAATCGCTTCGGCACGGTGCCGCTGATGGAGGAGTTAAAGACCGAAGCCAGGTCGGCGGGTTTGTGGAACCTGTGGATGCCAGCCGACCACGGGGGCCTCAGCAACGAACAATATGCACCGTTGGCCGAGATCATGGGCCGGGTGCTGTGGTGTCCTGAGGTGTTCAATTGCAACGCGCCAGATACCGGAAACATGGAGGTGTTTATGAAATACGGAACACCGGCGCAAAAGACACAGTGGCTAGAGCCCTTGCTGGCTGGAGAAATTCGCTCGTCCTATGCAATGACAGAACCGGATGTAGCCTCCAGCGACGCCACCAATGTGCGGACCCGGATTGAACGGAGTGGCGATGGCTATGTGGTCAACGGGCGTAAGTGGTTCATTACCAACGCACTCTACGAGCGCACCAAGATCATCATCGTGATGGGCAAGTCTGACCCGGACAACAGCAACCGCCATCTACAACAAAGCCAGATTTTGGTGCCGAAGGACACTCCCGGGGTAACCGTGGTGCGGCCGTTGACGACTTTAGGGTATGACGATGCGCCATTAGGGCACGCAGAGGTGCTATTCGAAAACGTTCGTGTGCCCAAAGAAAATATCCTCCTTGGTGAAGGTCGCGGCTTTGAGATTGCTCAAGGTCGGCTGGGCCCGGGGCGTATTCACCATTGCATGCGGTTGATTGGCAGTGCTCAACGAGCGTTGGAATTCGCCTGTCAGCGCGCAACACAGCGCGAGACCTTCGGACGCAAACTGGCAGACCATCAATCGGTGTTGGAGGATTTGGCCAAGTCCTTCAGCGAGATTGAGCAAGCACGCTTACTAACGCTTAAGACCGCTCGCCGAGTCGATGAGTTGGGTGCAAAGGATGCTCGAGATTACATCGCCGCTGCCAAGATTACGGTCCCGCTGATGGCGCAAACGGTCATCGATCGCTGCATGCAAATTCACGGTGCGGGTGGATTGACCGCGGATTATCCGATGGCAGAGGCTTTCAACTATGCGCGCTGGTGCCGACAAGCCGATGGCCCGGATCAGGTGCATATGATGGCGTTGGGCAAACAGCTGGTGCGGCGCTATGCGGGCTAGCGTGAGTTAGCTCGCGCCGCGGATTGCCCTTGGCTGTTGCTGCGCCGCCGGCGGCGACGCTTTGGCTTACTTCCAGCTCCTTCATTGGCAGCGTTGCCGCGGCTCTGGCTCTGACTTCGCCCTCGGCCCTGACTACGTCGAGAAGGCTCTCGTGACTCGCTAGGCTGCCGTTTATTTGGCTGTGACTCTGTGCTTTGCGGCGCTTCAGGCAATGCCAGCTCCCACCGTTCGATGCTAAAGCGGATGAGCTTTTCGACGGCTCGCAAGCGATTGCGTTCTGAGGGATCTACGAATGACCAAGCGATGCCTGAGGCGCCAGCACGACCGGTTCTGCCGATGCGATGCACGTAACTTTCAGGTTCGTGGGGCAGCTCGTGGTTAATAACGTGTGATACGCCATCGATGTCGATCCCGCGTGCAGCAATGTCCGTGGCCACCAGTACCCAAACGTCACCGCTCTTAAAACTTGCCAATGCGCGCTGCCGAGCGCTTTGGGATTTGTTGCCGTGAATGGCTACGGCGCTGATTCCGTCGGTTTCTAACTGTCGGGCGACTTTGTTTGCGCCATGCTTGGTACGTGTGAAAACTATGGCCCGCGACACTTCTGGAGTTCTCAGTACCTTGCTCAGTGCTTGGCGCTTCTGCGCATTTTCGACGAGTACAACTTTCTGCTTTATTCGTTTGACCGTGACTTGCTTAGGCGTCACTTCCACTCTTCGCGGTTGTTTCAGCATTTCTTTTGCCAGCTTCGCAACCTCAGTCGGCATGGTCGCGGAGAACAGCAGAGAGTGACGTTTTTTTGGCGTCTGTTGGACGATGCGCTTAACGTCCTTGATGAAGCCCATGTCGAGCAGCCGGTCGGCCTCATCGAGCACCAAAAATTCAACGTTGCTCAGATTTAGGTGTCCTTGATTGGCCAAATCCAACAGTCGACCTGGGGTCGCAATCAGAATTTCCAGGCCTTTGGCCAGAGCCCTGACTTGTGGGTTCTGGCCGACGCCGCCAAAGATGACCGCCTGGCGGATCTTGGTGTTCTGCCCGAACTTCGCAATTTCTTCGCTGATCTGCAGCGCTAGCTCTCGAGTAGGCGCCAGTATCAGTCCAAGCGGTCGGCGAGGCTTAGCTGTGCGTCCATTAGCAAGCAAATGGTGTAACAGCGGTAGGGAGAACGCTGCCGTTTTGCCCGTGCCCGTTTGCGCGATGCCAAGCAAGTCCTCGCCTGCCAGCAGTGCAGGAATGGCCTGCTGCTGAATTGGCGTCGGCGTTTGGTAGCCGGCGTCGCTGAGCGCTCGTTGCAGGGGCTCGGCTAAGCCGAGAGATGTAAAGTCTGTGTCCGTCACAGCAGGGGTTCCGTGTTAGACACGCGGCGCGCAGGCTGAGGCTTTGGCAGGAACAAGTCAAGGCATAGTATCTTCGCCGTGTGCACTGCGTCGAAAACGCAACATTTTCCCCGCTCGGGTGGGTGCCTGCGCACCGTCCGACCAAGCCAGCTCGCCGTTGACGATAACCAGATCAATACCCTCCGGGGTCTGCTGGGGTTCATCATAGGTCGCCGTGTCGCGGATCTGCTGTGGATCGAACAGTACCAAGTCGGCCCAATAGCCTTCGCTGAGCTGCCCTCGTTCAACCATGCCAAAAAGTTGTGCTGGCAGGCTGGTCATACGGCGCACGGCTTCGGTGAGTGAGAGCAAGCCACGCTCTCGCACATAGCGCCCGAGAACCCGTGGAAACGTGCCGAACAGTCGGGGGTGCGGTCGTCCGCGCAAGTCCGGTATGCCGTCGCTGCCGACCATCATGTCTGCATGGGTGAGATTCGTCTCGATATCTGCTTCATCGATGATGAAGTGAATGCACAGCGTACCTTCGCCGCCGGGTGCCGTAAGAATAAGTCGCACCGCGTCAGCGAGACTCAGATTTCTTTCTGCTGCAATGTCTACCAGCATGCGTCCTTCGAATTCCCGGAACGCCGGGCAACTGGCAATGCGGATCACGCGCGCGAAGGCTTCGCTGGGGTTATCGAGATTGAAATACTCAATCATTCGGCCGCTGCCTGCGGTGTAGGGGTAAACATCGAGGGTGACGCGGTCACCGGCCGCCAAGGCGGCGTCAATCTTCGCAAGCGATGTGCTGACTTTGCCCCAGTTAGGCTCGCCGGCCGCTTTGTGATGAGAGATGTGTAGATGAACGCCACTGCGGCGGGCGATGTCGAGACTCTCATCGACTGCTTCGAGTAAACGATCGCTTTCGTTGCGCATATGTGTGGTGTAGAGCGCATCGTACTCTTGCGCGACGCTGGCGAGCGCTACCACTTCGTCAGTATCGCTGTAACGACCAGGATGGTAGATCAATCCCGTAGAGAATCCGCAGGCACCTTGTTCGAGAGCGCGGCGAATGTGTGCTTGCATTTGCCGTAGCTCTGCTTGGGTTGGTGCGCGCTTGTCGTCACCCATGACAAGTCCACGAACGGTATTATGACCCACCAACATCATGTTATTGATCGCTGGGTCGTGCTCCATTACCGCATCGAAGTACCCAGCCAAATCTCGAAACTCGCCTTTTAGGCCCGCCAGAATACCGCCGCTGGCCCGACGCCGGTCAGCTTGCGGTGCGTTAGGAATCGCGCTGAAGCCGCAATTGCCGCTGACCACAGACGTTACCCCCTGAGCGAGTTTAAAGTGCATGTCGGGATGGCGTAAGAACGCGCCGTCGTCATGAGCGTGGGTGTCGATGAAGCCGGGAGCTAATACCCGACCACTAGCGTCAATATCCGTCTGCGCTGGGCCGACCTGACCTATAGCAGCGATGCGCCCTGCGTTAATGCCTAGATCCGCAACACGTGGCGCCGAGCCCAGACCGTCGATCAATTGCGCGTTGCGAATCGCGATATCCACTAAATTTCCTTGCCTAGAGGCCGTAGCGACCGGGTTCCGTGCGCAGCCACTCACCGATCCGTTCGCCGATCATAATGCAGGTCAAATTGGTATTGGCTCTGGGTACCAAAGGCATGATGGAGGCGTCGGCCAACACGAGGCCGTCTTGATAGTGACAGCAGCCGTATTGGTCAACGACTGAGCCAGCATCGGCAGCTGGGCCCATACGGGCTGTGCCGCAGGGATGATAGCCGCTGCCAGATCGGTTGCGGCAAAGCTCCGCAATGTCGGCGTCGCTTAGCTGATTGATGCGTTTGGGAAAGGTAATGGCTTCTATCATGTCAGCCAGGGGTGCTTGCTGCGCAAACGCCAGTGCATCTTTGAACGCGGTGACCAGTCGCTCACAGTCTCTCGGATCCTCGCAGAATCGATTCAATACCCGCGGCGGCTCCTGCGGATCATTGCTGCGAAGCTGCAACTCGCCGCGCCCGTATTGATACTCGAGTACAGCCGCAATTCCAAAACTGGGTGGTGCATCGGGGCGGCCGACGAAACTCAACTGCTCGATCTGTAGATCGTTGCGCTTGTCGGAGCCGTTGGCCGTATAGCGCAGAATGGTTTGAATCAGCGGCGCATCGATGTCGATTAGCGCTGGATCTTTCACTTGGCACACCAGTGAAAGCGCTGGGTGATCGCTAAGATTCTGACCGATGCCTGGGACGTCTTGAACAACGTCGATCTGCTGCGCCTGTAATTGCGCTGCGGGTCCAAGGCCAGAGCACATGAGCAGCGTTGGCGTTAGCAATGCGCCGGCGCTAACAACCACCAGTTTGGCGTGTAGTTCTTCGGTTGTACCGCTTGCCCCGCGTACGCTCACGCCGGTACAGCGACCACCGGAAAAAATTAGGCGCCGAACGGTGGTATTCGCTCGAATTTGTAAGTTCGGGCGAATGCGAGCTGGGGCGAGGTAGCCGCTCGCAGTGGATATCCGTGCACGACCAATCTTATTCATGGGTTGTGGCCCTGCACCAACACTGTCCGGCGCATTCGCATCGTCACAGAGCGGGTAACCGAGGGCTGAGGCGGATTCGAGAAAGGCGAGGTGGGCCGGCAGCAATTCGTTGTTTGGGTAACGACGGATGCTGATGGGTCCGGCGTCGCCGTGATAGGGCGCGTCCGGGAAGTCTAGATCTCGTTCCAAGCGGCACAGCGCCGGTAACACCCGATCCCAGGACCAGGCCTCGTTGCCCAGAGCTGCCCATTCTTCATAGTCTTCTGGCACCCCCCGTAGCGCGATCGTGGTGTTGACGGCGCTGGAGCCGCCAGTCACTCGACCGCGCGGGAAAAACTGTTCCCGACCCATGGTGGGTTCGTAATTTAGTCCCCAGTCATGGGCTCGATAAGAATTGTTGTGGCTGTTGACGAGGTCGAATGGTGTCTGTGAAGGATCGGGATAGTCTGGGCCCGCTTCGAGCAGCAGGACCGTGCGATTCGGATCTTCCGATGCTCGCGCCGCGATCACTGCGCCGGTGCTGCCGGCGCCGATGACAATGATGTCTGCCGCGCGGCTCAGCTAGCGGCCCTTAGTGCGGCGAGGATCTTCGGAGCGATCTCGCTGGCGATGCGTTCAAGGCTGCGAGCACCGGTACCGGCCACAGGGTGGGGCAGTTGCACACGGGGTATGTCGGGCATGCCCGCGCTCTTGGCGGTGAAGTCGCCCTGAGGCCAGAACTCTTTTGTGACCAGAGAAACTGCAGGTATGCCCAATTGGGCGATTTTGATGCCGTCACGCACGGTGCCGGTGGTGCAGCTGCCTCAGTGGCCGTAGGCGGCCACCGCCGCATCGGCGCCCTTGATTTGCTCAAGCATCGCGTCGCTGACGGTGATGGAGGCATTGCCTTTGTCGAAATCCAGCGCTTCCAGGCCCGGAACCAGGGCTTTCAAGGCATCACGTACTTGGCTTAGGAAGGCAACGGAGTCGGGAAAGCCATTGGCGACAAAGGCGACTTTGGGCTGTTTGTGGGCCTGCAGGTCAATGCTCAAGCCGTAGTCCTCGACTTCAACACCCACTTCGGCACGGGGGTCAACAAATTGAACCATGAGCGCGCTCTCGCTTTTAGGAGCGCTGAATGTAGCGCGACCCTGCGAGCAGCACAAATGCCTGAGCAAAGGCTAAACTGGCATTTCGCTGTTGGGAGATGAGCAATGAAAGAGCTAGTGGCTGCGGACGAGGGCGCCGCCCTGGAGCTGTTGCATGAGTTGGGCTGTACAGACGGGTTGCCCGTGGTCATTCCCACCGCCGAGCGGGTGGCGCGTATGGTGCTGGCCAGTGGCCTTGACGGGGAGTTGGTGCTTGGTGAGATGGGTCCGCAGATGGGTGTGGCGACGGTGGACATGGTGGCTACCGCGGCAGTGATGGCCGGTTGCCTACCGGACTATATGCCCATCGTCATGGCCGCGGCCATGGCGATCATCGATCCAGAGTTTGATTTGGCAGAAATGCAATCAACGACGCATTGCACTGCACCGCTCATCATTGTGAACGGACCGGCTCGAGATTCCTGCGGACCGGTGGCCAGTGGGTTTGGAGCATTGGGCCCGGGGCACCGCGCGAACGCAACGATAGGGCGAGCGCTGCGCCTGGCCATGATCAACATCGGCGGGGCAAAACCTGGTGAATCCGATATGGCCTTACTCGGCCATCCGGGTAAGTTCACCTATTGCCTGGCGGAAGACGAGCGCAACAGCCCGTTCCCACCCCTGCATGTGAGCCTAGGCCATGCGGAGTCGGATTCCGTGGTTACCGTAATTGGCGCTGAAGCGCCTCATTCGGTGCTCTTCAGTGGTGATGCGGACGCTCCAGACGCCCCGGACATGTTGCTGCAAACCCTGGCCATTGGCTTGGCCAACATCGCGACCAACAACGCAGTGCTTCGAGGTGGCGCGGCGGTCGTTGTACTAAATCCTGAGCATGCGCAGATTCTCGCAGATGCCAATTACACCCGTACCCGTATCTGCGAGCGTTTGGCTGAACTGTGTACGCATTCCAAAGCGGAGTTGCAGAAATTTTCGCCAGCCTTCGCGAACCGCATAAAGGCAGATCCCGTGCCTGCCTTCAGCGCTCCCAGTGACATTTTGCTGTTGGTCGCCGGTGGCACTGGCCTGTACTCCATGGTCATGCCGAGCTGGTGCGCAGGGCCTCATGCGAACCGATTTGTCAGCAAAGCCATAGAGCTCGATCAGGTCTGTGAAATTCCCGGTAGCTTAAGCAGCGGCATTTGATCTGGGTCGAGCAAGCTGGCAATCACAGCGTGCATGTCGATCCCGAGCTGGTGCTGCTCGTCTAGTAAGGAGCTGCAGAGATTGAGTGCTTTGGGCGCCATAGTGGAAGCTACATTGAAGGCCTGCAACGCAGAGCCCCCGCCTTGTAGCAATCCTTGTGCGACGAGGGGTGGCAACATGCCGGCGTCTTCAATGACGTCAAAACCGACGAGGTTGTGCAATGCGGTAAGCAATTTCGGGCCAACGATCTGCGGTGCCAGAGGCCCGGCACGATGTCGCTCAACGACTCGCTCGGCAGCTAGACGATAAAATTCCAGCACTGGATCTTGTTGGCAGAACAGCATCACTGCGTTGTGGATCTTGCGATAAGTTTTCAAGCCTTGCGCGGTTTCCTGAACCCAGACCTCGCGCCCGAACCCGTGGCTGCTATCGCCTACTTTCCAGCTAGCGGTTTGCAGAATCAGCACATCTGCATCGATCCAAATGACTCGCTCGTAAGATTGCTGCAGGCCCCGTTGCAATAGCCGCAAACGTGCTAAGTCTGCAGCAATGGTTCTTTGCTGGGCGACCTTCGCGAACAATGTTCTCGGGAGCAGATCGAATAGCTCGTCCCCGAGTAATTGATAGTCAAAGCGCTGCGTCGTCGCCCATTCTCTAACAGAAGCTGTGCACTGGTGGATCCAGCTAGGGTGCAATGGTGTTTTATGGGACTGGTAGACAATCGTGCGCATGCGATGACTGTGACACAAACTTCCGAGCTCTGTGCAGCTTGGCGTGTCAGTGTCGTGACGCTGAGGCTGCTAAACTGCAGCGATCACTAGTGAATGGGGGGTTGAACTATGCCGGTGGCGTTGCAAAAGGATTCGATCGACTTAGGTATCATCGCGGTCAACGGTGAGGCAATGGTGCACTTCTACCGCGATCTCTTGGGGTTCATTGAGGAACCCTCCACGCCGTTTCCCATGGGCGGCGTGATGTATCGATTACGCTGCGGAACCAGTTTGATCAAAGTGGTGGTGCCCGATGCCGCACCAGAGAACCAGCCAGCCCCTGGACCCATAACCAATGCATCCGGTCTGCGCTACTGGACTATGACGGTGAGCAACCTTGAGCAGCTGCTCAGCGACTGCGAACAGGCCGGCCATAAGGTTGTGGTGCCAAAGCGCGAAGTTAGACCTGGCGTTACCATTGGCATGGTCGAAGACCCAGACGGAAACTGGGTGGAATTTCTTGAGATCTCCTAGATTCGAGTATTTCAGCATAAATAAAACAATGAGTTAGAGCTCATATCTAAGAAGATTAGGAGATAGTTGATGGTGCTAGAAACCGTTGAGTACACCACCCAGAACGAAGGCCGCGTGGCGAGGATCAGTCTCAATCGCCCAAAAGTTCGCAACGCCCAGAATCGGCAAATGACCTACGACCTGGATGCCGCCTTTTCACGCGCGGCCTCGGACGAAGACGTGAAAGTCATCATTCTCGCCGGCAACGGCCCGCACTTTTCCGCCGGCCACGATCTTAAAGACACCGGCGACTTCGACCTGAAGCCAGTGGGGCTTGGCGGGCAGTTTGCTGCCCCGGGCGCAGAAGGACACTTGGCCTTTGAAGAAGAAGTGTATTTGCGCATGTGTCGGCGTTGGCACGATTTGCCTAAGCCCACTATTGCTCAGGTACAAGGTAAGACGATCGCCGGCGGCCTAATGCTAATGTGGGTGTGCGACCTGATTGTTGCTGCGGATGATGCTTTGTTTTCAGACCCCACGGTAAATTTTGGCGTTAACGGCGTCGAGTGGTTCAGTCACCCGTGGGAGCTGGGAATTCGCAAAGCGAAAGAGCTGCTGTTTACCGGTGATTTTCTGACTGCACAGGAAGCGCATCAGCTCGGTATGTTGAATCACGTCGTAGCGCCGGAGCAGCTCACAGAGTTTACCGATGGCTTAGCGGCGAAGATCTCGGAGCGGCCTTCGTTCGCGCTGCAACTGGCCAAAATGGCGGTGAATCAGGCGCTTGATGCCCAAGGGTTCTGGACCGCGCAGCAGGCGGCCTTCAACTTGCAGCACGTTGGCCATTCTCATTCTCGGGAAATGTACTATCGCGCGAAGCTGCGCAAGGCCAAAGACAAAGACTGATCGCTGTGCTCAAGAAATCACCACACCACCATCGCAGGTGATTACCTCGCCTGTGGTGAAGTCGCTCGCTCGAGAGCTCAAGAATATGGCGATTCCAGCGACATCCTCTGGCGTACCTACCCGACCGCTGGGATTGCGCTTGGCAACCGCGTCCCAGTCTGTATTTTCCACGTCGCCGCCACCACCAACACCGGTGCTGAGCATGTAAGTCGGAAAAGGACCTGGCGCGATGGCATTGACGCGAATGTGATCCTTCGCCAGGTGAGCGGCTAGCACCCGAGTGAGATTGTGGGCCGCAGCTTTCGACGGACCATAGGAGAAGGTGTCGAACACTGGCGTTTTGATACCGTCAATCGAGCCCACATTGATTACTCGGGCAGGCCGCTCGGCTGACGCTGCAGCACGCAGGAGCGGTAGAAGCTTTTGGGTCAAAAAGAAATAGCCTTTGACGTTGGTGTCCATCACCTTGTCCCAGCCGATCTCAGGAAACTCGTCCAACGGCGCTCCCCAAGAAACGCCGGCGTTGTTGACCAAGATGTCGAGTTGCGCTTCGTGCTGGCTCAATGTTTCCGCAACTGCTTCGATGCCGTTGAGATCTGCAAGGTTTGCGGGAATCGATATGCATTCGCCGCCATAAGTCTTACGTAGCCGCTCAGCAGTAGCGTCGCAGATTTCAGCCTTACGGGAGCTGATGTAAACCTTCGCGCCGTTAGCGAGAAAGCCTGCAGCGATCATCTCGCCAATGCCGCGTGAACCGCCCGTAACCAATGCTGTTTTGCCTTCGATGGAGAATAGGTTCTGCAAAGGAGTTGCTCCCGATGTTGTTTCATTGAACCGCTGAAAATCGAGCGATATAGTAGGCTATATTCACCTTGGATTGCGATGGATACGCCGGGCGAGCGGCGGGCAACAGTCCCGTTGTGGTAGAAGTTCTACGCTGCACAAGTCTCTGGTCAACGAAAGATTGCGCCAAAACGCGCCGAAACTGCAGCAAGCGGTCACCGAGTCGAGCGAAAAAGTTCATGGGCAAAGACACGAGCGTCAAATTGAGTGGGCGACACGCAACCGACTGGTTGGCGCCGATGTCGTTGTTGATTTTGCTGTGGGTTGGGAACGCATTGGCCACAGACCCAACCAACAATTATGTGGCGCCGCGTTTAGCGGGCACGGATCAGCCCAACATTAACGGCGTCTGGCAAGTGCTCAACAGCGCTAACTACGATCTAGAGGCGCATACGGCAAAAGCGTCATTGCAGGTTCGCGACGGCCCCCACGGGGAAATCCCTTCAGTGCGAACGCTGTTCATGGGCGCGGTTGGCGCGGTGCCAGCTGGGCTGGGTGTGGTTGTAGGTGGGCAGATTCCCTATACCTCTGCGGCACGTGAGGTGCAGCGAGAGAATCGGGCCCGTTGGAGTGAGCGGGACCCAGAGGTGAAGTGCTATTTGCCAGGTGTGCCGCGAGCCACGTATATGCCGTTTCCGTTCCAGATCGTGCAGTCCGCGGATGCCGTGATGATCGTCTATGAGTATGCGGGCGCTGTTCGCGAAATATATATGCAGGATCCCGGTGAGGCGCCAGTAGACAGTTGGATGGGCTGGTCTGCTGGGCGCTGGGATGGTGAAAGCTTGATCGTAGACGTGACCGGGCAGTACGCTGA
Organism: Pseudomonadales bacterium; assembly: GCA_051027215.1. GTDB lineage: Bacteria > Pseudomonadota > Gammaproteobacteria > Pseudomonadales > Azotimanducaceae > CALHVX01. The sequence goes on along the minus strand of JBPCXR010000340.1, from coordinate 39,608 downwards.
TACCTGGCTCGATCGCGCAGGAAATCATCATAGTGAGCAGCTCAAAGTAACCGAGCGTTACACGCCGCTCAGTCCCGATCACTTGCAGTATGAAGCAACGCTAGAAGACCCCCAGACGTACGCACGGCCCTGGACAATTCGAATGCCTTTATATCGTCGCATCGAACCCAACGCACAAATTCTGGATTTCAAGTGCGTTGAATTTGTGGAGGAGCTGATGTTTGGTAAATGGCGGCGCAATCCGCTACCGAGGACCTTGCCTGCGGAAGGCCCTAAAGTCGGCGATACACAATGATCTCGCTTTGGTGCAGGCTGGCACCGTGCGCAAACAGACTTCCATAATAAAAGGGCGCTTGTACGATGAGTTACGACAACCTGGAATTGGATATTGCTGACGGCGTTGCCTGCATTACGCTAAATCGCCCCAAAGTGGGTAACGCCATTTCACCGGATCTCGCCAGGGAGCTGTCTGACATTGCGGTTCGTTGCGATGACAATGCTGACGTGCGGGCTGTGGTATTGACGGGTAGTGGGAAATTGTTCTGTGCCGGCGGCGATCTCGGTGCCATGGCCACTGCAGGTGACGAAGTGAAATCCGTCATCAAGATCATGGCGGGTGACCTGCACATGGCGCTGTCACGCTTTAGTCGCGGCAACGCACCAGTCATTGCTGCGGTGAACGGTACAGCCGGGGGCGCCGGCATGAGCCTGGTGATGGCAGCCGACCTCGCCATCTGTGGTGGCAGTGCGAAGTTCACCATGGCTTATACCAACGCGGGTCTGTCACCCGACGGTAGCTCGACCTTTTTCATGCCGCGCAAGATCGGCGACCGACGCACTCGGGAGTTGATTCTGACCAACCGGGTGTTAAGTGCTGCCGAGGCCGAGGAGTGGGGCATCGTCAACCGGGTCGTCGCTGACGACGAGGTGCTCACAGAATCTATGGCGCTGGCGAAGACTCTGGCCCAGGGACCAACCCTTGCCTACGGTGCCAGCAAAGCGCTGCTCAATGAATCGTTCGAGCACGGTCTGGAAGCGCAAATGGAGTTGGAAACTCGTGCCATTGGGCAAATGGTGACCACGGCGGATGGTGCGGAAGGCATCCAAGCGTTCCTGAATAAGCGAAAACCGAGTTTCACTGGTCGGTAAACCGACGTCAGTAAGGTAACCCGGGGCTAATCACTCAATCAGATCCGCACTGCATTTCGCACGTCGCGTGTCGCATGTTGCGATATTGGGTCTAGTAGACGTATTCTCACAAACCAACGCTTGTAGATTCTGGATTTATTGGCTATTTTTGCGAATTGCGACAGATTTGGCCGGTAGATACGCTATGAAATTGCCTAAAATGGTGTTGGAGCCTCGTCAACCTGGGGAGGATCCAGGCTATTGGGACATTGCTTCGGTCCACGCGGCACTCGTGCAAGCCGGCGAAGAGCGCTCTCTGCGCTCTGTAGAGCGGGATTTAGAGCAGGCGGATTGGCTGCCAAAGGCGCTGAAGACCGCTGAACTGGTTGACGAAGGCGGCGCTGCCCCGCGCAGCCTGGTCGTGGCGGGGTTCGAAGAGCAGGCAAAGCGACGGCGGCAACAGACCCTAGTGCTGCAGCTGGTCGCCGCTGAGCATCACCCTTACGTTTTATGCGCCAACGACGGGCGGATGGGTCGTCGCTGGGTGTATCTCCAAAGTGATAGCGAGGAAGCCTTGCGCGCCGGGCTAGATCAGCTCAGCGGCGGCAAGAAGACCCTATATTGGCCGGCTGGTGCGGCAGTGCCCGCTTGCCGACGGCTGGTCGCTGCGGCGAATAGTCATGAAATCACCGTCCCCTCTGGCAATGCTCTGCAACTCGGCACGTTCGCTTACCCTCAAGTAGCGCCGCGAACGTTCAGCCATGAGCTACATGGGGGTCGTGCTAAGGCCGATGGGCTGTCGCATCTCGATCAGCTCGAGGCGGAGAGCATTTACATCATGCGGGAGGTGATGGCGGCCGCTGAGAATCCAGTGATGCTCTATTCGGTGGGCAAGGACAGCGCAGTGATGCTGCACCTTGCGCGCAAAGCCTTCTATCCGAGCGCGCCACCGTTTCCGCTGATGCATGTCGATACCCGTTGGAAATTTCAGGCCATGTATGAGTTTCGCGACTATATGGCGAAAGAAAGCGGCATGGAGTTGATCGTCCACGTCAACCCTGAGGGTGTGGCGAAGAACATTAACCCGTTCGATCACGGTAGTGCCCTGCATACGGATGTGATGAAGACTCAGGGTCTCAAGCAAGCCCTCGATCAGCATCAATTTGATGTCGCCTTCGGCGGTGCTCGCCGCGATGAAGAAAAGAGCCGAGCCAAAGAGCGGGTATTTTCCTTTCGCAATGCCGCGCACCGCTGGGATCCGAAGAATCAGCGACCGGAGCTTTGGAATCTTTACAACGGTTATAAAGCCAAAGGTGACAGCATTCGCGTGTTTCCTTTGTCAAATTGGACTGAGCTCGATATTTGGCAGTACATCTACCGAGAACAGATTCCCATTGTGCCTTTGTACTTTGCGGCAGAGCGCCCGGTCGTAGAGCGAGACGGCATGCTCATCTTGGTTGATGACGATCGCATGCGCCTGCATGAAGGGGAACAGATTGAACTGCGTCGGGTGCGGTTTCGAACACTAGGCTGCTACCCACTCACAGGTGCGGTGGAGTCCGAGGCCGACGACTTGGCCTCGATTGTTCTGGAACTGTTGCATAGCCGGACCAGTGAGCGCCAGGGTCGCGCCATTGACACCGATGCTTCGGCATCCATGGAGCAGAAGAAGCAGGAGGGGTATTTCTAATGGCAGTCGTAGCGTCAGAGAGCGTTGAGGAAGATCCCCAAGTACGAGTTGAGGCTTATCTAGTAGCGCAGGAACAGCTTGACCTGCTCCGCTTCATTACCTGTGGCAGCGTTGACGATGGCAAGAGCACGTTAATCGGTCGAATGCTGTTTGAAGCGCAAATGTTGTTTGAAGATCAGGTTGCTTCGTTACAGGCAGATTCCAAGCGGGTTGGGACTCAAGGTGGCGACATCGACTTTGCGCTGCTGGTTGACGGTCTGGCTGCTGAGCGGGAGCAGGGCATTACTATCGATGTCGCCTACCGCTTTTTTAGTACTGACCACCGCAAGTTCATCGTTGCCGATACTCCCGGGCACGAGCAATACACCCGCAACATGGTCACTGGCGCTTCTACCGCAGACGTTGCCATCATATTGCTGGATGCGACACAAGGGGTGTTGACGCAAACGCGCAGGCACTCCTTTATCGTGTCGCTGCTCGGAATTCGGCACGTGGTGTTGGCAGTTAACAAAATGGATCTGGTTGACTACCAGCAAGGGATCTTTGATCAGATCGTAGCGCAATACCAGGAGTTCGCTGAACAGCTGAATTTCGAATCGGTATGCGCGGTACCGATGTCGGCGCTAAAGGGTGACAACGTCATTGAGCGCTCGCCTCAGACGTCTTGGTACTCGGGGCCAACGTTGTTGGGCTACCTCGAGACGGTGGAGGTTGGCCGTTCCCAGTTAGAGCATAGCCTGAGGTTTCCGGTGCAATGGGTGAATCGACCCCATGCTAACTTTCGCGGTTACGCCGGAACTGTGGTTGCGGGAACGGTGCGCAAAGGCGAGGCAATACGGGTATTGCCCTCTGGTGCTACCGCCAATGTCAAAGACATCGTTTTATTTGAAGACCAACTCGATCTTGCGGTGGCGGATCAGGCGGTAACATTGACGCTAGATCGTGAGGTAGATGCCTCTCGAGGGGATGTGATCGTTGCGGCTGCTGATCCCTGTGAAGTCTCGGACCAATTCGACGCCTCGCTGGTCTGGATGGAAACTGAGCAAGGTTTTGTTGGTCGGTCGTACTGGCTGCTACTCGGCACAACCCGAGTCAATGCCACCATCACCGAAGTAAAGTTCACCTACAACATCAACACCCTAGAAGAGCTGAGCTCGAAAAGTCTGGAACTCAACGATATCGGTCGGGTGACTTTGAGCCTGGATCAACCAATCCCCTTTGAAGCATATCGAGACTGCGCCGGATTGGGCGCTTTCGTGCTGGTGGACCGCTACTCTTACGCCACCGTCGGTGCGGGCATGCTGAATTTTGCTTTGCGCCGGGCCGACAACGTGCATCGCCACGCCCACGCCATCGGCAAGGCAGAGCGCAACCGCCTCAATGGCCACGGCGGCAAGGTATTGTGGTTTACCGGACTAAGCGGTTCTGGCAAGTCGACCATCGCCGATGCGGTTGAGCGCGAACTGCATGCCCGAGGTATCCGTACGTATATTCTCGACGGCGATAACGTCCGTCATGGCTTGAACAAAGACCTCGGCTTTACCGACGCTGATCGCATCGAGAATATTCGCCGTATTTCTGAGGTCGCGCGCCTCATGGTCGATGCCGGATTGGTGGTCCTGACGGCTTTCATCTCACCGTTTCGCTCAGAACGCGACATGGCTCGGGCGATGTTCGATGAAGACGAGTTTGTTGAAATCTACTTGGACGTACCCTTGGCGCTGGCTGAACAGCGTGATCCTAAGGGTTTGTACAAGAAAGCCCGGCGCGGTGAACTGCCGCACTTTACCGGCATCGACAGCGCCTACGAGGAGCCAGAGACTGCCGAGCTACAGCTCCCAACAGGGGAGCTGTCACTACAGGAGTGCGTGCAACGAATCCTGCCGCTGGTTTAAGGCGTATACCAAATCGGGGAGGTGTAGGCGCGATCTTGAACCGTCATGGGTACCTCATCAGGGAGTTCGAGCCCGAAGTGCTTGGCATCGTAGGCTGTCCACCGTGGCGTGGGGATCTCAATCACCCGAGCATAGTAGACGGCGCGTAGCTTTGGATTGAAGTCCGGATCTGTCCAGGAAGCTGCCAAGGTCGCAGCGCCAATAGTGTTGCGATAGCTTGCTTCGGCGACGTTAACGGTACTGCCAACCTCAGGCGCACCTGAGTCGGTGCTCTGGCGGCCGTCAGAAAGGGCCACATCGTAGACCTGCTCCTGAAGTTGACCGTCGCGCGTGCGCCAGCCCTTGATGATTTGGATGCGGTCCAGATTCGCGCCGACCGGGTCCTTGGCGGCGCTCACCAGAAAAGTCGGTGAGCTTTTTTTCGCCGGCTTAGTCAGATCTCCACCCATGGGTACCCCATGCTTGTAGGCCGCGTCCAGGTAGCCGGGTTGTTGCATGAGATCGTTCGGGTAGTCGAAGCCACCAAAAAAGCGCACCGTGATGCGCGAGCCCGTGGTGGCGTACACCTCCTTGCGTTGCATGGCGTCAAACAGTGCTTCCCGCGTGTTCTCTTTTGCCCAGATTGCCGCATAACCTGAGGCGACGATGCGCCAGTTTTGCCAGAGCTGGTCTGCGGCCATGGCGTTCTTGGTGCGTGCAGGGCTGGGTTCCGACTCCGGAAACTTGCCAAAAAAGTTATCTTCAGCGGTGGTAGAAAAGGTGTTGTGGCCGTCAGTGCTGCCTATCATTCCAAATTTGAACGGGTTGTCGCCAAGGCTCGCTTCGAATCCCAGGCCCAGCTTCAGCGCTCCACGAGCGTATTCATGGGCCAGCATCCAGTCTTCTTTCTCCTGGGTGCGACCAATGTTGTCAGCGTCCCAGTTTTCAAAATCTGCAAATTTGTCGGCAGGGGAGAGCGTGGGATGCGCTTCGCCATCACCTTTGACCTGGGTGACTTCATAGATCGGTTCCCAGCGGCTGCGCAATTGCGCGTACTCTCGGTTCAGTGGTTTGCCATCTACACTCTTGTCAGGAAACATCATGCCGTTGGAAAGGTTGCCGTTGTGGGCGATCGCCAGAACTTTGCCGCCGGTGGTTGCTTCGTAAGTCGCCAGTGCGCGCCACAAGTCGCGGGGGTCAGTGCTGTCTTGGGCGGAGAACGGCGCGATTAAACCGGCCTTATCTGCACCATCGGCGTAGATGACGACGCGATGTAAATTGTTGCCTTCGATCATTGAGGTCCACTCGTAACCAGTGAAGGCAGTGAAGCGACCGGGATCGTTGTATTCATCTGCCGTTTGCGCCACGTCCTGCCAAATGGTGCGACGGACTTCTTCCGGAAAAGGCGGGTGGTTCTCAGGATCGTTGATGGAGCCAGTAAAGCTGGCCATCATGCGTGTCGGATTGCCTTCTTCGATGAACTGCTGCCACTGCTTGCCGGCAGCAGTATTGCGCACCAGTGGGTCGCCAACATTGAATCGATAGTAACCGCCGAGGTATTCGGCGTGGTCGGAGACGACGAGAAAATCGAGGGGCCGAAGCAGCTGCACAGGCTCGCCGGTATGAGCCGTAAGCGCTTGGCCTTTGGCGAAACGATAGGCATCTGCTGGGGTTAAATTCATATTCCCTAGGGAGTAGGCGTCTGCAGAGTTGCGGCTGTGGAGGTGGGTATCGCCCCAGTACAGATTTTGTGGGTAGTCTTGCTGGGTTGCCTTCGAGTAAGGCTTTGGCGCTTCAGCAAAGCTGCTGGCTTGCCACAGCAAAGCGCTGAGGCAAGTCATGATACTCAGTCGACGCATGGAAAATTCCTTGGCTATTTTGTGGCGAGGTGCGATGTTGACTCTAGTTCGTCTGGAGGCGGCGGAATGTCGGTGATCCACACGCATAGCTGGGGATCGCACTCTCTAAGCACACCGGATATCCATTGACCGTCGGGTTGGAACAGCCCAGTTTGCTCACCGTTGCTGACGCTAACATTACCGTCTGCGGTCAGTTCGTAGAGCGCACCGCTAAACGGATGCTTGATGCCAGTGTTCATGGATTGTCTCCATCGACCCATTGACCCAGTCGGTGGTGTAGCCAACGGACTTTGGACTCTTGGTAGTTGGCTAAGGTGATGCCAGGCTTATAGGTGGCTTCTAGTCCTGCCTGAACTTTTGGCATGTTGAACGCATCTTGATCGAATACGCGACCGAGAAAGCCCAATGCTTGTGACCACGGCTCATCAGGCTCCAGCCAGCGGATCTTCGCCGCAGCCGGGCGCTCGCCCTGAAACGGTGCCAGCATTAAGCACTCCATGATGCAGCTACGGTGGTCATCGCCATTGGGTCTGAACCGATAGGTGATGCGATTGAAAGCTCCCCAGGGATGGAAGTTGGGAAATAGCGTGTAGTCCAAGTTATCGATGATCTCAGCGTCGCAATACTCGTCCACTCGATCGCCAGCTTCTGCTCTGAGCATCTCTCGATTCATCGCAGCGTGCCAGGCACGGGCATTCATACCCTCAGGTACTTCTGGTACTGGATCTCCGGCTCGCAGATCCAACATGTAGCGAATGACATCCTGTTCGGTCAGAGCGTCTTCTAACAATGGGCTTGGAGTGAGGGAAGGAGTAATGACCCGAGCGCAGTTGTCCCAGATGTCCACCTGGCTATTCACATCGCCCAGGGCGCCGAGAATCTGGGGGTGTGTCGCGTTGACATGGTAAGCCTCGCAGAACGCTTCTTGGGCTATCTTCCAATTGGCGGGCATGATTTTTGCGACATGAGCGCTCTTGTAGAGCCCCGCAAGGTCCCAGCGTTCGAACTGCGACTTTAGATCTTTAATGAATTCATCGAACGGTTCGCACTGTTGGTCGGGGTTAACAAAAACAAACCCAGCCCAAGTGGCCAGTGGGATTTCTGGCAGCGAAAACTCGGCATCTTCGACATGGGTAAAGTCCCAACGCGCGGGAATGTCCTTCAGGCAGCCATCCAGCTGCCAGGCGAAGCCGTGGAACGGGCAGCGTAACTCGGAGGCCTGGCCGTCGAATTCCTTGAGCATGCGTCCGCGGTGTAAACACGCATTGGGAAACGCACGCAACGCACCGTCTTCTCCTCGAACAATCAGGAAAGACATATGCGCGATGTCGTAACGAAGGTGGTCGCCAGGCTCAGGAATGTCTTCTTCTCTACAAGCGAATTGCCAGACCTTGGACCAGAGGTTGGCTACTTCTTTGTCGTGCCACTCGCGGCTGGTGTAGCGGCTGGTGGCAACATCGGCGTCACCCAAGAATTTTGGGGATTGCAGACGCAGCACGCTGGGTACCGGTTTCGAATCTTGATCCAATAGATCCTGATAGGTTAGCCCGGGAGAACGGGTCATGGTCCCTGGATCCAGTGGCACAATGGGTTCGGCCATGTCGTTTGTCCTTGGCAGTGGCGCTTGGATGTGTCCCAACGCTAACTCAGGCGTTGCAGCGGAACAAGATCAGCTAACTCGGTTGCTGGATGGGGCAGCGCTCAGTTAACCCGTGGCTTCAGCGACTTGAACCATGCGCTTGCCGCGGTTTTCTCCGGCGAGCAGCCCGATCAAGCCGGTAGGTGCTTGCTCCAGCCCCGTGAGGATGTCTTCCACTACGTTTAGTTGCCCGGTGCCGGCCCAGCTGGAAAGGTCATGTTCAGCATCGGCATCCAAATTTGCGAAGTCGGAGACGATGAAGCCCGTCATGGTCAGGCGTTTGGTGACTAGCAGTCCGGGGATGCCAAATGGCCCGGGCTTTGGTTTGCCATCGTACATAGACACAGCGCCGCAACAGGAGACCCGGCCTTGCATGCGCATGGCGAACAACGCCGCCTGAAGAATATCGCCGCCGGTGTTGTCGAAGTAAACGTCGATGCCTTTGGGTGCAGCCTTCCCTAGTTGATCGCGCAGGGGTGCATCGAGATTCTTATAGTCTATGCAGGCATCAAAACCCAGCGTGTCTTGGACCCATTGGCACTTGTCTGCACCCCCGGCGACACCGATGACATGCGCGCCTTTGATTTTGCCGATTTGGCCGACGATCGACCCGACTGATCCGGCGGCTGCAGAGACTAGGAGGGTTTCGCCGGCATGAATTCCAGGCACGTTGAGCAATCCGTGGTACGCGGTTTTACCCGCGACGCCAAGCAACGAAATCGCATGGCTCAAGGGTCCACTATGGGTCGGGATCGACGCCAGCGTTTTTCCGGGAAGGACTGCGTACTCCTGCCAGCCCAAATCGCCCCAGACTAAATCTCCAGCGCCATAACTCTCATGTTTCGAACTCACCACCTCGCCAACGCCGCCACTGGACATAACGTCACCGGCTTGAATCGCGTCCCGATAGGTAGCGCCTTGCATCCAGGCCCTGTTCGCAGCGTCTTGAGACAGCAGCAGCGTACGTACCAGAACTTCACCATCTGTCGGCGTCGGAACGGCAACTTCATCCGTTGTAAAGTGCTCGGTTTCGAGCTTGCCGGTGGGTAGTTCGCGTATGAGGATGCGCTTGTTGGTGGTCATATCAGGCTCCAGATCGATTGCCGCCAGTGTATCGCTAATACTGCTTAAGGTTCAGGTAAAGTGTGGTCCCGCCGTCGTTCTCAGACTGGCCATGCGGCTGCTTAGGCAATACTCGATTTGATGACACCCTTTGACGATCAGATCACGAGCCTGCTTAGAGATGATTTAAGCTTGCTGGCGTTGCCGCTGTTTGCGCTGGCCATTGCACTGGAAGCCTGGCACAGCCATCGACATCGATTGCGGCGCTACCAGGCGAGCGATACTGTTGCTTCGCTGAGCATGCTCTTGGCTTCAGCGATAGTCGAAGTACTGCCCAAGCTGGTCGCGGTAACCGCCATGGTTGTGTTGCACGAGATCAGCCCACTACGAGATCTGGTGGGGCGCCAATGGTGGGCCTGGCTGCTGCTATTTTTTCTCGAAGACGTGAGCTACTACTGGTTTCATCGAGCGAACCACAGCATGCGGTTGTTGTGGGCAGGGCATGTTAACCACCACTCTTCGCGCTATCTCAACTTCGGCACGGCTCTGCGCCAAGGAGTGGGTGAACGGGTCCACAAGTATCTGTTTTGGCTTTGGCTACCGCTTCTCGGGTTCGATGCGCTGATGATCGTCACCATGATGGCGTTGAGTCTTTTCTATCAATTCTGGATCCACACCGAGCTGGTTTCGACATTGCCAAAACCGTTGGAGTGGCTGTTCAACACGCCATCGCATCATCGCGTACACCATGCCAGCAATATTCGCTACCTGGACCGCAATCACGGCGGCGTGCTGATTCTCTGGGATCGACTGTTTGGCACGTTTAGTCCGGAGCTGCCATCAGATCCCTGTTGCTATGGCCTCACGCATAACATTTCCAGCAGCAATCCCTGGACAGTCCTAAGCCATGAGTATCAAAGTCTTTGGCACGACCTTCGGCGAGCCCCGCGCCTTGTCGATCGATTGCGCTATCTGTACTTAGCACCGGGCTGGCATCACGACGGTGATGATCATCGATCAGCGGTGTTGCGCGCGGCGGCGCAGAATTCGACTACTAGCTCGAAACCAGGTGCAGCACCCACGGTCAAGGACAAGTCGTCACCGAACTCACCCAGTCGCTGAGCAGCTGTACCCCCGTGCTGTCGATCTCATTGAAAGCCAGAGGTGGCATGCGATCTGCATCCAAGCGATCGCTACGCTGGATTAGGATCGAGCGACCAGGATCTCCTGGAGCGAGCAGCCGGGCGTTGCCGATTCCAAGGCTGCCAGCCTGAGGCGGCACATCGCACACGCCCATCTCAGCGAGCGTGGTGTCGAACCGCAAGTCCAGATCAACCCCCGTAGGACCACCGGGTTGATGGCACTGAGCGCAGTTACTATGCAAGTAGGCGCGGGCGCGATCTTCGAGCCCTGCACCGGCGTTGCTCGGGCTGACCAGGCTAGGCAGATTAGCAACAGGCTCTGGTAGGTTCTGGGTAAATAACCCGATGTGATTGAACACTTCGAGTTGGTTATCGCTGATGTTGCTTCCTGGGTAGAGAAAATCCCTGTTCAGTTGTGCCGTTTCCAAGCCCAGCGCAAATCCGGACACTTGAGTGTGACACACCAGACACTCAACTTCGCTCGGGTAACGCCAGGTCTGTCCACCTAGATCCCGGTTCTCGCCATCGCGCACTCGCTGAGCCTGGGTCTGAGTATCGTTCCAGCGGTAGCTATAGCCCGCCCAGGCACCGTCTGGATGGCGCATGAACAAACGCGTTTCCAAGAGTGTGCCATTCAACTCAAAGTGTTTTGCGAGGACTGTTCCTTCTGGGAATGACCAGATTGCGGCGCTGGGATCGATTTCGGTGCCGTTTGGCAGCGCAAGCCAGCGCTGCTTTTCTGCACCGTCCGACCAGAAAGGTGCGCTTGGTTGGTAGGGAATCAGTCCTTCGGTTGGTTCGCTGGGATTGTTCGGATCAAAGCAACCGGTGTCAGTTAAGAGCTCTGCCACGTTGTCTACCGGGCTGCTGCCGCTCGCTTCGAAGCGCAGCACACGTCCGCTGCCGATGTCCAAGACGTAGACTTCGCCGTCGTTGCCTTGGGAGAAGCCGGCGATGTTGAAACCCGTTTCAAGCAGCAACTCACGGACGTATGTGCCACCCAGATTGCTCAGCGCCCATACCCTGCCGCTGACGTAGTCGGCAAAGATGTAGCGCCCGCTGAGGTCTGGAACAGCGCTACCTCGGTAGACAAATCCACCGGTCACAGAGCGGTCACCCGCGCCGTGGCCGTAATCAAATATCGGCTCTTCAAACGGGCCATTCGGGCATCCGCTGGTATTGAAGCTCTGGCTGCCCTCGCGACAACGCCAGCCGTAGTTGCCGCCAACGGTGACCAGATCGATTTCCTCCCATGAGCCTTGTCCAACGTCACCAACCCATAGGCTGCCGTCGGCGAGATCGAAGCTCATGCGCCAAGGATTGCGTAGTCCCCAAGCAAAAATTTCCGGACAAGCAGCAGCGTTGCTGGTTGCGCCGCAGCGCGGGTTGCCAGCAAAAGGATTGTCCCCTGGAACGTCGTACCCGGGCGAGGGGAAGGCAACGCCTTCTACATCTATGCGGATGATGCTTCCCAGTAATCGCGTTGTGTTTTGGCCATAGTCGAACGGGTCTCCGCTATCGCCACCGTCTCCCATGCTGTAGTACAAAAAGCCGTCGGGGCCAAAATCCAGATCACCGCCATTGTGATTGCTGAACGGTTGCTCGATTCGCAGCAGGACTTCTTCGCTGTAGCTTGCCGGCAGTGTGCTGTCGTTGCTGATCACCAGTCGGGATAGGCGACTTTCGAAACCGCCAGCGTCAATAGTGTAGGAAACGAACAGCTCTTTGCGGCTAGGCCAATCGGGGTGCAACACCGCGCTGAGAAAGCCGCCCTCGCCACTGGCAGTGACCGACAGGTTTAAATAGCGCTCGAGGCTCGAGGCACCACTGCTCAGGCGAAACCGATCGAGGCTGCCAGAGCGGCCCACTGCGTACCATTCGTCGCTATCACCGGGCGGTTGCACCAGCTTCATTGGGGATTGCAGCGCAGGTAGATTAGGGAAGGCGTTGACCAGAGTCAGGCTCGCCGCCATTGTGGTTCGCGCGGGCGCGACGCAGCTTGTGTTGTTTGGCCGAGAGTCCAGCCCCACGTCGGCTACCGGGCCAGGGTTGGGTGTTGGTGTGGCCGTCGCCCGGCTACCACCACCACCACCGCCGCAGCCTGCTAGCGGCCAACAGAGTAGGACCACGATGACGTGAAGAGCCCACTTGCTCGTACTGCTGAGCAAATCGTCCATAGGCTTGATCCAGATCGGAGAATCTTTGCGTTGATATCGCTTCTAGCTTGTCCTAAGTGTGCCTCGGTAAATCTTTGTTAAGACCGATCGCATCACAATGCCAGCCCAGCTGGTAGCTTACCCAAAATCTTGGTATGTCGAATAACTCTATGAAATATAGAGGCATATTAGAGTTTTAGTAACTTCATCGGAGTCGCCTGGCAGATTAGCGCGGATGGATACCTGCCAGGCTGGTGCGTTGTCTAAAGAGCGGGCGCTAGGCGCCTTTTTTTCCGGCCTCACGGAACATGGGCTGGTATTCGTCAAACGCCGGTGGACCAGCAGTCGCACCAGTGGTTGTGCCAGCATCCGTGGTCAGCGTGTGCCCGGTGGTGTATCCGGACTCATCGCTTGCCAGCCACAGCGCTGCATTGGCTACATCGTTTGCGGTGCCGGCGCGATTGATCAGCGGAGATGCGGCTGCCAAGGCTGTCAGGGTGTCATCCAGGGCATCCGGATCGCCGGTCATCACGTTGGCAACCATGGCCGTCGCCATACCGGCGGGAGCAATCGCATTGACTCGAATGCCAGAACGGCACAGTTCTGCGCCAACATTTTTGGTGAGGCCAACAACAGCGTGCTTGGCCGCGCAATACGCGTGAGGGCCGAGTCCGCCCTGAATACCAGCGGTGCTAGACATGCTGATGATTGCGCCAGAACCCTGTGGCTTCATCACTCGTGCCGCGTGCTTCATGCCGTAGAACACACCGTTGAGTAGCACGTCCAGGGATATGCGCCATTCGTTGTCAGGTGTAGTGTCGATTGGGCCAACCGCACCAACAATACCCGCGTTGTTGAACATGATATCGAGCTTGCCGAATTGGCTGACCGCGCGGTCAACTAGGCTAGCAACTTCTTCCTCTTTGGTGACATTGCAGATTTGGAACACCGCTGCGTCGCCAAGCTCGCTGGCGACTGCGTTACCTGCCTGTTCCTGAATATCGCCCAGTACGACGCTAGCGCCCTCAGCGACAAAACGGCGTGCGGTTGCAGCGCCGAAGCCGCTGCCGGCGCCGGTAATCACAGCTACTTTTCCTTCCAGTCTCCCAGTCATCCTCGGTCTCCCTTTGCGTTGTGCCCGAGAGTGTACCGCTAAAAACTTGCGAGCGTGCTGCCGGCACTAGGGCGATCGAGACTGCTGGGCGCACTTGCCAGCTTAGCGTTCGAGCCGCACACTCATGACGAATGGGCGCAGTATTCGGGGGAGGATATTCATGAAAATCGGGGTCTTTGCGACCTTCATGTCGCCAATTGCTGGGCCGCAGATGATCGCGGACTTTGCCCGGCGAGTGGAGGACGCCGGTATCGAGTCCCTGTGGATGGGCGAGCATGTGGTGCTGTTCGATGAGATGGAATTTCCCTACCCGGCATCAAAGGACGGTCGCATACCGGTGCCTGAGGGTGGCGGCATGCTGGATACCGTATCAACCTTCGGCTTTATCGCCAATTGCACCTCCCGCCTACGATTGGGTACTGGCGTTAGCCTCATTTCTCAGCGCAACCCGTTGTACACGGCAAAGGAATTCGCGACGCTCGATTGGCTAAGCAACGGCCGCATGGACTTCGGTGTAGGCGTCGGTTGGTGCAAAGAAGAGGTGTTGGCTAGCGGTTACAGCTGGGAAGATCGCGGCGCACGCGCAGATGAGTTTCTGGAACTCACTCGTATATTGTGGACCGATGAGCTGGCGCAGTACCAGGGCGAACACTTCCAGCTGTCTCCCTGCCGCTTGGATCCCAAACCCGTTCAAAAACCCCACATCCCGATCATCGTCGGAGGCCACAGCCCAAGGGCGTTGCGCAGAGCCGCGGAGCACGGCAGTGGCTGGTACGGATTCGCTTTGCCGGTGGATATTACGGCGAAACTGATCGGTCAACTGGACCGAGCGCTAGAGCACGCAGGGCGCCAACGCGATGACTTTGAACTGATCATTACGCCGAGCAGCTTGGATGATGAAAGTTATGCGGCCTATCAAGAGATGGGCGTCGACCGTCTTGTTTTACCCCTGGGGTCACAGCGGCCCCATGCACTGGAGCGACGCTTGCCGGAGATTGAGCGCTGGGTTGCTGTCTAATCTGTACAGATTGGCCGGTCGCCTTATGAGTCCTAAGAGATGCGGAGACGATGATGGATCTTGAAGCTTTTCGTAAAGAAGCGCGCGCCTATTTGGCAGAGCACTGTCCGCCGAGCATGCGCGGACGCTCGGTCCACTTTGAGGACGCCTTTGAGGTCTATGACACCGACGATGCCAGGAACTGGTTAGGTGCCATGGCCGAACGCGGTTGGACAGCGCCGACCTGGCCCCAAGAATATGGTGGTGGCGGTTTGGATCGAGCGCAGGCGCGGGTCTTGTACCAGGAACTACACAGGCTCAAGGCGCTTCCACCGGCGGTAGGAATGGGCCTGTCGATGATTGGACCGACGTTGCTGGAACATGGGACCGAGGAACAAAAGCAGCGGCACTTACCGAAGATCGTGCAAGGCCAGGTGCGCTGGTGCCAGGGCTACAGCGAACCCGGATCTGGCTCTGACTTGGCCAGTCTGCAGACCAAAGCCGTGGACAATGGCGACCACTACCTGGTCAATGGGCAAAAAATTTGGACTTCGGGTGCCAATCACGCGGATTGGATGTTCGTCTTGACCCGTACTGACACGGCCGCGCCGAAGCATCAGGGCATCAGCTTCATGTTGATCAGCATGCGCCAGCCGGGTGTGACCGTGAAGCCCATCGCCCTGATCTCCGGTTCATCGCCGTTTTGTGAGACGTTTTTTGATGACGCTGTGGCGCGCAAAGAAGATTTGATTGGTGAGTTGAACAACGGCTGGAGTATTGCCAAGCGTTTGCTGCAGCACGAACGTTCAGTCAACACTGATGCTAGCGCCGCTTCGAGTTCGAAGAATAGCGACGCAAATGTTCAGCCAGAGCTCCCGCTGAATCCCTACGCCAAGATTGCCAACGCTTACGCTGGGGAAACTGGCGCCGCAATCGATCCAGCGCTGCGTGATCAAATTCTCAGGCAAACCCTCAAGGAGCGAGCCTTTGCCTTAACGATTCGTAGGGCAGGGGAGGAAAGTCGCGGCGGCGCTGCGCCGGGTGCGGCGACTTCGATCTTCAAGTACGTTGGCTCTACGCTAAGTAAGGATGGCAGCGAGCTGCGTAGTCGCTTAAGAGGAACCCAAGGCTTCGGCTGGAAAGGTCCAGGGTTTTCAGCTGAGGAATTGTCCGCTGCTCGAGGCTGGTTGCGCGATCGGGCGGTGACGATTTATGGAGGCACCAATGAGGTGCAGCTAAACATCATCGCCAAACGGGTGCTGGGCTTGCCAGACTGAACAGTGCGAGGCGCACAGGCAATTTGGAGGTATTTGAGATGACCGAACTGGCTTTCAAATCCGCAGTCGAACTGGCTGCGCTAATCAAGAACAAGTCGATCAGTTCCCTGGAGCTGACCAATCTCTATATTCAGCGGATCGAACGCTTCGATGAAACGATCAACGCCGTGGTCGTTCGTGATTTCGAGCGCGCCAGAGCAGCTGCTGAAGCGGCCGATCAAGCGTTAGCCAATGGCCAGGACTTGGGTCCGTTGCACGGCTTACCGATGACGATCAAGGAAGCCTATGACCTAGCTGGTTTGCCCACGACCTGGGGCATACCAGAATTTGCTGGCAATATCGCCGCAACTGATTCGGATACGGTCGCTCGATTGAAACAGGCAGGTGCGCATTTCATGGGTAAAACCAATGTCCCATTGAATCTCGCCGACTTTCAGAGCTTCAATGAGGTTTATGGCACAACGGGCAATCCTTGGGATCCAACCCGTACACCAGGAGGATCCTCGGGAGGGTCCTCGGCGGCATTGGCAGCCGGCCTGACGGCGCTGGAAGCAGGCTCAGACATTGGTGGCTCTATTCGCAACCCATCGCACTTCTGTGGCACCTATGGGCACAAACCCACTTGGGGCGTGGTTTCCGATCAGGGACATAGCCTCCCCGGTGTCGCAGCCGCCGCAGACATTGCCGTGGTCGGACCGATGGGCCGCAGCGCGGAGGATCTGCGGCTGAGCATGGATGTAGTCGCGGGCCCGCGGGCGCTGGATGCACCCGGATGGCGCTTGAACCTGCCGGAGCCTGAGCAGAGCAGCCTTGGGCAGTTTAGAGTTGCGCTCTGGCCGAGCCATGAGTTGGCGCCGGTGAGCACGGAAATTTCAGCACGGGTCGAACAGATTGGCAGCCTGCTGAGCAAGCACGGTGCTACGGTTTCTAACCAGGCTCGGCCCGGCATCGACTTTGAGCAGGCATTCGAGACTTACAACAGTCTCCTGTGGGGCGTGATGGCCTCCGGTATGACGCCGGAAGAGCGCCGCACCGCGCAGGAAACGGCTGCGCAGCTGCCGGACACCGATCGCAGCATGCCCGCGCTCGTGGCGCGCTACTCAGTGCAGGATCATGCCACTTGGGCCGGGGCGAACAACGCACGCTTTCATCTGCGGGCAGCCTGGCGCGCCTTCTTTGATGACTGGGACATTTTGATTTGCCCGCAGATGGCGACTACTGCATTTCCCCACGACCATGGTGACTACATGCAGCGCACACTGAGCGTAAACAATGAGTCGCAGGATTACTTCCAACAGGTATTCTGGTCAGGCATGGTAACCGTCGCCCACCTACCCAGCACGGTGTTCCCAACGGGACCAAGCAGCGAAGGATTGCCAATTGGACTGCAGGCAGTCGGGCCGGAATACCAGGACTATCGGACGATCGAGTTTGCGCGATTGTTAGCAGAAGAAATCGGCGGGTTCCAGGCCCCGCCGGGTTTCGAGTGATTGCTTCAGCCGAAGAAGTGCGGTCTCAAGCTTTGCTCTCTTCAGAGTTCATAATGTTGTAGACACGCTTCGAAAACAGCCAGCGACCGTCAGCCTTTATGTAGGTATCGTCGTACTTGCCAGTCACGTTGCGTCGGGTACCGTCTTTGGAGTGCAGAAATTCCTGTTGGTACCAAGTCCCGGTTGCGGTATTGCCGTCAACCACAATAGGGCCGGCGGAGGCGAAGAAGCCGACGAAGCTAAAGTCCGCCATGGCCTGCTGCCACACCGGGAAGAAATTGGCTTTGCCGCTGATGTCTCCTGCCCCGGGTAGGCTCCAAGTGGCATCGTCGGTCCAATTGGCTGCCCAGGCATCGCCATCGAAACGCATCACGGCGTCGTTGTAGGAATCCACCAGCTCTCGGATGGCAAGTCGGTCTTCTATGGGTCCACTGCTGATCATGGGTGCTTCCTGTGTTTGCTTAAGAATAGTGTCGGTTAGTTATCGTTTGATGAGACAAATACGCTGGCCAGCGCATTAGAATGCGAGGCGCCGTGCCCACTGTAGCGGCCGCTCGGTAACTCCTGCTCAGTCCAGCGCTTCACTGGCACTGACTGCAGGCCGATCTTCCCGAGTGCCGCGCATACGCCGATCCGGGTCTTCCGGATCGTTGCCATTGATGATGACATAGTCGGTGCCCACTTCGGTGAGTTCGCCAACGAAGGCCATATCATCAAATCGTTCCGGTACACGGTAACTGACGATATCGCCGACCTTGAAGGTCGTGGCGTCGAAGTTGAACTCGAACGGGCAGTCGTCGTCGGGGTTTTCTCCCATGCCGCGCATCAATGTTCCTCCAGGGTGCCAGAGCGCTTAGTGTACCCCTTGCTGCCAACACTGCCAGCG
Organism: Pseudomonadales bacterium; assembly: GCA_051027215.1. Classification (GTDB taxonomy): domain Bacteria; phylum Pseudomonadota; class Gammaproteobacteria; order Pseudomonadales; family Azotimanducaceae; genus CALHVX01. The sequence continues at coordinate 21,294 of JBPCXR010000340.1, read as the reverse complement.
TCCAAGCTTGCAGCAGATTCGTAATTAATGGAGTTGTGCATGCCCCGATGGATACTCAGTGGACTGGGACTATTGCTGGTCAGCTGTGCGACCACCGAAACCGTCCCGCAAAACCTGGCGCAAACGGCGTTGGTGGTAGACACGCATATAGACGTGCCCTACAGACTTCATCGGGTGCCAGCTGACGTTGCTGAGTCGACCGATGGTGGTGACTTTGACTACCCACGAGCTATGGCTGGCGGCCTCAATGCGGCCTTCATGTCCATTTACATCCCTGCAGCGGTGGATGAGGCGGGCGAGGCATTCGCTTTTGCTGAGCAGCTCATCGACCAAATAGAGTCGTTGGCGACCCGCGCACCCACTCGATTTGTCGTGACGACCTGTACCACCGACGTTCAGCAGGTTCTTGGCACATCTACGCTAGCGCTACCGCTTGGCATGGAAAATGGTGGCCCAATAATGGGTTCGATGGAAAAGCTCAAGCACTTTCGAGATCGTGGAGTGCGCTACATCACCCTCACGCACTCCAAGTCCAACCACATTGCAGACTCCAGCTACGATGACAATCGACGCTGGCAAGGCCTCAGTGAGTTCGGTAAGCGGCTGATCCCAGAAATGAACCGGTTGGGCATTATGGTCGATGTCTCCCACGTCTCGGACGCGGCGTTTTGGCAGGCGCTGGAATTGTCCCAGGTGCCAGTTATTGCCTCACACTCCTCCCTACGCCACTTTACGCCGGGATTCGAGCGCAACATGAGCGATGACATGGTGCGGGCGTTAGGCAAGGCTGGGGGCGTCATTCAGATCAACTACGGATCGAGCTTTCTCACTGCGGATGCTCAAGCTTACTCTCGTGCCGCTCAGGCAGCTGCAGCAGCCTATCGCGCTGAGCAGGATCTGGCCGCAGACGCGCCTGAGCTAAAAACGTTCGCGCTCGAGTATCGCGCGCAAAATCCTTATCCCCGCGCCCAGCTAAACGATGTGCTCGATCACATCGACCGCGCCGTGAGCCTTGCGGGCATCGACGCAGTGGGTGTGGGCTCGGACTATGACGGCGTTGGCGATAGCTTGCCCACTGGGTTGGAAGACGTTTCGAGCTATCCCAATTTGGTGGCAGGTCTGCGTGGTAGAGACTACGGCGACGAGGCCATCGAAAAGATCCTGGGCGCCAATGTCATGCGAGTCTGGCGTCAGGTAGAAAGCTATGCCGCAGCTCAAGGTCAGCCGCCACAGTGCCGGGGTGCGTGAGCGGCTTAGGACGACTTGGGCGTATAGGTCAATCTTTACATCCTGCACCAGTAGAGGCTGAATACAGCTCCTCTCCCTCGACTAAGGCCAGCGAATGAAAACCCGCGCCGCTGTTGCGTTTAATCCGGCAAAGCCCTTAGAGATCTGTGACGTTGAGTTGGCAGGCCCTAAGGCTGGGGAAGTTCTGGTTGAAATCAAAGCCACTGGCATTTGCCACACCGATGCGTTCACCTTGTCTGGTGACGACCCTGAAGGAGCGTTCCCGGCCATTCTTGGGCACGAAGGTGCAGGTGTGGTCATGGAGGTCGGCGCTGGGGTGACTTCGGTTGCGGTGGGCGATCATGTAATACCGCTGTATACGCCGGAGTGTCGACAATGCGAATACTGTTTACATCCGAAAACTAACCTTTGTCAGGCCATTCGGGAAACCCAAGGCCAGGGCCTCATGCCCGACGGCAGCAGCCGTTTTTCTCTAGATGGCAAGCCCATCCTGCATTACATGGGTGCCTCTACTTTTTCCAACTACACCGTCTTGCCAGAGATTGCGCTGGCCAAAGTCCGCGCGGATGCACCGTTCGACAAGATCTGTTACATCGGCTGTGGTGTCACCACCGGTGTTGGCGCCGTGGCTTTCGATGCCAAAGTAGAGCCTGGCAGCCGGGTGGTGGTGTTTGGCTTGGGTGGCATTGGCTTGAACGTGATACAGGGCGCGCGCATGGTTGGCGCTGCGCAAATCGTTGGCGTCGACCTCAACGAAAGCAAGGTCCCGCTGGCGACAAAGTTCGGCATGACTGATTTCATCAACCCGAGCAAAGTCCCAGATGTAGTCTCGGCATTGATTGAGCTAACGGCTGGCGGTGCTGACTACAGCTTCGAGTGCATAGGCAACGTCGATACGATGCGTCAAGCACTGGAGTGTGCGCACAAGGGTTGGGGTGAATCGGTCATTATCGGCGTGGCAGGCGCTGGTAAGGAGATTTCCACCCGACCGTTTCAACTGGTCACCGGGCGGGTCTGGCGCGGTACGGCCTTTGGCGGCGCGCGCGGACGCACTGATGTGCCGAAAATCGTAGACTGGTACATGCAGGGGAAGATTGAGATAGATCCATTGATTACTCACACTATGCCGCTCGAGCAGATCAACACGGCGTTTGATTTGATGCATGCGGGCGAGAGTATTCGCTCCGTGGTTTTGTACTGAGCGGCTAGTGCGCACTACAGACACTGAAAGCGTCTCGCCAGCATTGGACGAAGCTGAGTACCTCGCGCTGTGGCTAGGGCACGAATTGTTTTTGGCAGCGCCAGGCGACGCGGCCTACGAAGGTGGTTTGCTGGCAGACCGCCCAGCCTGGGTATTTGTCGCTGGTTATCAAGCCGCGATTCGGACGGTCTTTCCAGAAGTTGAAGTAGCAGGCTGGCTGGCGTTCGCGGTTAGCGAAGATCGAGATGATCCGGACAGCCATCCGCCGCTAATCGCTCGAGCTGAGGAGTCTGAGTGGCTACTCAGCGGTAGCAAATCCTGGGTGGCGCAGTCACAGTCGGTCAGCGAGCTGCTAGTCACTGCCAGGCTGCGTGAGCGCACCGAGATCTTCAGGGTCAGCGCGCAAATCAAAGGCCTAACTCTGAGCCATCGGCAATCTCCAGGATTTCTCGGGGCGATGAGTCAGGGCTACGCGACTTTCGATGAGTCGCCAGCGGCGCGCTTGGATGCGCCGCAACGTCGCAAGCAATTCGCCGCCATCGAGGCGATAGCGATGATGATCGCTACTGCCGGTTACCTGCAGCGCATCAGCCCGGAGTCGGCGACTGCAAGAGATGCTCTGGCGCAGATTACGGCCTGCGCCGCTGAGCTTAGGGTGCTAATGCAGGATCCGAAAAATATCGATCCAATAGAACTATGCGCTGTAGATGAACGATTTCACCAGGCGTTTGAAGCGTGGAAGGGTGCTACCGACACGGCGGACCTTGCTGACTTTGATGCTGACCAATCGCTCTTTAGACTCTATCGTCGCGGGATTGCCAAACGCGCCGAAGCGGCCACTATCCGCGTATCTGAAGCGGACTAGCGCGCCCTAGGCGCCAATCGAGGAAGACTGTGGAAGTCATCAGCCAACAACGCCTATTTGGTGGCAGTCAGTATGTGCTGTCGCATCGATCCAAAGCGCTAAATTGCCGCATGCGCTTTGCGGCGTTCGTGCCGCAGCTGTCCCATCATCGCCAAGCGCCGGCGCTGTTGTGGTTGTCGGGTCTCACCTGCACCGAAGAGAATTTCACCGTTAAAGCGGGTGCACAAAGAGTCGCCGCGCAGCTCGGCCTGATTCTGTTAGTGCCCGACACCTCACCGCGAGGTGAGGGCGTGCCAGACGATGAGCAGGGTGCTTACGATTTCGGTCTTGGCGCAGGGTTTTACCTGGATGCCACCGAGATGCCTTGGCAAACCAACTATCAGATGCGCACTTACATCGAGACTGAACTTTTGGATGATGCAGCACGCATGTTCGCCATCGACACCCAGCGGGTGGGAATCAGCGGGCACTCCATGGGTGGGCACGGCGCATTGACCATGGGTTTGCGGAACCCTGAGCGGTTCCGAAGCGTTTCTGCCTTTGCACCGATCTGTGCGCCCGCACAGTGTCCCTGGGGGCGGAAGGCTCTTGCGGGCTACCTTGGGGCGGAAGAGAGTCACTGGCGTGCCTATGATGCTTGCGCGATGATTGCCGATGGGGCACGGGTTAGCGAATTGCTGGTCGAGCAGGGTGGCGATGACGAGTTCTTAGAGAGTCAGCTGATGCCCCAGCTGCTGCAGCAGGCTTGCGCAGAGACAGGTATTTCGCTGACGCTACGCCTGCAGCCTGGTTACGATCACAGCTATTACTTTATCGCGAGCTTTATTGAAGAGCACCTGCATTGGCACGCAGAGCGTTTGCGCCGCTGATGTTAATTCTAAGAGCTAGACCGGGTCGAATATCGCCGGTGTTTTGGTCTGACGACGCTCAGGAGCGGATCACCCAAGTTCTTTAACGATCATTTTTTTAGCGATTCGTTTGTTTAACAATTTCACCATTGGAGACATCATATGTCTGACGCCATTCCAAGCAATCAGCAACAGCTGGTTTCTACCATCAGCTCCGCTGGCGAGTTGGAGCTGAAGCTCCGCCAGGTCCCAGTCCCCGAGCCAAGTGAGCACGAGGTGCTCGTGCAAATCGGGGCAGCGCCCATTAATCCTTCAGACCTGGGTCTGCTCTTCGGCCTTGCCGACATCAGCGCGGCCAAGTTTTCCGGTAGCGGCGCAGATGCGGTTGTGCGAGCGCCGGTGCCAGAAAAGCTACGCCCGGCGATGGCGCCCCGTGCTGATCAGACCTTGCCTGTTGGCAACGAAGGCGCAGGCACAGTCGTGGCCGCTGGCGGTGCAGCCGAAGCTCAAGCGCTGCTTGGGGCCACAGTAGCTGTTCTGGGCGGAGCTATGTACAGCCAATATCGCGTGCTCAAGGCGAAAGAGTGTTTGCCTTTGCCAGTAGGTACCAGCGCTGTGGAAGGCGCTAGCTGTTTCGTCAATCCGCTGACTGCGTTGGGTATGGTTGAAACGATGAAGGCAGAAGGGCATACGGCGCTGGTACACACTGCAGCGGCGTCTAACCTTGGGCAAATGTTGAACAAGATCTGCATCGCCGACGGTGTGGGGTTGGTGAACATTGTTCGCAAGCCAGAGCAAGTCGCGCTGCTTGGCGAACTTGGGGCCAAATACGTTTGCAATTCAAGCGAGCCAGACTTCATGGCGACTTTAACCGATGCTCTGGCCGCTACCGGTGCAACAGTGGCTTTCGACGCGACGGGTGGCGGTAGACTCACGGATCAGATATTGACAGCTATGGAAGCCGCGCTGAGCCGCAACGCAGCGGAGTTTAGTCGCTATGGGTCCACCACCCACAAGCAAGTCTACATATATGGTGGTTTGGATCGGGGTCCCACCCAGCTCAATCGGGGCTATGGTATGGCCTGGGGCATTGGCGGTTGGCTGTTGCCACCGTTCCTGCAGAAGATTGGCCCGGAGGCTGCGCAAGGCTTACGTGAGCGAGTCGCTGCAGAGATCAAAACGACCTTTGCCAGCAGCTATACCCACGAAGTGAGTCTGGCCGAGGCATTGTCGCAAGCGGCTCTCGCGGAATACAGCCAGCAAGCGACTGGTCGCAAGTACCTGGTGCGACCCGACCTCTAGCGCCTAGAGCTGCAGGCGCATTTGGATGTTCGAACGGGCGTAATCGCTGGGTTGTTGTGGCTCTGCCTGAAAGCCGAGTTTGCGGTACAGCGACAGCGCGGGGGTCAGAATCGTGTTGCTCTCGAGCCACAGCTGACTTGCGCCGAGGTGGCGAGCCCGTTCGATGGCTGCTTGGCCCAGCAGTAAGCCGATCCGTGCGCCTCGATGGGCTTCACTCACCGCCATTTTGGCCAGCTCCAATTCGCTGTCGGATATGCGGATCAGTGCGCAGGTGCCCACCGCTTCTGAGTGCAGCTCCGCCATCAATATGGCGCCGCCGGGCTGTAGAATTTTCTCCTGCGGATGATCCAAAGATTCGCGGTCTGCGGCTTCGATGCTGAAGTACTGTTCGATCCATGCATAGTTCAGCGCCGCGAAGGCAGCTTGGTGGCGGGGTGCATAGTCAACAATCGTGACGTCGTATCTTGGGTCGGGCATGGCGGCGATTAGCTGGCGGGACGGCACACTGTAGCAAACTAGTCGCTGGCAGCGGCAGGGTTGTGACAACAACCATTAACGCAAGCAGAAGCATGGCCTGTGGCATACTCTCAAGCAACGATGTTGCAGCCCCGGAGTCTGCATGAGTTGGGCTAGCACTACGCCAAAAACGCAAACACTAACGGATCACCTAGCCGTGCAGCCCCAGCTGCAAGCCAAGTATCAGCAGTTTATGGCGACCCTGTGGGATGCGGAGCGTGTGCCAACTCGGTTGCTGGAGCTCGCTCGACTTCGTATCGCCGCAATCCATGATTGTGAGGAGCAATGGCTGCAACGTCACCCTGACGTGCGCCTAAAAGCGCACGAGCTGGCAGCACTGCAGCAAGGCAGGCGCGAAGGCTTTGATGAGCTTGCTCAGCTCGTGCTGGAGGTCGCTGAGCTGATGCCGCTGAATCACCACGAAATCAGCGATGCGCAGGTGGCGGCGCTGCGCCACGCGCTTGACGAGGGCGGCACCGTTGCCGTGCTCACCGCGCTGGCGTTCTTTGACGTGAATGCGCGCCTGAGCAAAACCCTAGGCGCGACGGCGAACCCTGCGGAGGAAGCTGCGAATGTCTAAGACGCCTAGAGTTCCCGGGGCGCTCGCTGGCGCCGACAGCAACTTCGGTACCGTGCTGGCCCACACGCCTGATGTATTGAATGGCTTCTTTGAGCTGTACGGGCTGTTCTGGCAGGAAGGGTCGGTGAGCGCTCGACACAAGGAGCTGGCGCGGCTGCGCAATGCGAGAACGACCGATTGCGGATACTGACGCCAGGTACGGTTTGACTCCGCTCGTGCAGCGGGGCTGGATGAAGCAACCGCCGATCTGGTGGTCGATGGTTATGAGACACGTTTGCCCGCTAAGGATGTGGCGGCGCTGAAATTGGCGGACGCGTTTCTCGGTCTGCCGGGTACGCCGAGCGAAGCCGACCAAAGCCTCATCAGGGCCCACTTCAACGAAGCAGAGATCACCGAGTTGTTGCTGGGTGTGGGGTTATTTCACGGCATGTCCAAAGTGTTGATTAACCTTGGGTTAGAGCCTGAACAGATGCCGATCACGGTTCTGCCGACGCCAGGCTCGGCGGGAACCGAATAGTGATCCCACCCTCTAAGAGCGTTGTGAAGTACCCAATCCCATTGCTAACCCTGTTCCTGCTTGGGCTGCTGATGTCGGCCTGCCGGGCAGAAGAGACGAGTCCAGCGGTGCCCGTCGAAGCGCTCAGTAACGCCCAGATCGCGGTGTTTGCGGGGGGCTGCTTTTGGTGCATGGAGCCACCTTTCGATCGCTTGCCCGGCGTCATTGCCACGACTTCAGGTTATGCCGGTGGGACTCAGGCTGATCCGGGGTATAAGGCGGTAACCGCCGGCGGTACCGGTCACCTGGAGAGCGTTCGAGTCAGCTACGATCCCGCAATTGTCAGCTTCGATGAACTGCTCCACGTGTACTGGCGCAATGTCGATCCGGTGGATGCCGGCGGCCAGTTCTGCGACCGCGGCGAAAGCTACCAAACTGCAGTGTTCGTTTTGGATACTGCCCAGCGGCAAGCTGCCCAGCGCAGTCTTGCCGACATATCCACGCGCTTTGAAGAGCCTATAGCGACGAAGATTCTGCCGTTAAAGGCTGCTGCCTTCTATCCGGCAGAAGATTATCACCAAGATTATTACCGTAAAAATCCGCTTCGCTATAAGTACTATCGCAGTCGTTGTGGGCGTGATGCGCGCTTGTCGACGCTATGGGGCAATCCCGAGTCTTAATCTCTGGCCAGGGACGATGCTGATCACTAAGATGTGCGGCCCATTATCAGCTGCGCTCGATCGTGTTCAAGAACGCCCGCATTTATCGCATACACACCGACTGGCCCGAAACCGAAGATGGCTTGCACAGCATACTTTCTCACGAGTCCTTTCAGCCTTGTGGATCACTCGCCGAACGCAGTGCCGGCTGGGAGAGCCCAGGTGACGTAGCAGCGGTGGGCCTCGCCCGAAGAGTAGCAGGCGCTGACTTGCTACAACTGCGGGTGCAAAGTCGACTGTTGCCGCCCGCTGCCATCAACGAAGCCTTGGCAGAGCGCGTAGAGCTGTTTAAGTCCCGAGCCCAGCGCGAGCCGAGTCGTAAGGAAAAGCGCGAGCTGAAGGAAGACACCCACGCTGCGCTGTTGCCAAAAGCTCTGCTGAAGTCGGATCGCCTGCGTGGTCTTTACTTGCGCGGTGAATCGTTGCTGGCCGTTGACACCAGTAGCGACGCCCAGGCTGAGCTGTTTCTAGACAAGCTTCGCGGGGCCTTCGGTAGCCTCGAGGCGACTCCGCTAACGTTTAAGAATCCGCTCGGCGAGCTACTGCAACAGATCTTTCTGGGCAAAGGTCCAACAGAGTTCAATTTGTCTCGAGAGTGTCGCATGCAGGATCCCGGCAACGGCCACGCGAGCGTCAGCTGGATGGACATGGACTTAGGAGATGCCCAGGTGCGACGCCACGTGCAATCAGGGCTTGCCATCGAACGCCTGGGCCTACACTTCGATGCGACGCTTAGCTGTGTTTTGGACCGGGACGCGGTAGTGCGCAAACTGAAGTATCTGGATCAGGATGCCGTGGACGAAGTGCCCGAGGAAGAGCCGCTAGCGCGTCTTGACGCCGATATTGCCATGCTCGCGGGTGCGCTTTCCGCACTGTGTCGCTCGTTGAAGAAACACCAGCGTGGGTACCAGTAATCTCGCTAGGCTGTCAGGTCAACTTGCGCTGTGCTGTGACAAATTATCGATCGGTCGGATCCTTGCCATCTTTTGGTGCACCGGTACCTGAGGAGCCCATGAAGATCTTACGGCCGTCGGTAAAGGTAATATCACGGCCATTGGCGCGATTCGAACGGTCTTTGGATTGGTAGCCATCAACCACAATGACCGTGCCGGGAGTAAGCGAGCGCTTGTTGAGGCCACGGCGTAGTAGCGTATTCGGCGTGCCGCCTTCGACCATCCAACTTTCTTTGCTGCCGTCTTCCTTGGTGATCTCCAAGTGAATCCACGCGTGGGGGTTGACCCATTCAATCTTGGTGACTGGCCCAGTGAGAACTAAGGGCCGATTCGGGTCGAACTCCGCGCCAAATGCATGGTGGGCGATCGACGCGGCCGAGCTCGTTAGGAGCGCGGCGCTAGCGAGCAAGAGCAAGGGTATGGGGACTCGTTTCATAGTCTCGTTCCGTTCATCAATGCGATAATGTCGCTCTTAATTTGCATTCGTGCACCTTATTGCCTGCATAGCAAGCGTACTCGAAAATCGGGTTCGCTGTCGCAGGCTGCATTTTGCCAAAGTTACACTGGCTGCGCAGCGGTAGACAGCACTCCCGCGGTCAGCTGCACGACACTTCCAGCGGCGCTTTCCGTTAGTATTGGCGCCCCACGGCAACCGGTGACGATGAGCAACTATGAAGCAGCATGCCCAAATCGATTCCACAATTTGCCGCCTGCGGCTGTGCGGGTCAACCAAGCTCGGCATAGGCTTAACGGTCGTAATGACGCTGCTCTTTGCTGCCGGTTGCGAGCGCTCTGAGCAGCGTCAAGCTGAACCGGTTGTGGTCGTGGCTCCAGAACCGGCGGCGCAAGTAGCACTCATTCCACGGGCGGCGGTATTTGGTAACCCCGATCGAACTCAGGCACGCATTAGTCCGGACGGTAAAACCCTTAGCTGGCTCGCGCCGGAAGAAGGTGTTCTTAACGTATTTGTCGCGCCTATACATGCACCGGAGCAAGCGCGGGCCATTACCCATGACACCGAGCGCGGTATTCGGCGGCACTATTGGAGTCGCAGTGGTACGCACATCTTGTATTTGCAGGATCAGGGTGGGAACGAGAATTACCATGTCTATGCCACGCGAGTGAGTGACGGCGAAGTACGTGACCTGACGCCGGTTGCAGAGGATGTGCGCGCAGTTGTGCTGAAGATGAGCCTGAACCACCCCAACATAGTGTTGATCGGGTTAAACGATCGGGACCCGGAGCTGTTTGACCCCTATCGTGTCGATATCGTGACCGGCGAACGTACATTGGTATTAGAAAATCCAGGCTACAGCGATCTGATATTTGACAATGACCTGCGCTTACGATTTGGGGTCGATGAGTTGGATGCCGGTGGTGCGGCGTTGCAGCGCTACGACGGCAAGGCCTGGGAAGCGTTTGAAACGATTCCGGCCGAAGACATGCTGACCACGGAAATATTAGGCTTTGATCAGAGCAATGAGCACTTTTTTGCGCTCGACAGCCGGGAGCGCGACACTGCAGCGTTAACGCAAACGAACATCACCACGGGTGAGCGTCGAGTGCTTGCGGTTCATGCCAAAGCCGATATCAGCAACGTTCTGATCCACCCGGCGACTCACGAAGTCCTCGCGTACGCAGCAAACTATCTCCGCATTCGCTGGACGGCTCTGAATGCCGTCACGGCCTCGGATTTGAAGAAGCTGAGCGCGGCATTGGATGGCGATCTACACATCGTCTCAATGACGAACGATGGTCAAACTCTGCTGCTATCCGCCGATTCCTCTACCCAACCGAGCGCGTACTATCGTTTCGATCGCCCAACCGGTGCAGTCAAACAGCTTTTCGTGACTCGCCCGGCATTGTCTGATGCGCCACTGCAGACGATGCACCCGCGAGAGTTGCGCTCACGCGACGACCTATCCCTAGTGTCTTACCTCACTCTGCCACCGGCCACCGATCCAGATGGCGATGGCGTACCCCTCGATTCGTTGCCTATGGTGTTGTATGTCCACGGCGGTCCGTGGGCACGAGATGACTACGGCTACAATACCGTACATCAGTGGCTCGCCAATCGAGGCTACGCAGTGCTGAGCGTGAATTACCGCGGTTCCACAGGTTTTGGTAAAGCCTTTACCAATGCAGCGGTCAAAGAGTTCTCTGGGAAAATGCACGATGATCTGATCGATGCGGTGAAATGGGCAGTGACCAACAAGATAGCGAAAAGCGATCAGGTAGCCATCATGGGTGGCTCCTATGGCGGCTATGCGACGTTGGTCGGTCTGACCTTTACCCCCGAGACCTTCGCCTGCGGCATTGATATCGTCGGCCCATCCAGTTTGATCACCCTGGTCGAGAGCTTTCCGGCTTATTGGGGTCCGTCGTTAGCCAACACCTGGTACAAGTATGTAGGCAATCCCGCCGATGAATCGGAGCGCGCGGACTTGGCAAACCGCTCGCCCATCAACCGCGTTGCCGATATACGCTCACCGCTACTGATTGGTCAGGGTCAAAACGACCCACGAGTGACCAAACTCGAATCGGATCAGCTGGTGGCGGCCATGGCGAAGAAAGACTTACCCGTCACCTACCTCAATTATCCCGACGAAGGACATGGTTTCGCCAGACCAGAAAATCGCATGTCATTCTTTGCGACCACAGAAGGGTTTCTAAGCCAGTGTTTGGGCGGGCGCTATGAGCCTATTGGTGAGGACTTCGACGGTAGTAGTGTCGAAGTCCTGCATGGCGCTGACTACGTGCCTGGGCTAACGGAGGCGCTTACCACTGATTAAAGTGGACGACGGTTTCTAGCGGTTTTCGAGGTGCAACTTTAAAATCGGTGCCTTTGGTGTAGCCAACAGGAATCAGCGCAACCTGGGTTACGGAATCGTAGGGAATGCCGAGGATCTCGGCGATTTCTTTTTCGTGGTTCAGGTGTAGCGTGGTCCAGCAAGTGCCAAGACCACGTGCTCGAGCGGCTAGCATAAAGCTCCAGGCAGCCGGAATGATTGAGCCCAGTGTGCCAGCCTGACTCGCGTTCATCATGGCAGTGGGCACCGCTTCCAGTCGACCCATGTAGCAGGGCAGCATCATCAAGGGGACGCGATGCATATTGTCGGCCAGGTACTGAGCGGAGGTCTGTACCCGTTGCTGAGTGTCATGCATGCTCGGATCGTCCGCGTGTTGCTTGCTGGCCGCCATATCGCTGGCCGCGTAGCCGGCAAACGCTACACGATATAGCTCGCCGATCTTGGCGATCTTGTCTTTGTCGTTGACGAACATGAACTGCCAACCTTGGGCATTGGAGCCGCTGGGGGCCTGCAAGGCCAGGTTCATGCACTCGTCGATCAGAGGTCGCGGCACTTCTCGATCAAAATCCAGTCGCTTGCGCACCGCTCGGGTGGTGGACAGTAACTCGTCGTTGCTTAGATTCAATTGGCTCATGGTTGCTTTGGTCTCGTTGGTAAAGGTTGGAACTGTCTATTGCACGTTGCGCAAGGCATCGCGGGTCGCTTCGATCATGGTATCTATGTCTGCCGCGGTCATGGTCAGAATGGGTGAAAAAGCGATGGTGTCGCCATTGTGACGGACCACCACCCCATTCTCATAGGCTTTTTGAAAAACCTCGGTCGCCCGTATGCCCGGCTGGCCACTGCGCTGAGCTAGGGTCAAGCCGGCCACGAGGCCAATGTTACGAACGTCCGCGACATGGGGCTCCCCGCGAAGCGAATGGGCCCGCTCCTCTAAGTAGGGCGCGAGCTGCGCAGCCTTGGCGAACAGATTGTCCCGCGTATAGGCACGTTGCGCTGCCAACGCTGCAGCGACGGCGAGTGGATGGCCAGAGTAGGTATAGCCATGAAAAAACTCAATCCCAGGGCCACCGCGATCCATAAACGTATCGAAAATGGACTTGCTTGCAACCACAGCGCCCAGCGGCACTGCACCGTTGTTTATGCCTTTCGCCAAGGCCACAAGGTCTGGCTCAATCCCGAACAGGGTGCTGGCGTTGGCTGCGCCAAGGCGACCGAAGGCTGAGATCACCTCGTCCCAGATGAGGACGATACCGTGGCGTTGGGTGATTTCTCTTACTGCTTGCAGGTATCCCTTAGGTGGCACGTAAACGCCGCCGCTACCGCTAAATGGTTCGATGATGAGTGCGGCGATGGTCGAGGGGTCATGCAACGCGATGAGCCTTTCCAGCTCTTCGACGTAAGGCGTAATGTCGGCATCGCTCTGGCCTTTGCTGAACGCGCTTTTCTGAGGGTCGTAGGGCAGGCGAAGATGATCGACGCCGGGTAGCAAGGAACCAAAGAATTTGCGGTTGTTGGCCATGCCGCCCACGCTGATACCGCCGAAGCCGGTTCCGTGGTAACCCTGTTCCCGTCCGATGAGCCTCGTGCGCGAGCCTTCGCCGCGCAGGCGCTGGTAAGCGATGGCCATCTTCAGCGCGGTATCTACCGCTTCTGAGCCTGAGTTGGTGAAAAACACATTGGTCAACGAGTCTGGAAACTGATCAGCTATGACGCTTGCCAGATCGAAGGCTTTGGGGTGTCCAAAGTGAAACGATGGAGAGTAATCAAGCTCTGCTGCCTGGCTACGAATCGCCGCCACGACGTCAGGGTGCCCGTGGCCTAAGTTGGTACACCAAATCCCGGCGATGGCATCGAGAATCGCCCGATCATCTGCGCTGTAGTAGTAGTGCCCCTCAGCCCGAACGTGCATTCTCGGGTGGGCCTTAAATTGTTTGTTTGGCGTGAAAGGCATCCAGTAGGCATTGAGCCAGTCATTGCTGCCGTGAGCCGACTGGGACTTATTGTTGGTCATCGCGGCATTCGCTCACTGCTAGTGCGGGTCTGGCCATTCTGACAACAGTCCAGCCAAGGGTCGATAGGCGGAACCTAAGCCAGGGGAGGGTGTGATGGGGTCGACAATTCGCTTGGGTTTCCCGGCAGGGTCAATGGCACTGATGCATGCTTGGCCGGTTCGCTGTGCAAGACAACTGGAGGTCTACCATGCACGCCCCTGCCTATCTCAATATTGCGCTCTGGTTGTTGCTCGCTAGCGCGCCACTTGCAGCTGCGGCAAAAACCTGGCAGTTCGAAAAGAATCGAGATCCTTTGGGTACCGGCTATGTAGTCATGGCGAATGCCGACCTCGAAGCAGTCACCCCTATGGTGCGTTGCTGGACCGAAGAAGCGGCTATGGACGTGCGCTTTGCCTTGAACGCAAGGTATCGACTCAGCGATGCAAGTAAGGTCGCGCTGCGCTTTGATGAGGGCACCGCGCAGGTCGTTCGCTGGCCTCGTAACGCCGGTGGACATGCACTGATCGTACCTGCAGCCGCCCAGCAGCAGCTGTTGTCTAACTTGCGCGCTGGGCGTCAATTGCAGTTGATTTTGACCCTGGGCACGGGCTACGAACAAACGTTGCAAATACCGTTGGATGGCTCTTCCCGGGCCATTAGTCAGGTGCTTGCCGGTTGCAGCTAGGCTTGTCTTAGTGTGACATTACGCCAGCTATCGAATCGCGCTAGCCGTCGCGACGAGACAGATCGATGAGCTTGCGCACCGTCATCGATAGCCCAGCAAATTCTTGATCGGGAGCCAGTGGAACGTCTTCGACTATGCGTAGCCACTGATTCACAAAGGCCTCGTTATCGGACTGCCACTGGGCAATGCTACCGCCAGCATGCAATACCTGCTCAGTTACAGCCATCTGCCGTTCGCACAGATCATCTAGCAGTGCATCGCGTTCCATGGCTCGCCAATGGCTGGCCGTGGTCATGCCGGCTAGGTGGCTAGTGAGTCCATCGATTTTCAGCAGCTTGCCCAGTGAGCGGTAAATCGGCCCGGTGGTAACCGCGGGTGCGTTGGCTCTGGCAGCTGCTTCAGCCACCGCTAGGGCACCGAACAGATCAAAGCCCAGCGCTATTCCTGCCACTGGCGCTTCGCTGATGTCCAGCTCCGCGGCACGTTCAACGTGACGCAAGCGCTCACCTGAACTGAGAAACAGCGCGTCCGGATCTACCAGCAAGGCGTCGATGTGTGAACGATAGCGGGTGATTAAGCGCTCTGGGTCCAGTTCTGTACGGTGATTGCGCACCAACCAGCGGGTGACTCGGCGACACAGACGAATCAGATCCAGCAGTAGGGTGCGTCGCCGTCCTACCGGCAATTCTGCGTTGTCGAGCCAATCCACCCGGGTGCGCAAGTCAAACAGCTCGGCACAGGTCCAATAGGCGCGAACCACATCTGCAGCCTCGCAACCTACGAACTCCATGATGCGATTGACGAAACTGACGCCAGCGAAGCCGATTATGTCGTTGGCCAGTTGGGTTATGACAATTTCTGCATGCAAACGATGCGCTGGTACGTAGTCGCCAAGTTGAACAACGACGGACTCTGGAAATTCGTTGAGCGCCAGGGTCGCCAGTGCTGGGCCAGGGGTGAAGCGGGATTCGGTTAGTTGGTGCTTGAGCATGATTTTGGCGTAGCCCAGCAGGGTCGCCATTTCTGGTAGCACCAGACCTTGACCACTACGCGTGCGCTCAGCCAGCGTTTCTTCAGTGGGAAAGTCTGCCTCACTACGATCGAAGTCTAGATGCTCCTCAAGCGCCGAGGCTAATCGATTGTACTCATCGACCCGGCCTACAGAATGTTCGGTAGCAAGGGTTAAGCAGCGCGCTTGTACAAAATTGTTGTGTAGAACGAGCTCAGCCACGGCGTCTTCTTGGGCCATCAACAATTCTACCCGCGCAGCTTGCGACAGACTTTTGTCGGCGATAGCAGCACTCAGCAATACCTTGAGGTTCACCTCGTGATCACTGCAGTCGACTCCGCCAGCATTGTCAATGAAGTCGGCGTTCACCAGTCCTTGGTTCATGGCGTATTCAATTCGCCCGGCATGGGTCAAACCCAGGTTCCCACCTTCGCCGACTATGCGGGCCTGCAGTTCTGCACCGTTAACGCGCAGAGCGTCGTTGGCACGATCTCCGGCATCGCCGTGGGATTCGAACTGTGCTTTGACATAAGTACCGATCCCACCGTTCCAGATTAAGTCGACCGGCGCTTTTAATATTTGTGAAATGAGATCATCGCCGGCAAGGTTGTCGCCAATGATTCCGAAGGCCTCGCGCATTTGCGGCGAAACGGGAATCGCTTTCTGAGTGCGCGAGAAAACACCGCCGCCTGCAGAAATCTTCTCGGTCTCGTAGTTGCTCCAGCTAGAACGCGGCAGATCAAATAGTCGCAGGCGTTCTTCGAAAGCGGCTTCTGGATCAGGGTCTGGGTCGACGAAAATGTGTAAGTGGTTAAATGCGGCGAGGAGCTTGATGCAACGGGACTGCAGCATGCCGTTGCCGAATACGTCGCCTCCCATGTCACCAATGCCAACGACGGTGAACGGCGTGTTCTGTGGGTCGATGCCAAGAGAACGAAAATGGCGTTGCACGGAAATCCAAGCGCCGCGCGCGGTGATGCCCATCTTCTTGTGGTCATAGCCTACCGAGCCGCCGGACGCGAAGGCATCGCCCAGCCAAAAACCCTGTTCGATGGCAATTTCGTTGGCGATATCAGAAAAGCTGGCGGTGCCTTTGTCAGCGGCGACCACTAGATACGGGTCATCATCATCGCGTCGGTGGACGTCGGCAGGGGGTACGATGCGACCGTCGATCAGGTTGTCCGTCACCGCGAGCATGCCGCCAATAAGCTGGCGATAGGCAGCAATACCGGCCTCAATGCCAGCGCCTGCCTTAAGCACGAAACCACCTTTGGCACCGCTGGGAACGATGACGGCGTTTTTCACAATCTGAGCTTTCACCAGACCGAGAACCTCGGTGCGGTAATCCTCGAGCCGATCGGACCAGCGAATACCTCCCCGAGCGACTTTGCTTGAGCGCAAGTGAACGCCTTCCATATGGGGTGCGTAGACGAAAATCTCGTAGAGTGGTTTTGGCTCAGGCAAGCCAACCAATGCTGCAGGCGAGAGCTTGTGAACGATAAGGCTCTCATCGGCGCGGTCGGTAAAATAGTTCGTGCGAACCGTTGCGTCGATCAGCGCCAACAGCTGTCGTAGCACTCGATCTTCATTTAGAAGCTCGATCTGTGCGAGGTAGGTTTCGAATTCCTCGCGGCATGGCTGATCTCGCTGTTGTGGGTGCAGGAGCCCAGTAAAGTGCTGGATCAGTAACCTCGCGGCGACGCCGTGGTTCAGCAGCGTGCTGGCTATGAAGGTTTGCTCGAAGCCGAATGCAGCCTGTTTCATGTAGCGAGCGTACGAGCGCAGCAAAGCGACGGCCTGCCAGTCGAGCTGCTGGTCAACGACTAGCCCGTTCAGCGGATCGCTTTCCGCAGCCCCATCCCAGATCGCTTTAAACGCGGCTTCGAACAATTCGCCGACTGCGCTCAGGTCTAGTGTGCCTTGCCGAGCCAGGGTGACATCCTGGATGGTGTACGGCGTGTCGCCGGTGTGAAGCTGGTAGGGGTGTTCAGACACTACATGAAAGCCCAAGTTTTCCAGTACCGGGACCACCTGGGATAAGGGCAGGAGATCGCCGCGCTTGAAGAGCTTGAGATTGACCCTGCCATTGCTGGCATCAGCGGGGCGATAAAACCGCAAGCGCAAGTCGCTCTCGTCGGCTAGCTGGCTGAGGTGGCCGATATCGTAAACGGCAGTGTGCAGATCGAAACGCTCTTGATAGTCGCTGGGGAAGGCATCGACAAAGCTACGCATGAGCGCACGGTCTGAACCTTTGCCAGCGCCATTCGACAGCTCACGCCCCAGCTCGATCCTCCAATCCGCAGAGATTTGCATGATCTCCGCTTCGAGTGCTTTTAGGTCGTAGCTGATTTCTTGCATGGGATCGACGCGCAAAATGTACTGCAGGCGAACCAGTACGCTTTCTGAGAAGAACGATTCAAACTCAACGTCCGTGGCACATAGTCGTGTTTGCAGCAGATCCTGAATGCCTTGGCGCACCCGGGTGTTCAAGGCATCTCGGGGCAAATACACCAGACAGTTAAAAAACATACCGTAGCGCCCGCGCCAGAGAAAAACCTTGGTCTGGCGCCGCTCATGAATGTGCGCAATGCTCGCAGCAGTTTCGTACAACCCCTGGGTCGGTGTTTGAAATAGGGCATCTCGCGGATAAGTTGCGAGAATTTGCTTTAAAGATTTGTAGTCGTAACTCCCGGCAGCGTACCCAGCTTGCTCGAGCACGCTAGCCACCTTGCGGCGAACCACCGGGATGGTTTGGGGCGGCGCGCTATATACAGGCGATGTGTAGAGACCAAGAAATCCATCTTCGCCGATGACTTGGCCGTTGGCATCGAAGCGTTTCACGCCAATGTAATCGGGATACGCAGGTCGATGTACTCTGGAGGGCGTTCCTGCCTTGGAAAAGCTGAGTGGCGTTGGTTCTAACAGAAAGTCCCGGGTGGATTCGCGGATGCTTGCTAGACCCCGGCGAGAAGCTTGTGGGCGATTGCTTAGAAAGCCAAGGGTAGAGCTCGCTTCCTGCTCGATTGCGCCACCAGAAAAATCGAAGGAGCGAAACCCCATAAAGGTGAAATGATCCTGACAGAGCCAACGTAAGAATTCGGCTGCTTCGCGAAAATCGCTGTCGGGACTCTCCACCAGCTGCGCTGCCAGTGCCAGTGCTTTGTCGCGCATGGGGTGGTAGTCGTCGACTACGGCTCGCACATCGCTCAAAGTGCGCTTCAAGTTGGCCAGTAGCTGCTCGGCTCGATCATCATCGAACGGCAATAGCTCCGCGTAGATGAGGGTCTCGTTAATCCGCTGCATCCCGGCGCCGCTGCTTTGCTCGGTGATGCTGTTGGTGTTGATGCTGTGGGGGATGCCGTCAGGGCCCCGTTCAAAGGACAGCGTAACGTTGTGCAAATAGTGCAAGGCGAGGTCAGCTCGAGCCAGCTCCAACAGTACCGAGTCGGTGATGAAAGGCATGTCTCGATGCAGGATGCGGAGCACACTGTGAGCGTTGTCACTAGTGGGTGGTAGAACCTCGATGATCGGTTGGTCCACGTCGAAGGCTGAGAAGGCGTGCCAGGCTTGCAATGTGAGCTCGGCATCATCGGCCTTGTTGCGTGCGACTAGGTCATCGGGTTGTACCCCGCGCCAAAATTCCAGCGCGAACGCTTGCAACAATTTCGGTTCGATGTCCTGTTCGCGGCCCGCCAGCTCGCTGGCGATGGCTCTGCCGTAGTCCGTGGGCAGCATAGTGGGGCTTCCTGTTCGATGTCGGTATTCTAGGGCAAATAGGCTGCGTTCAAAGAGAGAGAGTGCACGTGTTTGATTTCGAACTGCCGTATCCGTCCCAGCGAGCGCCGGTTTGTGCAGACAATCTCGTGGCAACTTCCCAGCCGTTGGCCACCCAAGCCGGGCTACGGGCCATGCAAGAGGGTGGCAATGCCGTGGATGCAGCCCTGGCAGCGGCCATTACCTTGACGGTGGTTGAACCGAACAACAACGGCGTCGGCAGCGATGCTTTTGCCCAAGTCTGGGATGGCCGGGCCCTGTTTGGGCTCAATGCCAGCGGCCGAGCGCCTCAGGGCTGGCGTCCTGAACGCTTCGCAGGGTTGACCCAGATGCCCGACGAGGGCTGGGACAGCGTCACCGTGCCCGGGGCGGTGAGTGCCTGGGAAGCGCTGTCACAGCGATTTGGCCAATTGCCGTTCCCTAGATTGTTTGAAGACGCCATCGGCTATGCGGCCGGTGGTTTTGCGGTAGGTCCGGAAACGGCAAAATTTTGGCAGCTAGCTGCGCGCACCCATGGGCGCCAGGCAGACTTTGCTCAGCACTTTTTGCCGGCGCCGGCGGCTGGGGAGCGCTTTGTGCGCGCTGACCTGGCAAGCAGCCTTAGCCAAATCGCGAGTCAGGGGGCAGACGCCTTCTATCAGGGGAATCTGGCGGTTCAGATTGCTGCAGCGTCAGCGGCCGCGGGTGGCGCTTTGACGGCCGCTGACCTTGCTGCACATCAAGCGAATTGGGTGGAGCCTTTGGCGCAGTCTTTTCGTGATGTGGCGTTGCATGAGATCCCGCCCAATGGTCAGGGGCTGGCAGCGCAGATTGCTCTGGGAATATTGCAGCACTGTGCTCTGCCAGGGGTCGACAGTGAGGAAGGACTGCATCAGCAAATCGAGGCCATGAAGATAGCAGTGCGCGCTGCGTTCGATCACATCGCTGACCCCCAGGCGATGCTTGTCAGCGCTGCTGAGCTATTGGATTCTGAAGTGTTGGCGCAATATGCGGCAGGCATCGGCAGCCGAGCCAGTAGTTTGCCGCCACGAGCATTGCCCGGGTCGAAAGACACCGTGTACCTGTGCACAGCAGACGCCAGCGGCATGATGGTCTCGTTCATTCAGTCAAACTATCAGGGGTTCGGCTCGGGTATCGTCGTACCCGGCACAGGGATCGCGCTGCAAAATCGGGGTGCTGGATTTTCTCTCAGCCCAGGGCACGCAAATCAGGTGGGACCTAGCAAGCGTCCGTATCACACCATCATTCCGGGTTTCGTCAGCCGCGCGGGGCAGCCGCTAATGGCATTTGGGGTGATGGGTGGACACATGCAGCATCAAGGGCATGTGCAGATGGTACTGCGCGTTTGTGCTCAAGGTCAGAATCCCCAAGCTGCGACCGATGCGCCGCGCTGGATGGTTGAGCCGGACTTCAGCGTATCGCTAGAGCAGGGATTCGACCGGCAACTGGGGCAGTCACTAGTCGACCGTGGTCATCAGGTTCGCTTCGACGAACCTTACTGGCGCTTCGGAGGCGCCCAGCTAATCGCCAAGACTGCCGCCGGCTACGTTGGCGCTTCAGATCACCGCAAGGAAGGGCACGCTGGGGGCTTTTAAGCTCCGCAATCGCGCCCTGAGTGGCTACGTCGGCATAGTCCTAGCCAAATACCTCTGTATAGAGATCTTCGTTGAAGCCGACGATCAAGGTTTTGCCTATGCGAAGCGTTGGCGCGCGGAGATTGCCGGTTGGTCCCAGCATGGCAGCAACGGCATCTGCGCTAACTTTGCTGGCAACGCTAAAATCTGAGAGCTTCTTGCCCTTCGCAACATACAGTTTGCTGGCCGCTTTTAGCAGTGCTTTGGCATCGCTGGCCTGTAGCTTCTTGCTGGCGGGCGTCTCATCTTTGATGTTGATTTTGCTGGCTTCCAAAAACTTGGATGCTCGGGTGCAGCTGGTTCAGCCTTTGCGATAGTAGTACCAGTCAACGGTGCGCTTTGGCATGGTCTGGGTGCCTGTTGGTTTGATCGGAGCGGAAAATTTACCGCTTTGTTGTCGCTAAGTCACGCTGTCGGTAGCGCTTGAATCACTGCCTCGGCAAATTCGCTGGTAGAGAGCTCACCGCCAATATCCCGGGTCGTTTGACCGGCTTGTAGCGCAGCGTCGTCAGCGGACTTGATTCGCTGTGCGGCTTGGCCGCAGCGTTCGTTGCCTTCTTGTTCTGCCAGATGATTCAGCATCATCACCGCTGACATCAGCAGCGCGAGAGGGTTGGCTTTGTTTTGCCCGGCGATGTCTGGCGCCGAGCCGTGTACTGC
>JBPCXR010000339.1:0-4126 GCA_051027215.1 Pseudomonadales bacterium | reverse complement strand
CAGTGTATGTCGACGATATGGTTGACGACGATCAAAGAACGCTGACACTTCGGCTTGACTCCACATGGGTCGCCGGCGTCGGTGTGGAATGGCAGTGGACGCCAACCCGCGCTGTCAGTGCGACGCTGAACTATATCCAAGTTGGCGATGCGCCGGTGACATCCCCGTCTATTCCGGCGATCGGTTCTGTTACAGGAGAATACAGCGATCGAGGGACTATCTTCTTAGAGCTTGGGATGAGTTTTGGTGCCGGACCTGCGTCACGATAGCTTACTCAACTGCTCGCCCTGCGCAAGACCCTTGGAGACCACAGGCTCACCAGAACTGCGGTAGTTTTCGTCCGTGGTCTCAAGCGCGCCTAGATCGAACTGTCTAACGACCACAACGATTATTGCAGGTTCTTACGGTAACAATTGCTGGTTGAACAGTAATTATTACAGTTTCCTCAGTTTGAAATAATATGCGACATGGTTATCATATGTGATGTGAGGTAATTATCATAACTTACTGACAACAAATGTGAACCAGGAGTAAAATGCCCGCGTCGAAGCAAGCACTTTTCAGACGCTCAAGCGACCGCTTGCCCAGCATTCCTGTGGACAATCTTTTTCCTCACGATGAGGTCGTGGGGCATAACGCGGGGCAGCATCCCACGTTCGCAGACTTTCTCATCGAGTTGTCTGGCGCTTTCTCTTCCGTTCCTCCTGATGCTATCGAGAGCGAAATCCTAAAATGGCTCGACCAGCTGGCCGAGAGGCTGGGTGCTGAGCGATGCACTGTCAGTGAATTCTACGAGCCGGAGAAGCGGTCGCAGATAATGCTGCGCTGGTTAGTGGGTGATCAGCTGGCGCCGTTTATCAGCTCGGAAGATAATTGGATCCGCGACAGCCTGGTCGGCGGTCAATCGATTTCGATCTCAAGCCTCGACGATGTTCCTGCCGAGGCCGTCGCGACACGACAGCTATTGGAAGAGATCGGTATACGCTCTGGGCTCTGGGTACCGATGCTGGTCGAAGGGTTTGCGATCGGAGGGATTGGGCTCACTGTGCTGAGCCATGAGCGGGCATGGCCAGCGCAGATCATCCAGCAATGTCGATTGGTGGCCGATGTGTTAGGCAATGCGCTGCTGCGGCGGCGCAGAACCATGGAGATTGAAGAACGCTCAGAGTTTGAAGCGCTCATCACTGATATCTCGGTGCGGTTTTTGAACGACGACGGGGATACTGACGCGCTCACTGATGGAGTGTTGCGCGAGCTTGGCGAATTACTTTGCGTGGATCGCGTTAGTTTTCTTAAAATCGATACCAGGGAACAATCGCTCATTCCGACCCGGCAGTGGATTGCCGACAATATTCAGGACGATTATCCCATAGATTACACTGATGTAACTGCGAACTTCCCTTGGTTGGTGGGAAAAATCATGGCGAACGAGCAGGTTGTTATTGACAACATCGACCAGTTTCCCGATGCAGCGAACAACGAAAGGCAGTATTGCGAAGATCTCGGCATCCAGTCTTTCACAATGGTGCCCACGACACTCGGCGGTGAGGTTAAGGGAGCGCTGGCGCTAGACAATATTAGCAAGCCCAAGATCTGGGATGACTCCATTTTGCGCCGCTTGCAGATCGTTGCGCACATAATTTCCAATGCTCAGGATCGAGCACGTTCGATGCGAGAGATCGCTGAACTTCACCGCTTCGAGAATGTGCTTTCAAAAATGTCGACGGCTTTCGTCAACTTGCGACCCGAGCACGTAGACGGCAAGATTGAGGCGGACCTGGGCACCGTGGCGGCTTCGCTCGGCGCTGATGTTGTCACCCTTTTACAGCCTGAGCAGCATGGCGAATTTGTCGTCACCCATGAATGGTTCTCTCAAAAATTCAACGGCGATGGGTTCAAAAACACCCATGTCGGAGAGGTGTTTCCGTGGCTTCTAAATCGCCTGATGCAAAACGAGCCGCTAGTCATCTCAGCACTTTCTGATTTTCCGGCGGAAGCGGCACAAGAGCGATCTGCCATGGAGCAGCAAGGTCTCGAATCCGTGCTCTGGGTACCATTCCAAATCAGGGGCGAACTGGCGGGCTACCTGGCCATCAATGCAATCATACAACGAACATGGCCAGATGCGCTGGTGCAGAGACTCAGGCTGCTGGGTGAGGTTTTCGGCGAGGCGTTGAACCGCCGCGATGCCGAGCTACGCTTGCAGAAGTCATTCAAACGGATCAAGTTGCTCAAGGAGCAATTGCAGCAAGAGAATCTATTTTTGCGCCAGGAAGTCATTCAGACACAAGCGCACGATGAAATCACTGGCGACAGCGCTGCGTTGCGAGCCACTATGGCAAAGGTTGAGCAGGTGGCAGCGACAGACGCAACGGTGCTGATTCTTGGCGAGACCGGCACGGGCAAGGCGTTGATATCACAGGCTATTCACAACCTTAGTCAGCGCAGCGATAAGCTAATGGTCACGGTCAATTGTGCCGTGCTGCCCTCGAGTCTGGTGGAAGCCGAACTGTTTGGTCGGGAAAAAGGCGCGTACACCGGCGCGCTAAGCCGGGAGCGTGGGCGCTTCGAGATCGCAGACGGTTCCACAATTTTGCTCGATGAGGTCGGCGAGCTACCGTTGGAGCTGCAGGCTAAGCTGCTCCGCGTGCTGCAGGATGGTGTGTTTGAGCGGCTGGGCAGCTCGAAGTCGCAGCACGTGAATGTGCGGGTGCTAGCGGCGACCAACCGGGATCTGGCAGAAGACGTCGAAGAAAAGAAGTTTCGTGAGGACTTGTACTATCGACTGAATGTGTTCCCGATAGAGGTACCGCCGCTTCGCGATCGGATAGAAGATGTTCCGCAACTGGTATGGAGATTCGTGCAGGAGTTTTCGCAGAGCATGGGCAAAAGCATTGACATGATACCGCACACGACTATGGACTCACTCAAGGCATACAATTGGCCCGGCAACATTCGCGAAGTCAGGAATATCATCGAGCGGGCCATGATTATAAGCAAGGGCCCAGTACTCGAGGTCGAGCTGCCGAGCAACGCTACGACGCTGCAGCGGTCGTCCAAACGACTCACGGATATCGAACGTGAGCACATCCTGGCGGTCTTGGAGTCCTCGGGGTGGCGCATTCGCGGTGTGGGTAGGGCTGCAGATATTCTTGGATTGAAGCCCACGACACTTGAAGCGCGTATGAAGAAGCTGGGGATTAAGCGTTCCAGCATGGCGTGAGGGCTTGCAACGCCTGATAATCATCTGAGGCGGATTTATTCTTTTCGGGTTTCGCGGCAAACCCGCGCACCATTCATCGCCACCAGACGCTGGCTTTGAAGCCGGTGACCGCCACCAAATTTCGTGTGAGCTCTCCAATATAGTGGACAGACAACCCGGTACTCGAAGAGCCCGGGAGCCTGATACGTTGAAGGGCAGGGTGTTCAGGCCGATGCCTGATTGGCATATATGTTGCCTGAACTTTTTTACATATTGCTTCGCGACGCTCTGGGGGAAAGGCATTGCATACCGCGACTCTACGGATCAGCGCTTCCGATGACAAAAATGTTGGCTGGTATGGTGCCATTCTGCAATTTCTTCACCCGAATACCCATCGGCGCAATCCAGAACAATGCCCGCACGCAAGTGTAAACCTGCACTTGTCTTCCGTCGGCGACGCCATTGTTTGAGCTGGGCTTCCTCCTCACCATCCAATACAATTTCTGCCGGGAGTCGTGCCATGATTAATCCTCTCAATGCGGTTAATCATATGAGATTTCCCTCTATAAATAATTCAATTAATTAATCGGACAGGACACTAGAAACCAATCTGCCAGATCATTATTTAGGCATTTCTGTGAGTATGAGGTGGTAACCTAATTTGAACCACGCCCACATTTCTATTCTGGTAATTGCATCGGGAGCCTGGTCTTCGGCGGTTGTCCATGCCGCCGAGCTGGACGAAATCGTTGTCACCGCCCAGAAGCGGGAACAGAATCTCCAGCAAGTGCCGCTGGCAGTGAGCGCCTTTTCCGGCGAATTCCTGGAGAGTTTGCAGCTCTTTTACACCGACGATCTGTCACAGGTCACTCCTACGATTACTGTGCTTGGTGCCGCTACGTCCCAGAACAAGGTTCTCAGGAT
>JBPCXR010000338.1:0-2882 GCA_051027215.1 Pseudomonadales bacterium | reverse complement strand
TGTCCTAGTCAGATCAACTGCGCTTCGGCTTTGGCAAGGTTCGCCTTCACCCGGGTCATAAAGTCTTCCCAGCCAAGATCAAACACGTCTAACATTAGGATGAGTTCGCCAGCGTTCTTGCGCTCGGCCCCATTCTCGATCCGCGTCACCGTCAGGTTAGAAATTTCCAATGCCTGTGCGAGTTTCTCGCGTTCGATATGGCGCTCGTCGTGAAGCTCCCTCAGCGTTAGGTCCACGGTTAGGCTGTAAATCGCCTTTTTGTGCATTGCTCTTCTACTCCTTTCTCGGTCAGTTTGCGTGGCCCCCATCACATTGATCAAATCGACGCACTCGTCACGGCACCACGCAACGCATCTGTTGATGCCTTTGTGCAAAGCTCTGTGGCTGGCGTCATCACTGCGGAGGTTGCAGCTGCCATGGCATAAATGAGCGCCTCACGCAGCGACCAGCTTGCGCTCAGGCCTAGAGTGAGAGCAGCCATAAAGCTATCGCCGGCACCGACCTTGCTATCGACCTTGACCAGAGGAGGGGCCACCTGCCAGCCCTGGTCGTGTGAGATTGCGAGAGCACCGCGGGCACCAAGTGTGATCACAGCGACCCCGACTGCGCCACTGGTTACCATCTTGCAGGCGAGGCTGCGGGCGTCTTCGATCTCAAGCGTTGTGCAACCGACCAGCTGACATGCTTCAATTTCATCCATAACGTGGACTGCCGAAGGATGGGCTGCCTGTTGTGACAACAGCTTCAATGGACGTCCCGAGGTGTCGAACAAAGGACGCGCTCCTGCTTGGCTGACTTGGGTTGCAAGGTCGCTGTAGAAGGTATCTGGCAATCCTGGCGGAAGACTGCCGCTGGCAACTACATAGTCACCGGGGCCTATGAGCCTCAGTATCTCTTCCAGTGCCCGCAGCCCGGTTTCTTCGTGCCACTCTGGTCCCGGTAAGACAAAGCGGTATTGTAATCCTGTTGAGTGTTCGTGCACGACGAAACTCTCACGTGTCGCCCCATCGATTCCAATCCAATGGGCGGTGATGCCTTCGTCCTCTAATAGCGAGCGGAAGGTCTTACCGACGGCGCCACCAATGGCGGCTACGGCCCGACTGTCGCCGCCAAGTTTCTTGATGGCTCGCGACACATTGATGCCGCCGCCGCCCGGATCAAAACGGGGCGTCTCACATCTCAACTTCGTGCCGCTCCCCACGCGATCGACGGCAGTTGTGATATCAAGAGCTGGATTGAGCGTCACAGTCAGAATGCTAGTCATCGCGTGGTTACTCTATCGATTTTCTGTGTGTCACGTCAGGTCCTATTGGCGATGTCCGAGCATTCAATGTCTAGCGATGATCGCCGAAATTATTTATCGTTCAACCTCTCATTTTTTCAATGTTCCTTGAGGACGTGGCATCCGAAGCCTCAATTCCACTGGGGATGGTCGTGATGCTCGGTTTCTTAACAGCCCGTATGAGACGGAAAGTGTAGGTCTGACCTGGGCTGATTTTCCGGACATGTCCACGGTAGGCAATTGTAACCGGCGGCGCCGTACAGCGACGACTGGAAACTGTGAGGTCCCTACTCGTCACGGTCACATCGAGTGTATGCCACCGATAGTGAATAGTGATATGCAGGCGCGACAGCTCGTCGGGCAATAGCGGATTGAAGTTTAACGTATCGGCGAGAATTTCGATCCCTGTGTAGCAGCGCTGAACTAGGTCGACCGTGCCGGCCATTGCACCAAGATGGATGCCTTCTGCCGTAGTGCCTTCCTGAAGATCTTCTACATCACTGTCGAGCGCTTGCTCGAAGAGCCGCCAAGATCTCTTGCGATCCCATCGCGACATGACCCAGGCGTGGGCAACCCAACTCAAAGTCGAGCCGTGTGTCGTTCGGGCCATGTAGTACTTTATGTTTTTGCCAATCATTTCCGATGAGAAATTGTAGCCTAGGCGATCGAAAACCTCCTTAAGTTCCTCTGTCGAGAATAAAAAGAAAAGCATCAGCATATCAGCCTGCTTTGAGATTTTGTAGCGGTTCGGATCATCACCTTCCAGCTCGAGGAGGCGATCAAGGCGTTGCAAGTTGCCATAGGTTCTGAGATAGCGGTCCCAATCTAACTCAGCGAGTTTTTCATACCCCTCAAATTGAGAGATAATGCTGTCATCGTGGAAGGGAACGATAAGGTTGCGACTGACGTGATCCCAATCTTCGAGATCTGCTTGTGTAACATCAAGATTATCGAGTAGTCGTCGCCGCTGGCTGTCGGAAAGTAGATCCAGTGCGTCTAAGGTCCGCGTAATACACCAGGACGCCAGGATATTGGTATATGCGTTGTTCGGCAGACCCGCTGCCAGGGTCGGATCGACATCCGGTTCGGAAGTGTGAAACTCATCAGGGCCCATTACGCCGACGATGGCGTAGCGCTGACGAGTATCATCAAATTTGGCCAGACTGACCCAGAAACGCGCAATTTCAAGCATGAGTTCTACGCCGTAGGTGGACATGAACTCCCGATCTTCGGTGACTTGAAAGTACTGCCAGACGTTGTAGACAATGGCGGCATTGACGTGGCGCTGGCGGTGTGAGGTGTCCAACAGCCATCGTCCAGACAAAGGGTTGAGATGAAGCGACTGGGTTTCTTCCCGACCACTACTTCCGCTCTGCCACGGAAACATTGCACCCAGGCATCCGATGGCGATGGCCGCCCTTCGCGCTTCCGGCAGGCGTCTATAGCGATAGAGCAGGAACGAGCGGGTGATGGCGGGGACGCGTAGGTTGATGAACGGAAAGATGAATAGTTCGTCCCAGAACACGTGGCCTCGATAGGCCTCTCCATGCCAACCGCGCGCCGGCACGCCCACGTCCAGTTCGACAGTGTGTGGAGAGGC
>JBPCXR010000337.1:0-3015 GCA_051027215.1 Pseudomonadales bacterium | reverse complement strand
CTTGTGAGTGAACCGTCGCAGACTGTTTTTCATGTTGTCGTTGGGCAGCAGCGGTTGTGTCGAGCCCACTACTTTGCCGTTGAGTTACTCAAATTTTCTGCCAGTATCTACTTTCTTCTAGGATTTGCGCCAGCTGGGTATCGAATTCTTCGGCTCCACGTTATGCAGTATCATCCTGGCTGGCGTGAACTGCATAGCTAGCGACGGCGCACCGGGACAACCAGATTCGGATTTGGGGGCAACATGGCGACTTATGTTTTAGTGCATGGAGCCTGGCACGGCGGCTGGTGTTGGCAGCGGGTCGCCAACCAATTGCGAGCCGAGGGTCATCAGGTGTTCTCGCCCTCGCTAAGCGGTCTCGGGGATCGTGCACACCTTTTGAGCCCGACGATCAATCTGTCTACCCATGTGGCCGACATCGCCAATATCATCAGTTCTTATAGTCTGCATGACGTCGTGCTGTGCGGGCATTCCTACGGCGGCTTGATCATCACCGCCGTGGCAGACGCCATGCCGGAGTCCATCGCAGCGCTGGTATATCTAGATGCTCTGATCCCAGCCAGTGGACAGTCGATGTTCGACACGATTCCACGAGAGATCGCCGAAGAATTCCGCCAACAAGCGGCGGCTGGCGATGGTTTTTCGGTGCCACCGATGTCTGCTGAGCAGTTCAATGTGAACGCGGCGGACGCGTCCTGGATGAATGCACAATGCACAAATCATCCCCTGGGTAGTTTCGCTGAACCCGTCACTTTGACTGGTCAGAGTGATCTAGTGCCGCGTCGAGTCTATGTTCTGGCTGCCGGCTTTGACCATCCTGGAACCAAGGCTGCATACGAGTCAGTCTGCGAGCGTTCAGATTGGGTGACGCTGATCATGCAGGGTGGTCATGATCTAATGCTCGACGCCCCGGATGCGGTGAGCGAAGTATTGCTCGATTGCTCCGAGCAGCGCGGTTGAATCAAAGCGAACCAACAACGGGAGCTAGCATGAGCGGGCCGCTATCTGGGTTTAGGGTACTCGACATGTCCAGGGTCTTAGCCGGCCCGGCCGCCACTGTGCTGCTGGCGGATCAAGGTGCAGATGTCATTAAAGTGGAACCGCTTGCTGGCGATGTGGTTCGAGCCATGGGTGGGGGTGGGGTTACGCCAGGGTTTTTGACAGCCAACCGTGGCAAGCGATCAGTCTGTTTGGACTTAAAGTCTCCTGCTGGAATCGCAGTGGTTAAAAAACTGGCTGCCGAGGCGGACGTGTTCGTACAAAACTTTCGTCCAGGAGCGATCGATGGCATGGGCTTAGGCGAGCCGGTCATCCGCCAGATCAACCCGCGAATCATCTACGTTTCAATGAGCGGCTTCGGCGAGAAAGGACCGTACGCACATAAGCGTGTATACGACCCGGTTATTCAAGCGCTATCGGGTCTCGCCGATTTGCAGGCAACTGACGAACACGATCGTCCGCGCATGATTCGCACCGTCATTCCAGATAAGACGACTGGCATTACGGCAGCACAGGCGATAACTGCTGCTTTGCTATCACGTGAACGAACCGGAGAAGGCCAGCACGTGAAGGTGGCGATGCTGGACGTGATGATTGCCTATCTGTGGCAGGAGGGTTTGGGCGGGCTCACTTTGGTAGGCGAAGAAGGCAAGGTTAAGCGTGGACAGCGCTCTAAGGATCTAATCTACCAAACCGAGGACGGTTACATCACCGCAGGAGCCGTATCGAATGCGGAGTGGGAGGGACTCTGTAGAGCGCTGGACCGAACGCAATGGTTGGACGATGAGCGTTTTTCCACACCCCGTGCGCGCGGGGTCAACGTGAAGATTCGTTTAGAAATGACTGCGGACGTGTTGCGTCAGCGCTCCAGTGCCTACTGGTTGCAACGTCTGGATGAGCAGGGCGTGCCCTGTGCGCCGGTGCTCAGTCGCCCAGAGGTGATTGAGCAAGAACAAGTGCAGGTGAACGCGCTCATTTCGGAGTACGACCAGCCGGGCTTAGGTAGAGTTCGTCAACCGCGCGCAGCAGCGCGGTTTGAAGGTACGCCAACCAACACCCGGCAGCTGGCAGCGGCGCTTGGGCAGCACAACGCCGAGGTGCTCAGTGAACTCGGTTTTAGTACTGATGAGATCGCGAAACTGACCAGAGAAGGGGTGCTTGGCGGCGTGCGGACCTGACGCTTGAAGCAGCGTTAGCGGCATGATGAATCGCGCCGTTGGGCCGGTTCATTTTCCACAATGGCTAGGTAAGATACGATGCTGAGTACAAAGACTAGGACTGCATATTGTGGCTGTTGACTACGGACCTTTGACCGGCTTTATTGGTGTATGGACTGGCGATCAAGGAGTGGACGTAGCGCCAGAGCCTGATGAGGATGAGCGGAGTTCCTACTACGAGCGCTTAGTATTCGAGCCCGCCGGCGACGTTGACAATGCAGACAGCCAAGTGCTCGTAATGTTGCGGTACAACCAAACCGTAATGCGTAAGCGTAACGACGAGGTGTTCCATAACGAAGCCGGATTTCTGAGCTGGGACGCCGAACGTGCGTTGGTTATGCAATCATTTGCTATACCAAGAGGCCTCGCATTGGTGGCTGGAGGCACGCTCGAGATCGCGGACGGAATCGTGTCGATAAGCGTGCAAGCCACCTCTGGTGATGATCAATGGTCGATCAGCCAGGCGCCGTTTTTAGCCGAGCAAGCACGTACAAGCCGATTTGCGCGCAGCTATCGACTTGACCGCGACACACTCACTTACGATCAACTGACCAGTCTTGAGATCTACGGACGTGACGTTGCACACACCGATACGAACGTCCTAAAACGTTCACAGAGTGAGTGAGCATGTGCTTCTTAGGTATCAGGTACCGGAGAAGTTGCCCACGCGTCGCTCAGAGACAGCCTTCACACCTTCCTTGTGATCTTTGGTTAGCTGTAAATGGAACTGCTCAAAGCCTTCGCGATCGGTGGCTTTTTGTACGGCATCGGCAAGCCCGTCGCGCATTTGCTCGCGCAA
>JBPCXR010000336.1:0-34604 GCA_051027215.1 Pseudomonadales bacterium | reverse complement strand
GTCTGGAACATGTCCGAATGCCTTCAACAAGAGCCCGCCGATAGTATCGAATTCATCGTCATCGAACTCCACCTCAAAGTGCTCGTTGAAATCTTCGATGGTGGTCGTCGCCTTCACAGTAAAGGTGGTGTCGTCGAGCTGTTTCACGAAGCTGTCATCGTCGACGTCGTGTTCATCCTCAATTTCGCCGACGATCTGCTCAAGCACGTCTTCAATGGTAACCGCGCCGCAAACGTGGCCGTACTCATCAACTACAACCGCCATATGGTTGCGCGTCGCCCGAAACTCCTGCAGCAATACGTTCAACCGCTTGCTTTCCGGCACGATGGTTGCCGGTCGAATGCAGTCCTTGATCTCAAAACCTGAAAGATCGGATTGCAGCAAAAAGGGCAATAGATCCTTCGCGTGCAAAATGCCTTTGATGTCGTCTAAGTCGTCGCCATAAACCGGGAAACGGGAATGCTGAGACTTGACGATTTTCTGCAGAATGGTTTCAGCTTTGTCCATGGCGCAAATGGCGATCAGTTGCTTGCGCGGAACCATGATGTCTCTTACCTGCATGTCGGCCACATGCAGGGCGCCAAAAATAATATTCAGCGCATCGCCATCGATGAGCGCGCGCTCAGCGGCGGCCTCGAGCATGTCCTGCAGCTCCGCCTGATCGCTGGGCTCATCGTTAAACAGATCTCCGAGACGTTGGAACAACGAGCGGTGTTCGCTGGCAGTTTGCTCGCTCACGAGTTCGCTCCGCTTTCTGTCTCGTAGGGATTGTCGATCCCGCACTCTGCAAGCGCGGCAATCTCGATGGACTCCATGATTTGGGCGTCGTCATCACACTCGTGGTCGTAGCCCAGCAGATGCAAAGTACCGTGCATGACTAAATGGGCGAGATGATCTGTCAGCGGTTTCCGCTGCTCGGAGGCCTCCGCAACGATAATCGGCAGACTCAATACCAGATCGCCCAGGGGTATCGATTCCATTGCCGCCAAGGTATCCGCCGAGACGGGCAAGTCCGCAGGAAAGCTCAGCACGTTGGTCGGTTTGTCTTGATGACGATACTGAGCGTTGAGCGTTTGACTCTCTGTGCTGTCGGTGATGCGGATACAAATGTCATGCTGATCTACGCTATCGAGGCGATTGACCTGAGCCAACGCCACTCGAGCCCAGCGTTCGAACTGTTCGGCGCTCGGCAACGGGCCCTGATCCAACTGAGTCTCCGCCAATGCATTAGCAACGATCTGCAGATCAACTGACATCGCGACTGCCATCTTGTGCATCGCCATAGCGGTCCTGATAACTCGCATAGGCTTCGACGATTTTTTGTACCAGGGGATGGCGTACTACATCTCGGGAAACGAACCGGGTGGTGCTGATATCGTTAACGCCCTTTAGCACCTGGGTCACCTGTACCAGCCCAGAGCCCTGCCCCCGAGGCAAGTCGATCTGGGTAATATCACCGGTAATGACTGCTGTCGAGCCAAACCCTATGCGTGTGAGGAACATCTTCATCTGCGCGATAGTGGTGTTTTGGCTCTCATCGAGAATGATGAAAGCGTTGTTCAAGGTCCGCCCACGCATGTAAGCCAAGGGAGCCACTTCGATGATATTGCGCTCGATGTACTTGTTTACCCGTTCCACACCCATCATTTCGTAGAGGGCATCGTAAAGCGGTCGCAGATACGGATCGATCTTCTGTGCCAGGTCACCGGGTAAGAAGCCAAGCTTCTCGCCGGCTTCTACAGCGGGTCGAACCAAGAGGATTCGACTAACCCGTTGAGACTCCAATGCTTCTACCGCGCAAGCCACCGCTAGATAGGTTTTGCCAGTGCCCGCAGGTCCGATACCGAAGTTAACGTCGAACTTGCGAATGGCCTGAACGTAGCGCGTTTGATTACCACCTCTGGGTTGAATCGTCTTACGCCCGGTACGGATTAACGTGTCGCTGCCAGCAGGTTCCACCGTC
This sequence comes from Pseudomonadales bacterium, assembly GCA_051027215.1. Lineage (GTDB taxonomy): Bacteria > Pseudomonadota > Gammaproteobacteria > Pseudomonadales > Azotimanducaceae > CALHVX01. The sequence goes on along the minus strand of JBPCXR010000336.1, from coordinate 32,641 downwards.
TCCGCTCGCTCCACCAGCTCTTGGGCCCCCGATTCCTGCAGGTACAGATGCACAAGATCTGGCTCAATGGTCGCCCGGGTGGCAGTTTCCCGATAGAGCTGATTCAACAGCGCCGATGCCATTCGCACTCGAGTTTCTGGGCCACTGAGCTGGAACTGATTGCCGCGACTGCGAATGTGGACCCCGAGGCGTCGTTCCAGCTGACGGATGTTGTCTTCCACTGGACCACAGAGTGCCGCCAGCCGCACGGGGTCATCTGGTGTCAGTTCTAAGCGGGAGGTAAAGGGCACGACCTGAGCACCGCCAGATGGATCGGCGGCAGCAGCAGGGCTCGGGGATTCGGGATCCTGCCCGGGGGCCGGAGGTTCGCTCAATGCGGTGCCATAGCTGTTTACGGAAGCTAAGCATATCGGCCGCCAAGGCCCTGTCAAACCGAGTTCTACAGGAGCAATCAAAAACTGAGAAGCCGTCGGTCTTAGAACCGTTGGGACTTCGCCTAAACCTCGTCCGCAGCGGCCAGGTAGAGGCCGCGCAGCGAATTCGGCAAGGCTTCTGAGATCTTCACGGTAACGAAATCACCAAGCCCTGACACCGCGCGCCCAGGCTGCGGGTGAGGGAAATTCACCACCCGATTGTTCTCTGTGCGCGCCTGAACCTGCCCTGGATCTTTTTTCGACACCCCGGTCACCAGCACTCGCTCAACGCCACCGACCATAGCCTGGGCAATGGCGTCTGCCTGGGACCTGATCCGTTCCTGTAGCCGTTGCAAACGCGCTTTCTTCACCGACTCCGGGGTGTTGTCGGCCAATGCCGCTGCAGGGGTACCGGGTCGAGCGCTATAGATAAAGCTGAAAGATATGTCGAAGCCTATGTCTTCAATCAGCGCCATGGTGTCTTCGAAGTCAGCATCAGTTTCGCCGGGAAAGCCGACGATGAAATCTGACGAAAGACTGATGTCTGGGCGCACCGCACGCAGCTTGGCGATCCGTTGTCGATAGTCGGCGGCGCTGTGTCCGCGCTTCATCAGTGCCAGGATGCGATCGCTACCGGACTGCACTGGCAGGTGCAGATGGTCAACCAATTGCGGTACGTTGGCATATGCTTGAATGAGCGAGTCGCTGAACTCCATCGGGTGTGAGGTGGTAAAACGAATGCGCTCGATGCCTTTTACGTCCGCCACATAGTGAATCAACTCTGCCAGATCAGCGTAGTCGTCATCAATCGGACCACGATAGGCGTTGACGTTCTGACCCAGCAAATTCACTTCTCTAACGCCTTGCTGCGCCAGCGCAATGATTTCTCGCATCACGTCAGCTACCGGGCGACTAACCTCTTCTCCTCGGGTGTAGGGCACCACGCAAAAGCTGCAATATTTGCTACAGCCTTCCATAATCGAAACGAAAGCCGATGGACCTTCGGCCCGGGGAGCGGGCAAGCGATCGAACTTTTCGATTTCCGGGAAGGTGACGTCCACAACTGGTAACCGTTCTGCTTTAGCAACACGTTTTTGCTCGAGCATCTGCGGCAGGCGGTGCAAAGTTTGCGGCCCGAAGATGAGATCGACGTAAGGTGCGCGCCGGTGAATGTTGTCGCCTTCCTGGCTGGCCACGCAGCCGCCTACGCCGATCTTCAGGTCAGGATTGCGAGCCTTGAGCGCTTTCCACCGACCCAGCTGGTGAAACACCTTCTCCTGGGCCTTCTCCCGAATGGAGCAGGTGTTTAGCAGCAGCAAATCGGCCTGCTCTGGTTCGTCGACCAGTTCATAATCGTGACTATTCGCCAGTAGATCTGCCATGCGCGCCGAGTCATACTCGTTCATCTGGCAACCATGGGTCTTAACATAGAGTTTGGGTTTCAACGCGTCCTTCCAGAGCGAGTCAGTCCACTGGGCCACCTGCTAGCGAAGCTGGCTCCAGGATCGAGGGCCGCGCAGTATACCCCTTGAAAAATTCACCGGCAGCCCCACCTGAGGAGCAACCGGATTTCGGACCAATGAAACCACAGGTGCTGGTCTGACCCATCGCCCAACAGCGGATATCCAATGAGCGAGCAAGCCACTCACATTTACAAAGTACTGTTCCACAATCAGGGGCAGATTTATGAGGTTTATGCCAAAGGGCTATATCAGAGCGAGCTTTATGGCTTTATCGAGATTGAAGACTACGTTTTCGGTGAGCGCTCCCAAGTCGTGATCGATCCGGGTGAAGACCGTCTGCGAACGGAGTTCGAAGGCGTACAACGCAGTTTTATCCCGATGCATGCGGTGATTCGAATTGACGAGGTAGAAAAGGAAGGCATTCCAAAAGTCACCGAAAGCACCGGCGCGGGGAATATCACACCTTTTCCTATGCCTCTGCCGAAAGATACCGGCGGCAAACCCTAACCAGGCTCAGCCTATGCTGGCTGAGCGTTGGCCCACATTGCCTGATAAGGCGTCGGGCTGGCGATATTCAGGTCTTTGCGTACCTGCTCGAGCGGCAACCGCAACAGCCGCTCCCAATCTGCGGCTGGCAGCCAGGCCGCGCGACGACCATCGCGATAACCGCGTAAAACAGCGCGCCAAACTCCCCTGCCCATCTCCTGATAGGTCTTATAACCACCCACCAGGGCGATGACACCTATGCCACGATTACGGGTCTGTGCGTAGGTGAACGCCAGCAAGCAAACTTCACCAAAGCTGTCGCGACCGTACTGGGTGACCACGTGCCATAGGTCGTGCATGTCTCGAAGCCGCTCAGCGTACTGTTGCACTTGGGGATCCGCAAAGTGATGGTTTTGCTCGCTGGCCTCAACCAGTCCATCGGCAGAAAGATCTTCCGATTCGACAAATCGCAAGTAGGCTCGGCCGAGGCTGTCAGCCGGCAATGCCCGTAAGGCATCACGATCGCGCAGATGATCGAGCAGGGATCCGCCCTCAGCGCGAACTCGCTCACCCACCGGGGTCGTACGGAAGCGGCGGTAGCCCCGCTCCAGGGCATCGCCCGTCAGCGCGCGAAGAATGACAAAAACCTTGGCGGTATCTTCAGGGTTGGCGATCAGCTCTTTCAGCGCACGGTACGCTACCCGGGGCTGCAGCCGCGGGACGCTGGGAGCATTGCTGGTATCCTGACTGGCCGTCGTCGTGGATTGACTCGGTGAAGTTACGGATGGCTGCATATTGAAACATCGGTTATTAACATTGATGTAGATAGTAGACTTACCAACATGAATGTCAATAGTAAAAGTACAAAAAATTCCAGCACCAAGCGCGTCCGGCGCACACCCGCAGCTGCCAAGGCCTTGATCTTGACGACAGCGGCTGCGCGCCTGAAGGATCAGGGTCTCGATGGCCTTAACCTCACCGGTGTGGCAGAGGACGCGGGCATGAGCCACGCGACCATCATCCACCACTTCGGCAGCAGTGAGGAAATGCGCCGCGCTCTGGTCAGCCATATGACCGCCTCGCTGCTGGCAGATGTCATCACCGCCTTGCAGAAGGAGGTGCCCCCAGTTGAGCTGTGCGAAAACCTGTTCCGCACCATTGTCGAAAATGGCCATGCCAGGCTCCTAGCCTGGCTCGCCGTAGACAACGGCAACCAACTGGCGAGCCCAGAAGCGGAGGTCCAGTCCCTGTTTACTGCGGTGATCGAGACCATCGCCGAGGACCTGCATCGAGAGCACGTCGCCGAGCTAAACACTGCAACAAGGTCCATCGGCCCCTGCGCCGAGGAATTGGAGCGCGCTCGCAACATCGTCATGCTGGTGTCCAGCACAGCCATCGGTCTGGGCATCGCTGGCGCTGAGCTAGGCGGCCTGCTCGGCATGAGTCGGGCCGAGCAAGGTGCCTTCCCTCGCTGGCTGGCGCAGCTGGTCGCGGGCCCCGCCGACTCATCACCCTGAACACCGCTTCAATGGCAGCGGTTATGTTACGCCACCTCGTGGGTACCGGGGCCGCTGCGCTGCTAGCGATTCTGTGGCTCCTGGCACTGGGCGCTGGCGCACAGTTTCAGGCACCGCTGTCTTATGCGGTGCTGGCACTGGTACTAGTAACCTTTTGGCTCACCCACGTCCACCGAGACCGACCTCGGGGCTGGCACTTCGCGCGCTTAGTCCTGCCAGAGCGCAAGTGGCTAATTTGGGGCGCCGCAATGGCTCTAGGCTTGTGCGGCTGGCGCCTGCTGGTTGCATTGCAATTTGATGCCGCAAACGACGCAGCCACATCCAGCCCTAGCCTATGGACTGTGGTTGCCGCCATCGTCGCGGCACCGCTGATCGAAGAGTTTGGTTTTCGGCTGTGGTTGCAAAGTCAGCTAGAACGCTGGCTGCCTGCGCTGCTTGCCATCGTTTTGGCCAGCAGCTTGTTCACGTTGGTCCACGATTTAGATCGCTGGTACCTTCATGCCACAAGCGGCATGCTCTACGGCCTGGGCTTGTGGTTGTCCGGCAGCGTTTGGGTCCCTGTGTTCATGCACGCTACCAGCAATGCAATGCTTGCTGCACTACAAAGCCATTCTGCTGCCAGCGCATGGGTCGATGCTGCAGGGCGCTCTGCGCCACACTGGCTTGATGAAACTACGATCGCGCTCAGCGTCGCACTGCTCGTTGGCGCGATCGGCGCCATCTTGCTGGCGCAACGCTCCAGCCGGTGATTCTTGCCTCAAAACGAACACAACCAGCGACGACAGCCGTTAAACGTTCAGCGAAGGCCGGTGGCGTCCTAACTGTCTATCAGCGGAAAGGCGCTGCGGAGATTGCCAATGTGCAGGGCCTGAGATTGCACCAGTAACGACTCATTGAGCTCAGCAATCGACGCAGCGCCCAGCAAGGCCATTGCGGTATGGATCTCGTGTTCTAGGATTTCCAGCATCCGTAGCACAGCACTGGCACCCCCCGCTGCCATGGCCAATCCCTGCAACCGACCGATGCCGATGCCGTCGGCGCCCAAACACAGGGCTTTTACGACGTCGGCGCCGCGATAAAAACCGCCGTCTACCAGTACAGGCACTCGGCCTTGCACCGCAGCGACGACTTCGGGCAGCGCGTCGATACAGGCGCGGGTATGATCGAGTTGCCGACCACCGTGATCAGACACGTAGACCACATCAACGCCGGCCTGCACACAGCGCGCCGCGTCCTCTGCGGCGTTAACCCCTTTGATGATTAACGGCAGATCGAACTTGTCCTTGATGTGGGCGACGGTATCCCAGGTCATCCGCGACTGATACGCAAAGTCATTTGTACCGGCGACGCGCCCCGAAGGTGGTGTCCAGCGCCGATGCATGTCCCGTTCCCGTCGGGAGTAAACCTGGGTGTCCGCCGTAAGGCACAGCGCGGTATAGCCCAGCGCTGCGGCACGGCTGATAATCTCATCCATCCAGGCTTCATCGCCGACCAAATACAGCTGCAAAATGCGCGGTCCGGGGACCAAAGACGCCAAATCCTCGTAGTCTGGCAAACACACCGAGCTGAGAATGTGCAGCACACCGAACGCTGCTGCGGCCCGGGCGGCGGCCGCGGCGCCATCGGCATGAAACAGTTGAATCGAACCTAGGGGGGACAGCAAGACCGGAATGCGCTGTTTCTGTCCAAGCAACTCTGTTCCACAATCGATGCTTGAAACGTCGTTGAGGATCCGTGGGCGGAAGGCAAGCGCATCCAACCCACAGCGATTGCGCCGCAGCCCGGTTTCAGTTTCTGCCGCGCCCATCAAATAGTCCCAATGAGCAGCCGGCAGCTGACGCTGGGCGCGCTGCACCAGCTCTGTCAGAGTCCTGGCTTGGTCGGTAGCCAGCGGCTGCGCTTTGTTGTTCATTCCCGGCGTCACTCACCCCGCTTAAGACTGCGCTAGAATGCCCAGCCTAGCTGCAAAATTCAGCCTCAAATTCGTCTTGGGAAGGACCACAACTATGTCAGGAGTCATCATCGTGGGCGCCGGCCACGCAGCCGGACAAGCCGCTGCCAGCTTGCGCCAGGAAGGCTACAGCGACGCGATCACGATCATCGGAGACGAGCCTTACGTGCCTTATCAGCGCCCACCGCTGAGCAAGCACTATCTGTCCGGCGAGCAGGGTCTAGAACGCGTATATCTGCGCCCAGAAAAATTCTACGGCGACAAAGACATCAAGCTCCTCACAAGCGAGACCGTTTCGCAGATCAATCCCGCAGCAAAGACGGTCACTACTGCCGCGGGTGCGAGCCTGAACTACGACAAACTCATTCTCGCAACCGGTAGCCGACCGCGGAAGCTCAGCATCCCTGGTTCAGATTTGGCGGGCATTCACTATCTGCGCACCATTGCCGACGTTGACGCCATTCGAGCCGAAATGGGCCCCGGCAAGAAGATCGTAATCGTTGGTGGCGGCTATATCGGTCTCGAAGTCGCATCGGTATGCATTGAAGCAGACATGGAAGTGCATGTTCTGGAAATGGAGCACCGCATCCTGCAACGCGTTACCACGCCAGAGATGTCAGCCTACTATCACCAGCTACACAGCAGCCGCGGCGTACACCTGCATGTAGACACCTTGGTCTCAGGTTTCGAAGGCACCGAGCGAGTCGAGCGAGTGCTGTGTGGTGACCAAGCTTTCGACGCTGACCTGGTCATCGTCGGCATCGGCATCGTCCCCAACGTCGAATTAGCGGAAGCAGCAGGCATCAGTTGCGACAATGGCATCACAGTTAATGAGCGCTGCGAAACCTCCGCCGCTGATGTCTATGCCGCCGGCGATTGCTGTAACCACCCTAACCCGATCGTTGGTCGGCGCTTGCGACTCGAGTCCGTTCCCAACGCCATGGAGCAGGCCCGAGTCAGTGCTGCCAATATTTGTGGCAAGCCCAAAGTTTACGACGCTGTGCCCTGGTTTTGGTCGGATCAATACGAATTGAAACTGCAGATGGTGGGCTTCTCCACCGAAGGCGACACCCAGGTTCTACGCGGCGACCAAGCCAGCAATCAGTTTGCGGTGTTCTATCTCAAGGAAGGCAAAATTGTCGCTGCGGATGCCGTCAATAGTCCGAAAGAGTTCATGGTCTGTAAACAGATGCTTGGCAAGCCTGCGGACCCGGCAATCCTGGCAGATCCGTCATCGGATCTGAAGTTGTTGCTGGCTTAAACGACCGCGCCGCTCCACAGCTCGGTGTTCACAAGCCCAGCACCTGCTTGGCAATAATGTTGTGTTGCACTTCGCTGGCGCCACCAGCAATGGTGTAGCCGCGATGATGGAAATACCCAGAAGCCAGATATTCTACAGCGGCAGGCGTTACGGGATCTGAGGCAGTAACGCCGGGTAGCAAGCGCGCAGTAGTGCTCCGATCTACGGGTAACGTGAAGTAGGCCAATAAGTCCATCAGCGCTTCATCCATCGCTTGCACCAGCTCCGAGCCTTTGAGCTTCAACATCGAGGGTTCAGCACCTACCGCATCGCCCGCATCTGCCATGGTTAACAAGCGCAAACTGGTCGCTTCCAGGGCCCGCAGACGTACTTGCAGCGAGTCGATTCGGCCACGCAAGGCGCCCAGGTCATGGGCAGACAGTTGCGCATCCATGCTGTCCGTTAGATCCGAGATAACCGAGAGCATGCGCTTGTTCTCAGAAACCCTCGAGACCAGCAAGCGCTCATCGCCAAGCAAGCTCTTCGCTACTGTCCAGCCTCGATTTTCCTCGCCCAAACGTTGACTCATGGGCACCCGAACTTCGTCCAGAAAGACCTGATTCCAAAGGCGCTTGCCGTTGAGGGCGTACAAAGGTTCGATGCGTACCCCGGCAGAACGTAAGTCGATGAGCAGGAAGCTGATGCCTCGTTGTTGTTGAACCTCAGGATCCGTGCGCACCAGCGCAAACATCCAATCCGCTAGCTCAGCGCCGGACGTCCAGATTTTCTGCCCGGTAACCCGGTAGCTGTCTCCGTCACGAATGGCACGGGTGCTCAGCGACGCCAAGTCCGAACCCGCACCCGGCTCCGAGTAGCCTTGGCACCACCATAGATCGGCATTGCGGGTCGCGGGCAAAAACTGGGCCTGTTGTTCAGCCGTGCCGTAGCGAATGATTGCCGGGCCCACCATGTTAAAGCCGAACCCTGAGAGAACCGGTGCATGTGCCAGCCGACATTGGGTGTCGAAAATCTGGCGCTGTACCAGGGTCCAGTCGGTACCGCCATGCTCTGCTGGCCAGTTCGGTGCAGCCCAACCCCGGGCGTTTAAAACCCGCGTCCAATCCGTTAGTTCTGCTTTAGAAATTGGGGCGTTATGGCGTACCTTGTCTGCCAATGTCACCGGCAGCGCTTGCTCTAGGAAGTTGCCCACTTGGTCCTTAAAAGCGGCTTGTGCGGAGGTTAGCTCAGCCCGCATCTCATGCAGCCGCGGTTACGATCACAGGGCCATCTGCCGCAACGATCACAGTCTGTTCGCACTGCGCCACTAACTCCCCTGGTGCCGCGGCGAGAGTCCAACCATCCGCCTGCTCTTCAACCCAAGGCCTACCGGTAGTGAAGAAAGGTTCGACTGTGAGCACTAGCCCTTCGCTCAGCGTACGCTGCTCCCGTGGATTGGCTTTGGGAATGTAGGACGGCTCTTCATGTATGTCGCGGCCAACGCCGTGACTACCGAGGTTTTCCACAATCCCGTAGCCACCACGATCAGCAACCTGCTGCACGGTAGTACCGATCACATTCAGGGAGCGACCAGGCTTGATCTCGGCGATAGCTAGCTGCACCGCTTGCTTCACTGCTCGACAGATCCGCTCCCGTGCTCGCAGCTTTCCGGAACTTGCCGCGCCCACCAAGAACGACTCGCCCATATCAGCAACGTAGCCATCGAGAACAGCCGACACGTCAATGTTCACCAGATCACCTTGGCGTAAGCGCTGTTGACCAGGGATCCCGTGCGCAGCCGCCTCATTCACGCTGATGCAGGTAGCGCCGGGAAAGTTGTAGAAGTGCATGGGCGCTGACTGAGCGCCGGTCTTACGGAATTCCGCTTGAGCTATCTGATCGAGCTGGGCCGTGGTGATACCCGGCACAGCCGCCTTGCGCATACGCTCGAAAATCCGCCGCACCAGGCGACCGCAGGCCAACAATCCCCGCACATCGGCTTCGGATTCTACGGTCATAACAACTCCTGGCATGGCCCGTGTGTGCTGTAGCTGGGTTAGTATCGGGGTACCAGTACCCTAGCGGTAGACTGCCATGATCGACGTGATAGACAAAGAGCGTCAAGGCCTAGACCCAGCGCTTAAGTCCGTAGTAGAGGACACGGAGGAGACTCAACGTGACTACCTCCACTGTGCCGTCTGCTCGGCGGTCGTGTCTCGCCTGGCAAACGCCATCGAGATCAACGGCAGCCACCACCACCACTGCGTCAATCCCCACGGCTTCGAGTTTGAGCTCGGTTGTTTTAACGAAGCGCTAGGCTGCAGCATTAGCGGCGAACGCCAACACGCCGATTCCTGGTTCGCCGGATTCCAGTGGCGCTTTGCCAGCTGCAGCGAGTGTCAACAGCACCTCGGCTGGTACTTCGACCGGGAAGGTACCTACTTCTATGGACTCGTGCTCGATCGGATTCAAAGCTGACGTTGACGCGGCCCAATTTAGGGCCTGTGGTAGCATCGAGTCATGACTGAACAACAGGTTTCACGCAAGCGTGCAAAGCAGGCTCCGACCCAATCTCCGGGCCAGGTCAGCAGCGATTCCAAGGAACAGGCAGCCACCGATGCAGGGCAAGACAGCGGCATTGTGACCAGCATAGAGATCAGCAAAGACTATCTGCACTTTTCTTCAGCGCACTTCACCATATTTAGCGAAACTGAACGCGAAGACCTACACGGACACACGTTTTACGTCACCGCCACTGTACGTACAGAAGTCGGCGACAATGGCCTCGCCTTCGACTACAACCTTCTTAAAAGCAAACTCAAAGCGCTGTGCGATCAACTCGACGAGAAAGTGTTGTTGCCAGAGCGCTCTCCGCACCTGCACATCCGTTACGAACGTTTGTTAGACAACACCCAGTATCTGATCGCCACTTTTAACGGCGAGCAACTGCCGTTTCTACCCAGAGATGTGCTGCTGCTGCCAGTGCGCAATATTGCCGTAGAAGAACTGGCACCCTGGTTCCTAGCCGGATTACAAACTGACGAGCAAATCAAAGCCTTAGACTTAATAGAATTGCTGGTTCGAGTATCGTCCGGGCCAGGCCAATGGGCAGGAGCAACCTGGAACCGGACGCGCTAAGGTATGTACCCTCAATTGCCTCAACAGGAAACGGATCGACTATGAAGAGTCTCTTGATCACTGGCGCTAGCAGTGGCATCGGCCTGCAGACTGCTGAAAGATTCCTGCGCGATGGCTACAGCGTGATCAATCTGTCTCGTCGACGCTGTCCAGTAGATGCCGTAACCCACATCAACTGCGATCTGAGCACCCCGGGGTTTATGGAAACCATTAGCGGGCAACTCATCCCCCTGCTCATGAAAGCCGATCAGATCGTACTGATTCACAACGCCTCTCGACTGGCCAATGACTCAGCGGTTGAAACACCAAGCCAGACTTTTCGAGAGATCCTCGAGGTGAATCTCGTCGCACCGAATTCATTGAACTACTCAGTCATACCGCTCATGAAGGAGGGCTCTGCCATCATCTACGTTGGTTCGACGCTGTCCGAGAAAGCCGTACCAGGAAGCTATACCTACGTCACCACTAAGCACGCAACCATCGGCATGATGCGCGCGACTTGTCAGGACCTTGCCGGTAGACAAATACACACCGCTTGCGTTTGTCCAGGTTTCACCGACACAGAAATGCTGCGGGAGCATGTGCCCGAAGACGCTATGGAGTCAGTCGCGGCAATGTCCGCCTATAACCGCCTCATCACCCCGAATGAGATCGCCGAAACGCTACATTGGGCAGCTACCCATCCAGTGATTAACGGCAGCGTCATTCATGCCAACCTTGGTCAAGTTGAGAGTTGAGCGCAATCAGCAAAGCTGCCGACAGTCCTGTACTAAGCTAAGCGAATGATTCAACCCTCGGCGCCCAATTATCGATTGCGTCGCCAGCGCGTGTTTCTGGTGCTCAGTGGAATTTTCCTCGGCACCCTTGCCATGCTCAACATTTTGGGCATCAGCCGCTTTGTCGACCTGTCTTTTTCGGTGTTCGGGCTCGACATTCCCATGGTCGTGGCGGTGGGTGTGCTGCCCTACCCCATTACCTTCCTGTGCACCGACTTAATCAGTGAACTCTATGGTCGCAAACGGGCCAGCGACGTGGTCTGGGTCGGGCTGTTGCTGAATATTTGGGTCATCTTCCTGCTGTGGCTTGGTGGTGCCCTTCCGGGTTTTGAACCTATGACCGCCGATGGCAGTGCACCCCTGCCCGACGAGGCGGGCCGTCTTCCGGTGTTCTTCGAGGTTCGCGAACTGGCCTTTGGTGCGGTTGCAGCGTCTATGATCGCCTACCTGGTTGCGCAGTATTGCGACGTTCGCTTTTTTCATTTCTGGAAGAACCTAACCGGCGGCAAGCATCTGTGGTTACGCAACAATGCCTCCACCATGGCCAGTCAAGTAATCGACACGACTGCCGTCATTTTGATCACCCATTTCTATGCCAAGGCCCTGCCAATCGACACCCAAGCGGCACTTTGGCCGCAGCTCTTCACTTTCATCGCCTCCGGCTACGTATTCAAGTTGGTGGTTGCAGCCCTGGATACCGGACCGATCTATTGGCTGGTTGGCAGGCTCCGACCATACCTGGGTTTAACAGAAAACCAGGAAGTTGAAACCGCAGACTTCGGCGACTAGCGTAGCGCAGAACCGCTGGCTCTAGCGCAAGGTTTCGATCAACGAGCGGTTTACGCAATTCTCCAAACGATCATCCTGCAGGTAGCGCATGGCTATCTGACCAGGCTTGAAGCGCATATCGTGAACACTTTGGGGCGTATAGAACGCCGAGTGCGGGGTTAGCAGGAGTCGATGATCAATCCAAGGTTCGTTGGCAGCCCAGGCTTTGATCAAAGGATGCTCCGGGTTCGCCGGCTCCTCGGGCAATACATCCAACCCCGCCGCTAGCACCACCTCGGACTTTAAGGCCTGGTACAACGCGTCGAGATCGATGATCGAACCGCGAGCTGTGTTGATGAGTATTTGCCCCGGTTTGGCATGGGCTAAAACATCGGCGTTAATGATCTTTTCTGTTTCTTGCTCCAGTGGCAAATGCAGGCTCACCACGTCAGATTGCGCAAAAAGCGCCTCAAGGGTATCGACACGGGTTACTCCCAGCGACAGGTCTTTGCCGTTCGGCACGTAGGGGTCGTAAAAACGCACATCCATGCCGAATGCCTTCGCGCGTAATGCAGTTGCAGTGCCAATGCGCCCCAGACCAACGATGCCGAAAACGCTAGCGGACAGCCGCTGCCCGTATGGGTTCAATGCCGGTCGCCACAAACCCCTGGGATCTTTTTTCAATTCCCGGGTATGAAAAGCGATGCCCTTCGCCAACGTTAGCATCAGCGCCATAGCATGGTCGGCAACTTCCATCGTGCCGTAGTCCGGCACATTACACACCGGCACACCCAGCTCGCCCCAGGCGCTAAGTGCAATGTTATCGAAGCCCACCTTGGGCGTGACGAATATGCGAGCACGCTGCATACGTGAGCGGTACTCGGGCGGAATGTCCAACACACTAACCACCGCATCACAGCTTGACCATTGCTCATCGGTGACTTCGTCAAAGCGGTCAACGATCATCGCCTCGCCCTGTTCGCCAAGGCTCGCAACCTCAATGTCGTGCCGATCGCGCCAGCGCATGGCTGGCCACAAGACTCTATAGGTCATGGTTCCTCCACTTGGCAAAGCCGCCGCCTACTCAGCCGAAAGTCTTACGGCGCAAAGTTCTGCAAGCTGCGCCGCGGAACGTTCCAATAGCGCCGAATCAAGACCCCGCACTCGCGGCCGGCTGGCGATCAAGTGAGTCATTCCGAGCGAAGCGCGATAAGCCGCGATGCCATCAGCAACTTCCGCGGCATCACCCACCAGGGCCCATTCAGCTGCCGGCACCGGCACCTGCCCGCTGGGTCCGCCACGAGCCTGGGACATGGACTGGCGCACTGTCTGCAGGGTTCGTCTATCGTCACACACAAATACGCTGCGCATGATGGGAACCGTTGCTTGGACAGCCAATCGCGCTGCTTCGCGCCCGGTCCAGGTTTCTTCGTAGGATTTGCGGTAAACCCCAAGATTGTCGTTGAGCTCCGCAAGCGTTTCCATCGGTGAAGCCAGGTACGGCAAGCCCAACCGCCCTGCCTGGGTCAGTGCTTTGGGACCAAAAGCAGCAATCCATAACGGTGGATGGGGTTTTTGCACCGGCAGCGGGCCCAGTGCAACCGTTCCCGCGGGAGTTTCAACCGCCCCCGCAGTGGTCACGCGCATTTTCGAACCGGACCAAGCTAGGATCATCTCGTTAAGACAGTCCTCAAAGATGCGTCTTTTGTCTTTCGTCACTACTTTAAAGGCGGCGAGCATGGTTGGTGCATAGCCGCGACCCACCCCGAGAATCACCCGACCCTGAGACAGCTGGTCCAGCACAGCCACTTGCTCAGCGGCTTGCAAGGCGTTGCGCAGCGTGAGCAGATACGACGTGGTGGCCAGGGCGATGCGATTCGTCAGACCGGCACAAGCCGCCAGTAGCATCAACGGATCGGGAATGGCCTGGGCGTTGAAGTGATTCTCAGGCAACCAAAAAGACTGGTACCCCAACTGCTCGGCGAGAGCAGCTTGGCGGCCGAGCGCTGCTGCAGAAAAATCGTCGAAGTTCCAGGGCGTCGTGCCCAGATGCAATGCCGTTGGCTGTGTAGTGGCTAACAAAGAGGCGGCTCGATAAAAATCGACCGTGATTATGCCATGCTAACTTGTTGGGCCCGAACGCAAGCGCTGCGCAAGCTCCGCACGTACCGGCGCGAAAGCTTCGCTGGCCAGTTTCTGCGCCACACAAGGCTCGCGATTGGCCTGCAGTTTGTCCTGCCAGCTAAACACAGCAATCCAAGCCAGCGCCGCTGCCGGCGTCTTCGCCTGACAAAAACGCCGCACGCTGGAGCTGCGCCAATAGCTCGCCTCTGGCTCCGATCGCTCGATCTCAGGTAACGTTGGCACCTGGGTCGCAGCGCCGGTAGCAGACAGCGCCCCAGCGCCGGCCTCCGCCGTCACCTCATGACTCGCTAGGCTACCTCGCCCACTAGAATCCTCTAGGGCTGACGCGGTGACCATCGTGCGCTCATCCGATTCCTCATTTTCTACGAATTCCGGCAACAGCAAGGCTGCAGCCACAACGACTGTTGCCAACAGTAGCAGTACACGCACGGGACTGGGCTCAGACCCACGCCGACGCCGACGCGTACGTTCACCGGCATTTGTGCCCTGGGAACCCACACCGATATCGCCAATCTTCAGACGCTTTGCCAACTTGCGCACGGCGTCATCAGAACTGCGCGCCGGCCAGCCGGCGATCACAAAAGCATCCGCCTGGTTCGCGCGTTCCGAATTGGCGAATGCAATGAGGGATGCCGTTGGGTAGTCCGCCAGCAGCGGCGTCCATTGTTCTGTGCTGGGACCGCTGTCGGTGAGGACCCCGAGCCCAATGGGCGATTTTGGCGTCTCACCCGGGGCCCTGTGGGTCACTACCAAACCCTGATACTCCAGGGCTTCGCCCAACAGGCGCACGAGGTAACGATCGTCCGGAGCGCTGATCAGATCAATCCGGGTGCCGTTAGCAGAGCTCGCCATTGCCGGGCTAGAGCGTCGGGAGGCTGAAAGGATGCAGATTCCAGTAATACAGCCAAGCTGCCAAGGCAACGTTGGTCAGCGCCGCAAATCCATAAAAGCAGCGGCGGCCAAACCACCAATGCCGTCGACGCCAAGCGCCCAGAGCGAGTACCAATTGCCCGCTCGCGCCGAGGCTGATCACTGGCCAACTCCAAGTGAGCTGGGTCAGAGCGCGATATCCACCGCTCATGAAGCTGACAACGTCCGGAACTGCAACCACGTACAGCGCACAGACGCCCAACACCGCGATCGCCAACAGCCATGCCAGCATACTGGCAAGTCCGGATCCGGAAACATCCTGTCCATCGCCAGCACGATCTGCATGGCCCATAACCGCGGTGTAGGGCAAGCGCAGCACCACCACCAGATTGACCAACAGCACTAGAACAATAAACAAGGCATTCAAATCATTGCGTTCGAACCATGGTAGCCGGGCAAAACTCAGCGTTGGTGCATGAGAGCTCATTAGCAGATCCGGACCTTGGCCACCGGGCGTAAAGTGCAGCCGCTGTAAGCCGTCGTTCGAGTAAAAAAGGTGTTCACCACGAGCCTCGAAGACCTGGGTTGGAAGGACCCCCGAGACCAGCAATCGACCTGCACCCTCGTCCTTCGCAATATGAATCTGGTCCAGCAGCGACGCTAGTTTTAACGGCCCGCTGAACTCCTTGCGTTGGGTTCCGTAGTGGCCAAGTAGTGAGTCAACGTTGGCTTCAACGGGCGCAGCGCTTGTGCGTCCGAGCAATTGATAGCGGGCGTTGAAAGCCTTCAAGAGACTGGCGACTACCGCCTCGCCACCTGCAGTATTGGTCGAAACGAACAGCCCCAAGTGCTGCTCCGGCCACAAAACCATGCGCGAATGAAACAGCATGGTATCGCCGCTATGTCCTAGTGCTCTCTCACCGTCGCCCTGGGTCATTTCATACAGACCTAAGGTCACCCCGTTCAGCGCTGGATGCGCACTTCGCACTTGCTGCAGCAACAAGGCTTTGGCGTCGGAGGTGAGCACCGCGGAGGTCGCCGGATTCAACAGCTCCAACATGAGCGACGCCATATCTTCGCTGCTGGCGCTCATGGCGCCGGCTGGAGCTGGAGCGACGAATTCGATGCCTTGTCTGACCGGTCGCTGCCGCTTCACTACATAGCCCTGAGACAGACGGGCCTGCCAGTCTTCACTGAGCTGCTGAGAAAACGTGCTGCCCATTCCCAAGGGCGCGAAAATTGCCTCTTGTACGTAGTCAGCAAAGGCTACGCCGCTGAGATTTTCAACAATTCGCCCGGCCAACGCCGCACCGTAGTTGGAATAGGCTACCGTTTCTCCAGGCAACCAAACCTGCGCTGGCACGTTGCGCTGCAGGTATTCCGGCAACGTCGGCAGGCGACTGGGTGCATCGGTAAATAGGCCATAGAGTCGGTCTTCAAAGCCGGGCGTATGCGTCATCAAATGCCGCAAAGTCACCGGCGCCGGAAATCGCTGCTCCAAGGTCACCGACTCCAAGTAGTTGGCAACGTCTTCATCCAGCGAGGCACCAGCACGCTCGACCTGCTGCAGTACCGACATCCACACCAGCACTTTGCTGATGCTGCCAATCCGAAAGAGGGTGTTTTTTGGATGCACAGCAGCGCCGGTGGCTACGTCAGCAAGACCGTAGCCAGCCGCCATGAGCACCTGGCCGTCCTGTACCACCGACACCGTCGCGCCGATGGTGCGTTGGTCACTAAGGTGACTTTGCATGACGCCGTCGACAAAGGCTCGCAAATCGGCGTCTTCAGCGTTGCTCAGCGCAGGGGCTAACATCCAAGTTGCCAAGCAAACCACGCGCATTAAGATGCTCATTGCAGAACGCCTCGGTGCGTTAGTGAATCGATAAGATCCTGATCGTAACCGAGCTGAGTTGCCAATATGTGCTCGTTGTCACAACCGAACCAAGGCGCCTTAACAGGTACCTGCGCGACGGTTCGCGACATGCGAATTCTCGTGCTTTCTACAACGGTACCAGGAACGCTTGGATGTTCGGTCGCAATGAAGTGCTGGCGATGTCGCAGCTGTACATCCTCCGCTAAAGCAGCCGTGCTGAGCACAACATGTGCCGGAATTTCCAACGCTTGCAGTTCCTGCTCCAGCCGCGAGGCCGAACGAGCCGCGGTGAAGGTTTTCACACGATCGACGATTTCTGCGTCAAGGGCTCGACGCGCAGAAAGGTTCAGCGCCAACCACTGGGGCTGCTGCAGATAGTTTGCTAAAGCATCCCACTGAGCCTGGGTGGCGATCGCCAATGCCAGCCACTGATCTTCACCGTCTGCGGGAAAAACTCCGTGGGGAAACATGTCAACATCATCGTTGCCGATGAGCTCTTCATTGAAACAGCCTTCAAACACCGCCTGACATTCTGGTAATACGAATTGCAGCGCAGCCGCTGACTGACTCATGTCGACAAACTGGGCCTCACCGGTCTGCTGATGGTGCCGCAGCGCGCCGAGTATTGTCAGCGCATTGATGCGCACCGACAGAAAATCGGTATAAGGTCCAAAGCAGCCCATCGGCGGCTGTTGAGGGTGCCCCGTCAACGCATGGATTCCACTCACCGCCGCCGCGGTGTTGCCGTACCCTGCATAATCGCGCCATGGGCCACTTTGACCCATCAAACAACTGGAAACATAAATGGCATTGGGGTTGAGGCGCGATACTTGCTCGCGACCGCAGCCCAATCGATCTGCCACTCCCGGTGCAAACGATTCAGTCACTACGTCCGCCCAACGAATAAGGTCGTCGAGCACTGGCCTGGAATCCGAATTTGACAGGTCGAGGCTTAGGTTTAGCTTGTTGGCGTTGGTGCTATGGTGACAACTCGCGCGTTCCGGTTCCTGCACGCCGCCAACATAGGGCGGCACGTTGCGCACCATGTCGAGCCGCGCACGGCTTTCAACGTGAATCACCGTTGCACCATAATCAGCGAGCATGCGCGTCGATCCGGGACCCGCGACTACCCAGAACAGATCGAGAATCTTCACACCTTTAAGTGGCAACTCACCGCTGCCCTTTACCGGCGCTGCAGGTATCGCGGCGATGGGTTGAGTCCAGTCGGCGTGTTCTGCAGCCGACAATGGTAGCGGCGAGCGCTCGAAATCGGCAAACGCACCGAGCCGCCGCTGACCGTTCTGCTCAACGATCAGCGAACGACTATTGATGTGATCACTCGCGAGCACGTCAGCCACACTCAAAATGGGGGCAATGAGCAATCGCCGCGCCACCGCCTCGTGCATAACGTCAGCTTTGTGCAGCGGTCGCAACAGCTGGGCAATCCCCGCCTCCAGCTCGGCCCACCGTTCGCTAGGGAAGCTGCCGCTGGCAAGGGCGACTGCCGCCCCACCCCAGTCCTGGGCCAGCACCCAATCGCCGCAGTGGCCAGCGTCGTGCACCCAGCTCACCAGACGCTGCATAAAGCTGGCCAGCGGCGGCAAAATACCCGGAAGCACCAAAGCCCAGCCATCCGCCAGCTCATATTGATTGCGGATGGTCGCTGCACCGATGACGCTGGCATAGGCCGCGCGCTGCACAGCGGGCTGCCCTACCGCGCCGTCCAGTGAACGGCTCAGGGTGGCGAGGGTTGTTGACTGCTGCGCTGATAAGTCCAGCCGCTGACCACGACCACTGCGTTGGCGCTCAGCCAAGGCGATGAGCACCGCTACTGCCGCATCCCCTGCTGCATGGGCAAATGCCTGTGGACAGCGGATTCTTACCGGCGCTTGATCAGCGGCACCCGAGGTCGCCAGGTGCCCGGACGCAGCCAGCGCAATCAGATCTGTTGCCGCGTAGTGCGCCTTCGGACCATCAGCCCCAAAGGCCGTTACCGCGGCTAATACCAAGTGCGGGAAGCGTTGCTCCAGATCAGCAGGATCCAGCCCATAAAGCTGCATTTGGGCGTCGGTTCGATCGTGTATGAGCACGTCGATACAGGCCAGCGCTGCAAGCAACTGCTGTGGTTGCTGCTGCCATTCCAGCAGCTCGCACCGTTGATTGCCGGTAAACGCGCGCATGGCTATGCCTTGCGGCCAGTGAGCCGCAGTCAGCCAGTGCCGAACATCCGCTCCCATGTCGGCTAGCAAGTGACCGCACAGCGCCGCGCCATCAGCAGTGAGATCCAGCACTTTCAGCCCGGTCAGCATAGCGAGTGTTCTCCTGTCTATCCTGTCAGTGCGCTATTTCTTGAGCGTGACGACCTCGCCACCTGCACAGGCGATCAGTTAGCGCAACGGGCAGGTAGCCACAAACCAGTGGATACAGCAACGGCAACAGTAAGGCCAGAGGTGAGTTGGTCCAATCGCTGGCGCCGGCAAACCACCAGAACAGCGCGGTAACAAGACAGCCAACGAATACGCAAAGCAGGCGCTGAGTCCAGCGATCCAAGCGCACCGGTCGATGCTTCTGCAGAAACCCAATCAGCGCGAGCCCGAGAGCCGCCATTACCAAGGCATAGGCCGCTGCGGAAGCGAGCAGCGAGTGCAGACTCAGCTCCGAAGCACCCGCAATGCCACGGCTTGCGTGGGCAAAATTTTCTTGCCACAGCGCAGGCACAAGCTGATCTGCCCGAAGTCCGTCTATCGCCATCGTCACGAACAGTGCAGCCAGCAGCGCCACAAACACTGCAGCAATCGCTGTGGGGCTGCCCCGAGCGCGGAGCCAAGCCAGCAGGGGTTCGCGCACGCGCAAGCACAACCCCAATACGCTAAAGCCCAGCGCAGCGCCAATCACTACCTGTGCCACTGAATGCACGCCGAGAATGACCCGGGACAAACACACCAGCGCAATAACGAAAAGCGCAAGCAGACGCCAGCAAATCAACGAGCGCCCAAAATTCGCTATGCCGTACCAGAGTGCAGCCGCGCCCTGAGCATGGCCTGACGGCATGCCTAAACCTGGCGTCGGTTGGTGTACTTGAACAGTCGGATCAAGCATGTAAGGGCGCGGCAAAAACAATAGTGATTTGAGCCAACTGTTCAGCAACAGCGACAGAACGGCGACCAGTCCGATGAAGACCCCTTGGCGCACCCCAAGCAGGTAGAACGTCAGTTGCATCGCAAAGATCCAACCCAGCGGTCCGCCCCAATCCGTGACCAGCACAGTCGCTGGCACGAAGTCAGGCCAGAACCATTCTTGTAACGCATTCACGCGCCGTGCTGCCTGTTAGTCAGAATCAACCACCAGGCACCAGCGCTTCTACATCCGCGCTGCGATGAGCCAGCAAGAAAATTCGCATAGTGCTGACGACGGCATCTTTATGGCGCGCTAAGGCAAAGCTGCGATACAGCGGATCATCTTCCAACAGCACGCAGCGCTGCCCACCCCCGCAGCGAAACTGCACTGGACGCCCAAAGTTATTGCCAGCCCTGCCATATTCTCCAAAACTCGAAGGGTTTTCGTCGGGGCGCCAGAATGCGCTCCACTGCGCAGGCATGCCTGCCACCGGTGATTGCACTGCAGCCAGAGTACGCGCCGCAGTCGTTTGCAGAATATCCTCGTAGGATGCGGGAAGATTCAGCGCACTTTCACAGGCGCCGTCTAGGCTTTGCAGCAACGGCTCCCGGTCGAGATCAAAGCCATCAAAGCGATCGCTGAGCGAGAAACGCCAGAAGCGACCGGTGTATACCGGCACCGCGTGCGCGGGCGAGGTGACGTTCTGCACATAGTTCACCATTCGACCCAAATCACTGAAAAACGCTGCCTGGGATCGTGGGCCGGCCAAGCGCTGATTGACCTCCTTAAAGTGGCCATGGAAGCGCGTATCGATGACCCAGAACCAGGACTGCGCGCTTTGGCCCCCTCGATCATAGTAATTCCAACGGAACAAGCGCTTGAACAGGTTGCTTTGCGCCTGTCGCCGATTGGTTTTCGCCACGTACCGTACTTGTAGCGGTGTCAGCGGCTTTGCAGCCAGCCGCCCTTCATCGACACAGCCGTTGAAGGCTCGAGCTGCGATGAAAGTCAGCTCCTGATGCAAGGGACCGTCGTATGCCTGGGTAGTCGCCGCAAACAGAGCGCAGCTGCCTAAGGCCAGGCGCAGCAATGCCCGGATCGAACGCTGACGGGTGCTGGTGCAGTTCATGCGCCAGCCACGTTAGCGGTTTGCTCACCAGCGGCTAGTGGAACCACAATCTCATCAGTGTCGAGCTGTGCAAGCAGCGCCGCGATCGTCTTGTTGGTGCCGGGCCAGACCAGGTCCGCTGCCACTTCAGCCGCCGGTGCCAACACGAACAGGCGATCTATGGCACGAGGATGCGGTAATTGAAAATCTTCGCTATCACGCCGTTGATCGTCGAACACCAGCAGATCGAGATCGAGCTCTCTGGGGGCGTTGCGCACCGGTGACTCGGTACGCCCAAAGCGACGTTCTAGCAGCTTCAGCCGGTACAAGAGCACCTCCGGCGTGAGCGCGTGGCGACCCTCAAAGGCCACCACAGCGTTCAGAAAGTCCGCGCTGCCCGGCGGACAGTCCACGGCTGAGGTCTGCCAAATTCCAGAGCGCCGAAAAGGCCCGCGGGCAAAGGACTCCAGGCAGGTCATGGCCGCGGCCAGCGACGCAGCGCAGTCACCCTGATTCGAGCCAAGTCCCACCAGAATCATGTTCGTTGTCTATCTCTCGCTATCACTATCACCCCTGCGCCCCGAATCGGATTGCTCCGCGCAGCGCAGATTCGCATGGTAACGCGCCGTTGTAGTAATCCCCAAAGCCCTTTGGCAAACTCAATGGGCAATATCAAGAAGGGGACCTAGATGAAAGCTGCTGTACTGCGAGAGGTGAACAAGCCACTGGAGATCGAAGATATCCAGCATGGAGACCCTGCACCACGAGAAGTGCTGGTCCGCACCGTGGCTGCCGGGGTGTGCCACTCCGATCTTCATTTTCAGAATGGCTCCTATCCGTACCCCATGCCAGCAGTGCTCGGTCACGAATCAGCAGGCGTGGTCGAAGCAGTAGGCAGCGACGTGACCTACGTCAAGCCAGGTGACCATGTAATTACTTGCCTGTCGGCTTTTTGCGGTCACTGCGAATACTGCCTCACCGGACACATGTCCCTATGTCAAGAGCCGGAACTGCAGCGCGGCGCTGGCCAACCTTCGAGGCTCGCCAAAGGTGATGAAGCCATCGCCCAATTTCTAAACCTTTCCAGTTTCGCCGAATACATGCTCGTGCACGAGCACGCTCTGGCAAAAGTTCGGGAAGACATGCCCCTAGACCGTGCAGCGCTCATTGGCTGTGGCGTAACCACTGGTGTCGGCGCCGTTATTCACACCGCCAAAGTCGAACCCGGTTCTACGGTGGCCGTCATTGGTTGCGGTGGCGTCGGCCTATCGGCGATCAACGGCGCCGCCCTCGCCGGTGCAGCGCGCATCATCGCTGTTGACATGGTGCCCTCCAAGCTAGAGCTGGCACGCAAGTTCGGCGCAACTGACGTGGTCAATGCGAAAGAAACCGACGCGGTAGCCACGGTGCAAGAAATGACCGGGGGTGGCGTGCATTACAGCTTCGAGGCTATCGGGCTGAAGGCGACCGCAGAGCAATGTTTCAAGATGCTGCAGCGTGGCGGTACCGCCACCATCATCGGCATGATTCCGGTCGGCACAACGGTAGAGCTTCACGGCCCGGAATTTTTGATGGAACGCAAAATGCAGGGCTCGAACATGGGCTCCAACCGCTTTCGTGTCGACATGCCGCGCTTCGTTGATTTCTACCTGCAAGGCAAGCTGCACCTGGACGATCTGATTTCCAGACGCATTAAGCTCGAAGACGTCAACGATGGAATGGCGGCGCTGGAGACCGGCGAAGTGGCACGCAGTGTCATTATGTTCGAGTAAGGGATTTCAGCCTCGGGTTCTCCAAGCGTTATTAGCAGGCGTAGTTTGCGCCGGCACGCTTTGTGCCAGCGCTTTGGATACGCAAGCTGCTCAGGCTGAACCGGGCCCGAGCGTTGGCCACTATGGCGGCAATCTACAAGGTCAGCAGTACACAGAACTAGATCAAGTCGGACCATATAATCTCGACGCCCTGGAACCGGCCTGGGTCTACCGCACAGGCGATCTGGGCCAGGCTTTTTCCGCAAAAGGGCACAGCCTGCAAACTCATCCGCTGTATTGGCAAGGCTTGCTGTTTGTCACCACCAGCAGCAATCAGGTCATTGCCATAGACGCAGAGCACGGCACTGAGCGCTGGCGCTTCGATCCCGAATTGCCGACAGAGATCGGCTACTCAGAAAGCGCCTCTCGCGGCGTCAGCCTTTGGCACGGAACCGATGCTGAGTGCCCGGATCGAGTATTCATCGGCACCCTAGTAGGCACGCTGCATGCTCTGAACGCCCGGACCGGAGCGCTCTGCAAAAGCTTTGGTAGCAACGGCACCGTCGATCTTAGCGAAGCAGCGCGCCCCCTGGCACCGGCGCGGCCAGGCGCAGTGGCAAAAGTCAGTCTGGGGGACTACAGCCTCACTTCGCCCGCGGTGGTGGTGGGCGATCGCTTGTTCGTCGGCGCGGCCATCGGTGACAATCGCGCGGTCGCCAGCGAACGCGGTATCGTGCGGGCGTTAGATGCACGTACAGGTAACACGCTCTGGCTATGGGACCCGATCCCCAGGGACCCAACCGATCCCGCGGCAGCTTCCTGGAAGTACAACAGCGCGGCAATCACCGGCGCCGCCAATGCCTGGGCACCGCTCTCGGCAGATCCGGAGCTTGGCTTGCTGTACGTACCTACAGGTTCAGCGAGTCCGGATTTTTACGGTGGTCAGCGGCTTGGCGACAATCTCTACGCCAACTCAGTGGTTGCGTTGGACCTGCAAACTGGTAAGCCAATCTGGCACCAGCAACTGGTGCATCACGATGTCTGGGATTACGACACGCCGGCGCAACCGACGCTCGCCGACTTAACGCTTGGCACCCGGACGGTGGCGGCACTGCTGATCGTCACCAAGACCGGCATGCTCTACGCTTTCGATCGCCGAACGGGCGAGCCGTTGTATCCCATTGAAGAGCGAGCAGTGCCCAGCAGCGATGTGCCCGGGGAACAGCTCTCTCCCAGCCAGCCGTTCTCGACCGTACCGGCACTGGCCGATCAGCGCGCGCTCGGACCAGAGGATGCCTTCGGGCTGCTGTATTTCGATCGCCGTAGTTGCGCCAAGATCCTCCGCGAGTACCGTTCTGAGGGCATCTTTACGCCACCGACCCTGAACGGATCGGTGCTCAACCCAGGCTGGGCGGGTGGCGCTAACTGGGGCGGTGTGGCCGTGGACCAAGAGCGCCGGATCGCAGTTGTGGCGGTGAACCAGTTGCCGGGGCTGCTGAGGCTAATGCCCGCGGAAGGATTTGCGCGGCCTGCTGAGCTGGCCGGCTACGATGACTGGCAATTCACCCGCATGTGGGGCACACCTTACTTCATGGCTCGGCGCATATTTTTGTCGCCATTGGGCTTACCCTGCACCAAGCCGCCCTGGGGCAAGCTGGTCGCGGTGGATTTGACTCACGGCGATATTCTTTGGGATCAGCCACTGGGGACCATTGCCGATTTAGCACCAGCACCAGTGCCAAATTTCGAGTGGGGGGTGCCCGTTCTTGGTGGCGCCCTGCTGACCCGCAGTGGCCTGTTGATCATTGGCGCAGCAGCTGAGCATAAGCTGCGCATCTACAACACCAAGACCGGTGAATTCCTGAAGAGCTTTAGTTTACCGGCTGCGGCAATCGCCGTTCCTATGAGCTACCAACACAACGGTAAACAATACCTGGCAATCGCCGCGGGTGGTCACTCGCAAATGGGCCTGACCCGAGGCGATTATGTGCTGGCGTTCCGCCTTCAGGACGAATCGAAGCCTTAGCGAATGGCGATGTAGCCGAACTGCCCAGCACGATAAACACGCAGCAGCAATTGTGCATCTGTAGATCGCACGTTCTCGCGAAAGTCAGTGAGATTGCGGACTGGCCGCCGATTGACTGCGACGATGACATCGCCAGGGCGTAGCTTGAACGCCCAAGCCTGGCTCTGTGACTCAACCTGAGTGACTAGCACGCCAGCACTTAAACTTGGATCGTCCTGATCTCTGAAGTTTTGCAGCTCGGTGCCAGACAACCTGGGGTCGAAGCGACCACCGGCCACCCGATCAAGCTCTTCTTCAGCAATTTTCAGGGTCAGGCGTTTCTCACGACCGTCGCGCTGCACCCGCATGTTGACTGAATCACCAACAAAGGTAACCGCCGCGCGACTATGGTAATCCGACGCTCGTTCTATGCGCCGCGCCCCCATTTGCACGATGACATCGCCGGTTCGCAAGCCGGCATCCTCAGCCACGCTGCCGGGTTCAACTTCTACCACGACCACCCCATCTGACTGAGCAAGCCCGAAGGCATCAGCCAGATCAGGATTCAGCGCTTGGACTGCTAGCCCGAGGAAGCCTCGACGGACCTTGCCATGCTCAATGAGCTCTGCCATTACCGCGAGCACCATGTTCGAAGGAATTGCAAAGCCAATACCCACATTGCCACCGCTGGGCGCAAAGATGGCGGTATTGATGCCAATGAGCCGGCCGCCAAGATCGACCAGGGCGCCACCCGAATTACCTGGATTAATCGGCGCATCGGTTTGAATGAAATCTTCGAAGCCATCTATGCCGACACCGGTGCGCCCAAGAGCGCTGACGATACCGCTGGTCACCGTCTGGCTTAGACCGAAGGGGTTGCCTATGGCGACCACAAAGTCGCCAACCCGCGACTGCTCGGAATCCGCGAACTGAATCTGCACCAAGGGCTCGCGTTGTTTCTCCAAATCGACTTTGAGCACCGCCAAATCCACTTGGGGGTCCGTGCCTACCATTGTCGCTGCCATGGAACGGCCGTCAGCCAGCGTCACTGTTACCTCGTCTGCGCGTTCCACCACGTGGTTGTTGGTAACGATGTAACCACGGCGAGCATCCACCACGACGCCACTGCCTGCACTCTGGGTGCGGCGATACTGACGGCCCTCAGGAACGCTGAAAAAACGCCGAAAGAATGGATCTTCCAACAGCCGGTTGCGAACCTGAACGGTGGTGTAGGTGGCGATGTTTACGACCGCAGGAGATGTTTGTTCGAGCATCGGCGCCAAGCTCGGCAGCGCTTCACCGTCGGCAAGCTCCATGGGTAGACGCGCTAGCGACGATGACGCTAACAGCAGCGCTGCTATGCAGACCAGGGTTCGCAACATCACGGACTTAGGAAGGACGATTGGCAGCTGCCACTTCAAACATCTGTTCAACCACAGCCTGAAGCTCTTTCATCGGAAAAGGTTTGGATAGCACCGCACGGGGCGTGCGGGGGTTGTCCATTAAGTCAGCGACATCGGAGACGGAAAAACCCGTCATCAGTATTACTGGCAAATCTACCTCTTGCTGCTCAAGCTCAGCGACCACTTCAGCGCCCGACATGATCGGCATGGCGACATCTAGCAACAGCAAGTCGAATTCTTTTTCTTTCAGTGTGCTAAGCGCTTTGCGACCACTACCAACGGATTCCGATTCATAACCCAGCACATTGAGCATTTCTTCGGTAACTTGCCGGACGGCATCGTCGTCGTCGACTACGAGCAATCGTTTGTTTGAGGTTGCGACCACGGTGTGTCCTTTCTAACGTCCCTGTACAGCTCTGGCGTGCATGCGTCGCTCTGTCTTGAACCACGAAACATCAAGCACAGACAAAGCCCGCCATTAAAATATAGAAGCAACCTCCTGAAAGGTCTATCGTTTCTTTCGAATATCATTAGACAAGGGATCCATTGTGGAAGTTCAGAACAAAATCATCGTGGTCACCGGCGGCGCCAGCGGAATTGGTCAGGCCATGGCGGAGCGATTCGCCGCCGACGGCGCCGCCCATGTTGTGGTCGCTGATCTGAACGAAGCCGGCGCACAGTCTGTGGCGCGCCAAATTGGTGCAACCGGCGTCGCCTTAGATGTCTCCGATGAAACGCAAATAAAGGCGCTAATCGCGCGCACCGAGGAGGATATCGGCCCAATTGACCTGTTCTGCTCAAACGCGGGAATTGGCATCGGTGAAGGCTTAGACACCCCCAACGATGTCTGGCAGACCATTTGGGAAGTGAACACCCTCTCCCACCTCTATGCAGCCCGGCACCTGGTGCCACGCATGAAGGCGCGCGGTGGCGGGTACCTGCTCAATACCGCATCGGCTGCTGGACTCCTGTCGCAGATCGGCTCAGCGACCTACGCGGTAACCAAGCACGCGGCAGTGGCTCTGGCTGAGTGGATTGCCATCACTCACGGTCGAGACGGCATAAAAGTCTCCGTGCTGTGCCCCCAAGCGGTACGTACCGCCATGACCGCCGGTGGTGCGGGCGTTGCTGGTGTCGATGGCATGCTGGAGCCTGAGGCGGTGGCCGAAGAGGTGATCCAAACGCTCCGGGCAGAGCGCTTCTTGGTCTTACCTCACAAGGAGGTTGCCGAGTACATCAAGCGTAAGACTTCAGATTACGACCGCTGGCTAGAGGGTATGCAACGCTTGCAGGATCGCTATCTGCTCGATTGATCAAATAGCACTAAGCCAATGATCGCGTTAGCTGATTAGCTCGGCAACTGCTCGACTGGCCATGACCTTGACCAGGTGGGCGCGATACTCGGCCGAGGCATGCAAGTCGTTGTTGAACCCGGAGTCGGGCACATCGACGCTGGCAAGCGCTACTGGATCGAGGCGCTCATTCAGTAATTCCTCGATGCCGTTCGCCCGAAACGCGCAAGGTCCGGCACCGGTCACACCAACGCGCACTTGGCCAGCAAACTCTGCGACGAAGACACCAACCACCGCATAGCGTGAGGCCGGATTGGGAAATTTGCAGTACGCGGCCCGGCTTGGAATGGGAAAATCGATTCGAGTCAGAATTTCTCCGGGCATCAATGCAGTTTCAAATAGGTTGCTAAAGAAGCCGTCCGCCGGAATCTGTCGATCTACCGTGTGTAGCACCGCACCTAGCCCGATCACCGCAGCAGGATAGTCCGCGGCTGGATCGCTGTTGGCCACGGATCCACCCAGCGTTCCCCGATTGCGAACCTGTTCATCGCCGATCAGGCCGGCGAGATGCGCCAGCGCCGGAATCGCGTTCTTTACGGCCTCGCTTCTCGCAACTTCCGCGTGACGGCTGAACGCACCAATACTCACGCGTTCGGCGTCGACATCGATACCGCTGAGTTCTGGAATCTTAGCCAGGTCTATGATGTCGGTGGGCGCTGCTAGCCGCTGCTTCATGGTGGGAATCAGGGTCATGCCACCAGAGAGGTACATGGGATCATCACTGCTAGCAAACAGCGAACGGGCCGTGGCTAGAGAGTCAGGGCGATGGTACTTGAAGGGGTACATGGCAAGCTCTTTGAGTCAATAGTGGGTGGTGGGAAACCGCAATTGCAGACTAACGACTGTGCAGTGCCCGCCAGACTTTTTCGGACGTTGCTGGCATTGAGATATCCACGCCATTTAACGCATCTACCACCGCGTTCATGATGGCCGCCGGAGAGCCAATGGCACCGGCTTCGCCACAGCCCTTTACGCCAAGCGGGTTGTGCGTGCATAGCGTGACCGTCGTGTCGACGTCAAAATCGGGTAAGTCGTCTGCCCTTGGCATGCAGTAGTCCATGAACGAACCCGTTAGCAGCTGCCCACTGTCGTCGTAGATGCCGTGCTCGAGCAGCGCCTGCCCAGCGCCCTGGGCCACACCTCCATGCACTTGGCCATCGACGATCAGCGGGTTGATGATCTGCCCAAAGTCATCTACCGCCACAAAACGCACCAGCTGCACCACGCCCGTTTGCTCGTCTATCTCGACTTCGGCCACATGGGTTCCGGCAGGATAGGTAAAGTTTTCTGGGTCGTAGAAGGCTTTTTCGGACAGGCCGGGTTCCAGATCTTCCGGGTAATTCGATGGCACATAGGCAGCGAAGGCGACATCCGCAAAACCAATGGCTTGATTGCTATCGCGTACCTTGAATTCGCCGTTGTCAAAATCGATCTGCTCGACATCGGCTTCGAGGAGATGGGCGGCGATGATTCTAGCTTTGGCGATCACTTTGTCAGTGGCTTTGACCAATGCCGAGCCGCCGACCGCTAGCGAGCGGGAACCATAGGTTCCCAAGCCGAACTCCACCCGACCAGTATCTCCGTGGACGACTTCCACCGCGTCCATGGGGACGCCGAGTTGCGCAGACACTACTTGCGCAAACGTCGTTTCGTGACCTTGGCCGTGGCTGTGCGTGCCGGTAAACACCGTGACGTTACCGGTGGGGTTTACTCGCACTTCACCGCTCTCGTACAAACCAACACCGGCGCCCAATGCCGTTGCCAGCTTAGAAGGCGCCAGCCCGCAGGCTTCGATATAACAAGCCAGCCCAATGCCCCGACGCTTACCCTGGCTAGCTGCCTGGTTTTTACGCTGTGAAAATCCGTCGTAGTCCACGGCCGACAACGCTCGATTCAAGCTGGCTTCGTAATCGCCGGTGTCGTAGGTCAGTGCCACTGGCGTGTCGTAGGGAAATTCCTGGGGCTTGATCATATTCAAGCGTCGCAGTTCGGCCGCATCCATGGCCAATTCTCGCGCCGCTTGGTCGACAACTCGTTCCACTACATAGGTTGCTTCCGGTCGACCTGCGCCCCGGTAAGCATCCACCGGGGAGGTATTGGTATACACGCCCTGCACTTCGACGTAGATGTTCGGCGTTTTGTATTGGCCTGCGAGTAGCGTGCCATAGAGGTAAGTCGGCACAGACGAGCCGAAGGTCGACAAGTAGGCCCCGAGGTTGGCTGTGGTCTTGACCCGTAGCGCCGTAAACCGACCAACTTCATCTAGGCCAAGCTCTGCGGTGGTAACGTGGTCGCGCCCATGGGCATCAGCAAGAAACGACTCGCTACGCGCTGCCGTCCATTTCACTGGACGCTGTAATTTTCCTGCCGCCCAAATCACCGCGGTCTCTTCGGCATAAATAAAGATTTTCGAACCGAAGCCGCCGCCGACGTCAGGAGCCACCACTCGCAACTTGTGCTCCGGGGCGATTTGCACAAAGGCCGACAACACGAGCCGCTCTAGATGCGGGTTCTGACTGGTGGTGTAGAGCGTGTATTCGCCTGTGCCGCGGTCGAAACAGCCTAAGGCCGCGCGCGGTTCCAGGGCATTGGGAATAAGACGATTGTTAGTGATCTCCATGCGCGTCACATGGGCAGCGCTGGCAAGAGCGGCGTCGGTGGCGACTTGATCGCCAAGCTCCCAATCGTAGGCAAGGTTGTTCTCCACCCCGACGTGGATTTGATCAGACCCGGTGGCTGCCCCAACGTTAACCACCGCATCCAGCTCTTCGAAATCAGCCATGACCGTCTCTGCGCCGTGCTGTGCGTGCTCAGGGCTGTCAGCGATCACCAGGCCGAATGGCTCTCCGACGTAATTCACCTGGCTCACCGCCAGCGGTGGGTGCGGCGCGCTGACCATGTCGCTGCCGTCTTTCTGCTTAACGAGCCAACCACAGGGCAGGTCGCCAAGCGCGTCTGCGGCTGTGTCTTTACCGGTATAGATGGCTACCACACCGGGTTGGGTCAAGGCATCGGCGACGTCGATATCGACAATGCGCGCTCGCGCGTAAGGACTGCGGAGAAAATAGGCATACAGCTGCCCGGGTTGGTTCAGGTCGTCGGTATAAGTACCGCTACCGGAGATGAAGCGCTGATCTTCACGGCGTCGCACCGCGGCACCGATTCCCGTCTCGTTTGCAGGGTTTGGCTGGGTCTGTGACATCGGTGGCTCCCTCCGCTCAGCGCATTTGGTCCGCGGCTTCCAACACTGCTCGCACAATATTGTGATAGCCGGTGCAGCGACACAGATTGCCTTCCAATCCTTCACGCACCGAACGATTGTCCAGGGAATCTTCGCTCTGCACCATATCCACAGCCCGCATGATCATGCCCGGTGTGCAGAAGCCGCACTGCAACGCATGACAATTTCGAAAGGCTTCCTGCATCGGATGCAATTTGTCGACGCTGCCCAGGCCCTCGATGGTGAGCACCTCACCACCGTCTGCTTGCCCAGCGATGATGGTGCAGGATTTCACCGCATGGCCGTTCAGATGCACAGTGCAGGCACCGCATTGGCTCGTGTCGCAGCCGACGTGGGTGCCGGTAAGCCGCAATCGTTCTCGAAGAATATCGACCAAGAGCGTGTTATCAGGTACGTCTAGCTGGTGTGATTCGCCATTGACCGTTAGTGCTACTTGCATCAGTTTCTCCTTTAACGACTACAGCGCCAGAATCAACGCCAGGGCCAGAACGCCAAAAGCGACCGCCCAGATCACCCATTGCCCTGACGATTCGCGAACGGCCGCGTCTGGCGCAAACGCCTCACCGACGGGAAGGTTATCGAGATCGCTGCCGCCGCCTACCAGCTCTGAAAACGCAGCAAAGAAGTCATCGGCCATCTTGCGGGCAGCGCCGTCGAGCAGACGCGAGCCCACCTGCGCCAACTTACCGCCAACGCTGGCTTGCACGCCATAGCTCAAACGGGTCGCCTGCGCTTCCTCCTGCAAAGACACTTCGGCCGTGCCTTTACCGAACCCCGCCGGGCCGCCTTTCACTTTGCCTTCGATTCGATAGCTTGCGGGTGGCTGCACATCGCTAAGCTGAAGATCAAGATCAAAGGTCGCACTGACCGGACCAATTTTGGCTTTGACGCGCGCCTGAAAGTGCTCATCGTTGAGTTTGCGCATGGCTTGGCAACCCTCGATAGAGCGCGCCAGCACGTCTGGATTATTCAGCGCTTGCCAGACTGTTTCTCGATCAGCCTGTATGAGATGTTCGCCTGATTGTTCCAATCTCTGCCTCGATCTTGTCTATGATGATGGCCATTGTTCGGGCATAAGCGTTTCGGGTACAAACGCATCAGGTACAAGCACCGGGCACACGCGGCCACCGCACATTGACTTCTCGACCCTGCAGAAGAACGCGCTGCTACTGCAAGATCGAGCCATGTTAGAGAGACGTCCGCTAGCGCGGATCAACTGTTAAATCGTTGCCCCACCCCCGAGGCTTAGACAGGTTCGCACGATTGTCTGGCGCGAGCAATCCCATGACGAAGCATGCGAAGCGCTACCGTCGCTCAGCATTGAAACGGCGCACAGTGCACCCTTGTTACTGCACCACCTCGCCTAGCGCGCGCGCTCGATCGATCCGAGAAGCCTGCTCGCTGGGTAGGAAGCGAGTGGCTAACAGCAACGCCCCCAGCGCTACCACTAAGACCACCAGAGAAATGGCCATGGCTGTACCAAGTGCAGTCGCATCGTCCATACCGGATTGTGCAAATCGGTCGCTGAGCTGACCGATCACAAACGGGCCCATGGCCAAGCCAATGAAGGTGTTCATCAAAATATAGTAGGCCGACGCTGAGGCCCGCATTCGCGGCATCACCAAATCATTCACCGTACTAGCCGCAGCGCCAATCCACAGTGTGGAAAAGATGCTGTAGAAGAAGCTCGCCACGTAGGCAATCCAGGCTGACTGGGCATAGAGGAACAGCAGCACCAGGGGCACCGCGAGCACCGGTACCATCATGCCGATATAAAGCCGGGCGTTGGCATTGCTAGCTTTCCAGCGGTCAGAAACTACGCCGCCTATAGTAATGCCTAACCAACCGCCCAAGGCAGCGCCTCCACCCAGGATCATCCCTGCCTCGGACAGATCTACCGCAAAGCGCCGCAACATATAGGGCGGGCTCCAGAAGCCAATGCCATAGGTCATGAAAGAGATGATCGGAAAACCAATAGTCGCTAACAGAAATGCTTTGGAGCCGAACATCATGGCGAACGTGGC
>JBPCXR010000335.1:0-11975 GCA_051027215.1 Pseudomonadales bacterium | reverse complement strand
TGTCTTCAACCATGATGGCCGTGTGATGTAAGCCTTCTTGATCGGCGCTAAACATGTCTCTATAGGGAGAGTTGCTGGAATCATTTTCCTGCTGGAAGAACTCCACCATGAGTTCACCCCACTGGCCATAGGCCGAGGAGTGCACAAAGTTGGTGGGCGTGCCGCGATGTTCGCCCCAGGTCAAGGTGATGTTCTCGTTGATGAAGAACGGCCCTGCTCCGAATTTGGCCGCCATGTCGCTGGCTGCGCGACGAATGTCAGTCACGTGATAAGCAACCTGGACGATGTCGAGTTTGATGGCGAGTCCCCTGGCGCGACGGGCGCCTGTGAAGGTTGGCAGACGTTGGTAACACCGTGATAATCACACAAATTCATACGGGAGGGGAACATGAGCGAGCTGAAGCTAGGGTTGCAGTTGGGTTATTGGGGTGCAGGGCCAGACCCGCGCATGGTGGACATTGCGCAAGAGGCAGAACGCTTGGGCTACGACGCGGTTTTTACCGCCGAAGCCTGGGGTTCCGACGTATTCACTCCCCTCGCCTGGATCGGTGCACACACCGAGCGAATCCGTCTCGGCACCGGCATTGCCCAGATATCTGCGCGGGCGCCAACCGCCACAGCGATGGCTGCACTGACGTTAGACCATTTGTCGGGTGGTCGCGTCATCTTGGGCATGGGCGTTTCTGGCCCACAGGTGGTGGAGGGCTGGTACGGCGCGCCGTTTGGTAAACCGATCTCGCGCACCCGAGAGTACGTCGACATTGTGCGACAGGTGCTCACCCGCGAAGCGCCTGTTGTGAGCGAAGGCGAGCATTACCCACTGCCGTACACCGGCGAAGGATCCTGGGGACTAGGCAAGCCGCTGAAATCTATTACGCATCCACTACGCAAGGATCTACCAATCTTTCTCGGCGCAGAAGGACCAAAGAACGTCGCCATGACCGCAGAGATCGCCGACGGTTGGCTACCGCTGTACTACTCGCCTTACCGTCAGGAAGTCTATGCCGATCAAATCACCCACGCGAAGCCCGGCTTCGAGATCATGCAAGGCCTTGCCGTGATCATCAACGATGATGTGGAGGCCGCATTAGAGCCGCTGAAACAAAATTTGGCGCTGTACATCGGCGGCATGGGTGCCAAATCCAGAAACTTCCACAACGAACTAGTAAAGCGTATGGGCTTTGAAGAAGCGGCGGAGAACATCCAGGATTTGTTTTTGGCAGGCAAGAAGGACGAAGCCGCCGCCGCGGTACCTACCGAGCTTGCCGACGAAATCTCTTTGGTCGGTTCCGTCGAGCGTATTCGCGATCGCTTACAAGCATGGCGCGACAGCCCGGTGACGTCGCTGTTGGTATCTACCCGCAATATTGACCAACTGCGGACTTTCGCCGATCTCGTGCTGGGATGAAGCCCCGGCTGAGTCAGCGCCACAACCCGAGATTTGAAAGTATAGTAAGCTATCACCATGTCAGACTCATGCACTTGAGGTAACGCCATGGAACTCGCCCCCGCGCGCAAATTCGTGAGACCGGAGCCGGGAGAAGACTGGGCTGCCTTGGCCGCGAGGGCACTGCCCGAGGTGGACAGCGATGAGGCCGTCGGCCAGCTGCAGAGCTGGAACTTTCATGTCTTCATGCGTCCTGCCGCCGCCAATGGCAATACCATCCTGCCCAGCGATGTGGTGTTTATTGAGCCACCTCAGCCTGCTTAAATTTGTGGCGGCAGCAATTACCCATGTCAGGCTTGCCGCTGCCCACGAAGGTACGGCAGAGTTGATCGTGACCGTTGGCTACGACAATGGCGGCCAAGCCGAAGTGGCGCTCGATCGCCACGCCAGCGAAGCGCTGCTCAACAATTGCGATGCGCAGGGCCTCGAGCAGTTGATTGGTCAGAGTTGGCAACAAGTCCGTGACGCGCTGGCGCGCAGCTACAACCGCTATCAGTAACGCTTTTTGGAGATAACTTATGTATGACCTGATCATCAAGAATGGCCGCATCATCGATGGTTCGGGGCTACCGGCGTTCACGGGAGATATTGGCGTTCGCGACGGCCGCATCAGCAAAATCGGCAAAGTCGAGGGCGACGCACAACAGGTCATCGACGCCGACGGTAAAGCCGTTTCTCCAGGCTTTATCGACCCACACACCCACTTCGATGCACAGCTATTGTGGGATGGCGCTTGTAAGCCAGCGCTAGAACACGGCGTTACCACCATCGTACCCGGCAACTGCTCGCTGTCGCTGGCGCCATTGAAAGCTGAGCACCGCATGAAGTTGGTTGGCATGTTTAACCAGATTGAAGAGATGCCGCTGAAGGCTTTTGAAGAAGGGGTGACCTGGGATTGGGAGACGTTTCCTGAGTTCATCGCCCGCATCAAACGCGATCTAACGATTAACGTCGCGCCACTGGTGGGTCATAGCGTGCTGCGCTTATGGGTGATGGGCGATGCGGCAATGCAACGCAGCGCAACGCCAGATGAGCTAGATCGAATCAAAGACTTGCTCCGAGAGTGCTTGCAAGCAGGCGCCATCGGGCTCTCTACCAGCTTTGTCGATATGGATGAAACCCTACAGCCCGTTCCCAGTCGCTATGCGGATGCTGCCGAGTTGGACGCGCTGGCCGAGGTGTTAGGCGAATACGGCCGCATGCTACAAATCGTGCATGAGTTCTACGATGCCGACGTAACCATTGCGCGAGTCGACGAGCTAGCGCACCTATCGCTCAAGCACGGCATTCCTACCACCCTGTCACCGCTATTTGTAAACGCTGACGATGTCGATGCGGTGGACAAGGTCATGGCGCGCGTGCGACAGCAAATCGCCAACGGCGCACGCGTTTGGCCCCAAGTGCAGACCCGACCGATCGACATCAGCTTTTGCTTTGAGGTGCCGAGCCTGCTGTTTATTCGCTTGCCCAGCTGGTACGCGATCATGCGCTTCGGTAGCCACGACGATATCGTCGCCGCGTTCTCCGATGCCGAACGGCGCAAGGCGTTGGTACAAGATGCTGCTGGCATGGCCGACGTCTGGCAACGAATCGTTCTGCGTCAGGTGCAGACGGACGGCAACCAGTCACTGGTTGGCATGACCCTGCCCGAAATCGCCGCGCAGCGAAACACCGGCCTAGTCGAAACCATGATCGATCTATCGCTCGAAGAAGACCTGCAAGCTCACTTTCTGCTCGCCGACATGGGACACAACGACAATGCCAAGGTCGGTGGCCTGCTGGCAGATCCCCTTGTGCACATCGGCGCAAGCGACGGCGGTGCGCACATTCTGTCATTTGCCACCTACGGTGATACCGGTTATCTGTTCAGCAAATTTGTTCGGGATGAAGCGGCGCTTAGCCTGGAAGCCGCGGTGAAGAAAATCACCGCCGATACTGCAAACATTTGGGGTCTGCCCGATCGAGGGTTATTGCAACCCGGCTACATTGCCGACATTGCGATTTTCGACCCTGACACGTTGGATCGGGGCCCGGAGCGCTACATTCAAGACGTTCCTGGCGAAGGCAGTCGCTACGTGCGCAGTGCGATTGGCATAGATACCGTAGTCGTCGGTGGTGCCGTGGCGTACGATCAAACGAACGGTTACACCGAAGCCCGGCGCGGACAGGTGCTGCCTGGAGTCATTGCCTGAATCAGCTCAGCCATCGGCTTCAAGCATTGCGCTAAGCGGCTGCCCGTGCGCGCCGCACGGCAACGGGTAGCTGCGTGTATCGATGCCAGCCGGGCATGCGCTGAAACTCAAGCTCAGAGGCCTTCACGGCAAGCTGCAGGTCAGGAAAGCGTTCAATCAGATTGCGTAAGGCGATTCGAGCCTCCGCCCGGGCGAGATGGGCTCCCATGCAAAAGTGCACGCCGTGACCAAAACCCAGATGATGGTTGGGGCTGCGAGCAATATCGAACTTAAGCGGATCAGCAAACACCCGTGGATCATGATTCGCCGCGCCAAGCAGCGGCATAATGGGTTTACCTTTCGGGATTGTGACACCATGCAAAGTGATGTCTTCGCACGCGTACTGAGGTTTGGTCCCTTGCACGGGGCCACGGTGGCGTAATATTTCCTCTACGGCGGAGTCGATTAACTTTGGGTCTGCACGCAACCGCTCGAGCTGATCCGGATGTTCCAACAAGGTCGCAACACCGTTGGTTATGAGATGCACCGTGGTTTCGAACCCTGCGATGACCAGCAGGAACACCATCGCAACGATCTCGTCTTCGCTCAAACAATCGCCATCGGCTTCTGCCTGGATAAGGCCTGTCAGTATATCTTCCGCGGGGTTTTCACGCTTTTTGCGCACCAGCTCGCGCACAAACTTTACGCTTTCTGGCATATCAAAAACGAATGTACGCAGCATTCGCAAACCGCTAAAGCCCTCGGTCAATACGCCGAACAGCTGCTGAAATTGCACCATCTCTTCACCGGTCACACCCATCATGTCGCTGATCATCCGAACCGGAATGGGCAGCGCATACTGAGACTGAAGATCGAAGTGCTCCGGCAGAGTATCCAACAGCTCATGGGAATACTGCTCGATTCGGTGCTCGATGCGTTGAATTTCCTGGGGTCGGAACGCGCGACGCACCAACTCGCGAAGCCGACGATGGTTGGGATCGTCCTCGGTGATCATGCTCTCCGAGATCGCCTTCACCGACTTCGGTAATGGAAACGGAAAGCGGCCACCGCGTCCGATTGCGGTGGCCCGATTACGAACTACCCGTGGGTCTTTCAGAATGTTTGTACAATCCTCGTAGCGCGCCACGGTATACAGGGTGAGCACGCTGATTTTGGCTTTGTGCACGGGCTTTTCTTCCCGAATGCGCTCCAGCCACTGCCACTTGTTATTCACGAACTCAGGGGAATTGAGATTAACGGGTCGCTCTAAGTCGATCATTTGTCGATCCTGTTCTTGCTAAGAAAGGTACGGAACGTCTAATGGGCGAGTGCATTTGGCAATGAGGTACCAACCTCAATTTGCGTTTCATTCAGGACGCCGTTCACCAGGATGTCGGCCATCGCAAAAGCGTAGTCCGCTGCAAACCTCGGCCCTGAGTTGCCTCGCTTAACTTCATGCCGCTGGGAAACCGATACCGCGAACATCAGATCGCGGAGTACCTGGCTGCGCATTGCCAGCTGTGGCGCCGTCAACTTGTGCTCGGTTGCCGCGTCCAGCAGCGCAGACAACCATTGGGTCTGTTGCTCGCCAATTTGAGTCAGCAGCTGCTCGTCCATCTCCCGCAGGGCATATTCGATTTCGTGCTCGCCTTGAATCAGGCTGGTGGTGAGGGGCATCTTGTCTACCATGACGAAACCCAGAGCGATGAAGTCGCGCAACTGTTCGCCTGCAGAGGCGTCCGCTTCGAACACTGGTGCAGCGCCAGCAAGATGCGTTCGTTTCTCCAGTGCGATGGCATGGGTAACCAACGCCGCCTTGTTCGGGTAGTACAGGTAGATGGTTCCCTTGGCTACACCGGCGTCCTGGGCAACGGCTTCCAGACTGGTTTTGCGATAACCCAGGCGCACAAAGAGGTCCGTGGCTGCCGATAGGATCCGCTCTCGCTTACGGCGCTGGGATTGTTCTTCGATGGGCCACAGAAACTCATCGATTCGGGCCAGAGAATAGGCAAGCTCGGCTAGATTCATACTGACCAGTTTAACTAAACTGGTCATTTAGTCAATTCGCCCTAATTTAGGCAGCTCACGGCTTCAGACCAGGGTAAAGCCCTGCTCACTCAGCGGCATCGAGCGAATGCGTTCACCGGTAGCCGCAAAGATCGCGTTGGTCACCGCCGGCGCCAACGGTGGTAATGCTGGCTCACCTAATCCGGTCGGCCCGTTGTCACTCTGAATGAAGTGCACGTCGATGTTCGGCGTCGAGGCAATCCGCATCACTGGGTAGCGATCGAAATTGTCTTGCTGTACCACACCGTTGTTCATCGTGATCTGTTGCATTGCCATAGTGCTCAGGCCATCGACGATAGACCCTTGCACCTGATTAATCGCGCCGCTCATGTTAATGACCGGACCGACGTCCACGGCAACCGTGACGTTCTCCACTTTATAGCTCCGATCCGCATCGACCGAAACCTGAGCGACCTCAGCAATGTGGGCTGCGTGACAAAAATAGAAAGCCAGACCCAAGCCGGTGCCCTTAGGCAGCGTCTTGCCCCATCCTGCCTTCGCCGCCGCCAACTTGATGACGTCGATCGCGCGGCCAGTGTTCAACGAACCAATATTGCCCTCTTCGATCCATCGCGGCTCACCCATGAGTTCCAGCAGAAACTCTACGTGATCACGTTTCGCCAGCACTGCTAACTCATGAATGAAGCTTTGCTCCACGAAGGCATTGGTGTTGGAGCCCGGCGCTCGCCAAGCGCCGCAGTTGGTTTTGACCTCCATCAGGGTTTGCCGTACCCGAGCGTTGTTCAACGCAACCATTGAAAATTCGTTGCCGCGCAAGCCCGAGCCGATCACCGGTCTGCCACCCCGGCCAAAGCCGATGTAGTGCTGGTCCCAGGCGGCCAACTTGCCATCGGAGCCAACGGCCGCCTTCATATTCTCGAACCCACCGACCCTAAAGAAGTCGTTGTGTATGTCGTCAGTGCGGGTCCAAGTTAACTTCACCGGCTTTTCGATGCGGTGGGATATGGCCATGGCTTCGGCGGCAAAGTCATGCACTGCCCGCCGCCCGAAGCCACCGCCCATACGCAAGCCATTGACGGTAACGTTCTCTGGCTCGATCCCGAGCATGTTCTTGGCGATGTCTTTTACCTGTGCCGGGAATTGGCTGCCAAACCAGATTTCCAGCTTATCGGGTTCCCCGTTGCGGCCTTTTCGAAAATCGGCTGTGCAGTTCATGGGTTCCATGCATATGTGCGCAACATAGGGAAACTGGTAGAAGGCCTCGAGCGTGCGATTGCCGTCTTTAACGAATGCCGCATCGACTCCGGCATCATCCAAGCGCACTTCCCCACCACCCTTTGCAGCGATCTGCTTGGCTTGCTTGACCATATCGGTCCAGGTGTCTTCCGAGGCCTCACTTTCGTCCCACTCAACCTTGAGTTGGTTTTTCGCATTGAACACAGACCAGGTGTCTTCACCAACAATCGCCACGCCACCACGTAGGGCAGCAAGACCGGTCAAGAATGCCATCGAGGCTTTACCGGCCCGAGCGTCCGGCTCCAAAATAAAAGCGTCGGTAACTCCGGGCAGCCGTTTGATCTCAGAAGCGTTGAAGCTAATCGCCTTGCCGCCCGATCGGGGGCAGCGGGTGTAGCTGGCGTACAGCATGCCGGGCAC
This sequence comes from Pseudomonadales bacterium, assembly GCA_051027215.1. Taxonomy (GTDB): domain Bacteria; phylum Pseudomonadota; class Gammaproteobacteria; order Pseudomonadales; family Azotimanducaceae; genus CALHVX01. The sequence continues at coordinate 4,673 of JBPCXR010000335.1, read as the reverse complement.
GTCTACGTCGATGCCGAACTGCGATTGCCCAGAAGCAATGGTTAGATTGTCGACCGCGCCTACCGAAGTGCCGATTATGGTGTAGGCCCGCGGGTCTTTGAACGACAGATACTCTGGGTCCGGCACCGGCTGCTGGGCCGCCACCGAAGCCAGCTGACCAAACGTCATGGCTTGGCCAGATTGATGAATGACTTTGCTCTGCTCGGCGCGAAGCTCCTCGCGCTCGACTTCCATCAACAATGATCCAGCGCCAATCAGCATCTCTCGCGCTGAGGCCCCGAGTCGCCGCATGGCATCGAAGTTCCTTGGCACGGACCTCGAGCCGCCCGAGCCCTGCATGCCGAACTTTTCGGTATCTACAGGCGCCTGCACAACCACTACATCATCCCAGTTCGCGCCCATTTCTTCGGCGATGATCATGGGCAACGTGGTCTTGATGCCCTGACCCATCTCCGGGTTCTGGGAGTAAATGGTGATTTGACCATCCGGAGCGATCTGCACGTAGAAGTTCAGCTCGCTTGAGCTCACAAGTGTAGTGGCTTCTTCCTCAAGTGCCGCTGCTGGCAGACTGAGCTCCAGCAGCAGCCCGCCCCCGGCGAGCGCTGAGACTTTGAGCAGGTTGCGGCGATTCAATCCATGGGTACTCATCCGCGTGCTCCTTTGCTATTGCCCTTATCAGCCGTCTTATCGGCATTGTAAAAGGACGCCGCGGAATGCACCGCGCTGCGGATTCTGACATAGGTACCACAACGGCAGTAGTTGCCAGCGAGCGCAGAGTCGATGTCGCCATCGGAGGGTTTGCTGTTGTTCGACAACAACGCAGCCGCGCTCATGATCTGGCCCGACTGACAGTAGCCGCATTGAGGCACGTCGTGCTCGATCCACGCTGCTTGCAGCGGATGCAGGTCATCACCATCGGCCAGACCTTCGATGGTAGTAACGGCACCTGAAACTGCAGAGACGGGTAGCACGCAAGAGCGTGTCGCCACGCCATTAATATGCACCGTGCACGCCCCGCACCGGGCGATGCCGCAGCCATATTTGGTTCCGGTTAGCTTGAGTTTATCGCGCAGCACCCACAACAGCGGCATTTGTGGAGCGACATCCACCTCTACACGCTCGCCATTCACATCTAGTTTGTATTTGCTCATAGACTCTACCGGTATCCTTTACTGTAACCACGCCCATGCTCGGCGTGCTATCGAGCGGCTTAGCTTACGCTATGCCCGTGAAAGTTCCATGTACCCCGCCGGTGGTTCGTAACCAACGAAGGTCTTACCCAGCTCCTCGTAGTGCCGATAGGAAATCAATGCATGGTTTGCGGCCTGCTGAGCGTCCCGCAACTGGCGTTCTAGCGGGCTATCCATGCGACTCCCGGTGGTGCCAGACGTGTTGTTGATCATGCCGACCACCTTTCGGGTTGACTGCGCGGCGTGGGCACAGGCCAACAGCGCGGGCCAGAAATATTCCCACTCCGGTGCTAAACGCCCGCCATGCTCCGGTAGCGGCCCAAGGTGCGCCTCCAGTCGATCCTGAGTTTCCATAACGAAGCTGCGCGCGGCCAGCAATGTCGCCTGCGCTTCACCAATCCGATACTGCACCTGCGGCTGATCTTTAAGCAAAGAACCTAAGCCCCATGGCGTCTTCCCTTCAGCCAGCTCAATGAATGAGTCGATGGCTCCGCGACAGACGCCGAGTGCCACTGCTGCCTTGTTGTATACCGCGTGGGTTGGGTTTCGGTAAGTCGGATTGTCCCAAGTTTCGCTTGGCGCTAATGACCGAAACGGCAGGAGGTGCTCAGGAGGCACGTAGCAATCGGCCATAAGCACGTCGTGGCTACCGGAGCCGCGCATGCCGGCTGCATCCCAGGTATCAATGATCTCGAACTCGCCACGCGGCACCATAAAGGAAGCATCTGCTGGCTTGCCAGTAGTCTCATCGATGGTCATTGGCCCCATGAGATAGTTCCAATTGGCGTTGTGGCAACCACTGGCAAATGAACCCTGGTAGTTCAAGCGCCAACCGTCTCCATCCCGTTGCGCTCCGCGTCCAGGGTTGGGTCCGTTCGCCGGACCATGCCCCGAGCAGACGAGAGCATCCCAGTCATTGAAGATTTTGTGGGCGAGCGCTGGTTCCATGCGACGGATGACCAGCGCGTTGATCTCGGAAGAGATCTGGGTACACCAGCCAATAGAGCCATCGATCGCAGAAGTGGCCTCGATGACTTCGATCTGCTCGCGCGCCGTAAGGTTCTCGCCACCGAGCTCGAGCGGCAACGCAAAGCGATAGAGCCCCTGGTCCCCCATCTCTTTAGATGCCCAGGCTGGCAGGTGGCGCAGCTGCTGTGCTTCGTCACCCGCCGCAGCCAGCGACTCCTTCATCGCCTCAATACGCTGTAGTATCGGCGTCTTCGTAAGCGCATCGCGGCGCTCAAGAATGTCAGATTGAATCATGTTAGCTGTTTCTCCTCGCAGAAGTCGTTTTCCCTGCTGCTGTTGTTGCTCGTAATCTCAGCCTTCGCTCGAGGCATTCGGCGTGCGATAGCGCATTATGTCTTCGGGTGTGATGCGCGAGCCGATCGCCGTACTAACCGCCTGTACAGCAGGATCGGCCATAGCGGCAGTATCAAAATAGTCCGCAGCGTAAGTAATCCAGCCGTCTTTGAACTTGCGCACCGAAAAACCCCAGGCCATGTTGACTCGTTCCGCGCCCTCGGGTTCTGCGTACTGGCGCCACATCTGTAGCGATGTGCTCCCATCCCAGGCTATGGGCGCTAGTGCTTCGAACTTGATGTCGCCCACTTTACCCATGATGTCGGTGTACCAGTCTCGAATTTTTGCTTGCCCTTCAAAGCGGCCAAACAGCGGATCAATGTAGACAGAATCCGTAGGATGCATCATGTCCGCAACGAGTTGTGGATCCATGCCAACTCTCGGGTGATTGTGTAAATCGTGCAGCTCTTCATTGCTCAGCGTCGACGGTGTGGCATTGGCGTGCTCTGTGCCAGCTGCGTGAACTGCTTGGCGGGCCGTCAGCCATTGACTCGCAGCTTCTGACAATGGCTGGACGCGCTGTTCAATCGCACTGAACTGCATGACTGGGTAGGGAGGCAACGGTGGTGGTGGCGGCATGTCACCCATCGTTGCCGCTGCATCTGCGGGCGGTGGCATACGCGAGGGCGCGGTATCGTACACATCTATGGCATCAACGATCCAACCATCGCGAAACCGTCGAACAGATATGCCGTTACCCAGGGGAATCTCTTTGCCCTCGATCTTAGCGACCATAACCCATTCATCTGCTGAGGTACCGCCTTCACCATCGTCCATGAATAGTCCCGGTCCAGTGGGCCGAAATTCCAGGAAGGCATTTTCCTGCATGGTGGGGATTAACCAATTGCGAATAGCGTGCTGCCCATAGTTGGCTCCAAAGATCGCGTCGAAGTACATGGAGCCTTCTGGCTTCATGAGATCCACCATGACCTCCAAACCGCGCATACCCAGTTGCGGATGGGCAAAGATGGTACTCATCTCCTCGTGACTCAGGGCACTGGGTTCGGTGATGACTCGCTCCAGATCCATGCTTTCTTCACCTGCACTACTCGCCAGATAGGACGCCACAAAAGCATCTTGAGCTGGTGTGAAAGCATGGCTATGCGTCCTGTCGACACCTGAACCGACATTCGCATCGGCGATCGGATCGGCAGATACCCCGGAATTCGTGGTCGTACCTAGCTTCTCGGCTTCACTACAGGCGCTGAGTAAACCGAACGCAACTAACGCGATGGCAACTATTTTGCAGGCGGGCATGGTAAGTCCTTAAAAAGGTGAAAAAAAAGTTGTTCCGGTCGCCCGTTAACTCATGTTGATACGGGGGTAACCGTCAGCGGCTGCTTGCTTAATGATCGACACGTACTTCGGTCCTCCCCCAAAGTAGGCTTGGTAGCGAACCGTTCCCGCCTCATGCCCAATGACATTGGAGTTGTAACCCGTGAACCAACCCTGGCTGCGACGGGCGAGGGATTTTTCGTGGGCACGGACCACCTCCTCACCCCATTCCTGTTCAGCTTCGGCTTGTGCATCAAACCGGCTATGGCCGTTGCGAATCGCGTGGATCAGCAATTCAGTCGTCCAGTCCACGGCATTTTCGATGGCACGGGGGAAGTTTGTCGATCCGGAGACGCTCTGTGGACCGGCCACCATGATGAGGTTCGGAAAACCGTGTGTCAGCAAGCCGAGGTAGGTACTCGGACCCTCTCGCCACTTATCACCTAGCGTCTTGCCACCCACACCGCGAATCTGCATTCGATCAAAGCCGCCAGTGATGGCATCGAAACCCGTGGCGTAGACGATCAGATCGAGATCGTAGTGTGCCGCGCTGGTTTGTATGCCTTTCGCAGTAATCCGCTCGATGGGAGATTCAGACAGATCCACCAGCTTTACGTTGTCGCGGTTATAGGCCTCAAAATACCGAGTTTCCAAGGGCAGCCGTTGCAGGGCAAAGCCATGATCCTTTGGAATAAGTTTGTCTGCAATCTTAGGATCACTCACCCGTTGCCGAATGCGCTCGGCAATATAGTCAGAAATCTCCCGGTTAGCCGCTTCGTCCAAGAAGATTTCCGGAAAATTACCGGCCAAGATCGCGAATCCGGGCGTGTCGTAGAGCTCGTCCCA
>JBPCXR010000334.1:0-2766 GCA_051027215.1 Pseudomonadales bacterium | reverse complement strand
GCATCGACAAAGCGTCGGCCGTTTAGCTCTCCGCCGCAAGCGAAGGGCGCATAAATTCTCGCCAAGCCCCTACCGTTGGCGACAGCCCCTGCCCCGCCGATTTCAGCCGCTCGACAGCTGCGACTATTGGGGCTGAATCCTCCTTGATTAAAGAGCGCCAGGGACGGAATGGATCCAGCGTCGCTCATCAGCGCTTTAGTAAAGGCACCGAGGGGAGCGCCACGTACCGGCTTAAACGGGATCATGGGTGCAACTTTCGGCTCCTCGCCCTCTGGCAGACCAATCCAACATTCCGCATCGGTGGGTTCAGCGATCGCTTCGCGAAAATATTCGCCTAGGGATTGCCCGGAAGTTCGTCGTACCAGCTCTCCTACAGTCCAACCGAAATTCGCCATGTGGTATCCGTTGCGGGTACCCGGCTTCCAGAACGGCTCCTCTTGCTCTAAGCGCTCTACCATGTATTCCCAATCGCAACAGCCTTTGTCCTTGAGCTTCTCTCGCATGGCCGGCACGCCGACGGAATGGTCCAACATCATGCGCACCGTAGCTTTTTCTTTGCCGTTAGCCGCGAACTGCGGCCAGTAGCGTTTAACCAGCGCGTCGATCTTGAGCTCTCCGCTGGCTACCAAGGTGTGGGCCGCCAGTGCGACCGCGCCTTTGGTGCTGGAAAAAACCACGCACATGGTGTCTTCCAGCCACTGGGTTTGTTCTTTCACATCCTTCGTACCGCCCCACAGGTCAATCACTGTCTCACCATGAAGGGTGACGCAAACCGATGCGCCTACTTCACCGTGTTCTTCGAAGTTCCGCGCAAAGGCCTCTGCCATGGGCTCGAAGTTCGGTGCGTAGTGCCCACGCAACGGGCCGGCGGGTGTGTCTTGGTGAAATTCGTTCATGTCTCTCCCGGTTCGACGAAACAAGGTATACCGTAAGGAACGGTCTGGATATTCTCAGGAAACTAAGGCTATTGTAAGACCCCTTGCATAGCGCCGGAGAGCTGAGTATGACGGTGAGGTTGGCGAAACCGTGGGTGCCCGCTGAAGAGGTTCTCGAGCGCCTCAAGGGCAACCTAGGGGTGTTTCAGTTGGCGAATGCAGAGCAGGAAGTAGTGTTCATCGGCTACGCCGGCGGCAAGAGCCACTTTGGCCTAAAAGGTGAAGTCGCTGCAGCACTGGAACGACACAAAGGCACTGCGTTCGCGCGGTTTGAAGTCACCACTGCCTATCATACGCGCTACCGGGAATTGCTAATGGCGCACCAGGCAGATCATGGTGCCCTGCCTCGGTTTAACGAACCAATCAAACTTGGAAGGTTAAGCCCCGCATGAATCTAGACCAGACCGAAGAACAAGACCTGATCGTCGGCATGGTCCGCCGCTTTGTGCGCGAGGAAGTGCTGCCGTTGGAGCTTGATCTCGATCCAGATGCTGACGAACTCGCAGCTGAGGATCGCGCGCGATTGGTGGAGAAAACCCAGGCAATGGGTTTGTACGGGCTCGGCATTCCGCCTGAGTACGGTGGCCCTGATATCGACCTGGTCACCCACACCCTGATTGCGATAGAAATGTCTCAGCATCGAGCTGGGTTGTACGCGCCCTGCTATGGCACCTTCGGTGGCGCCGGGCTCGCCCAGTTATTCGAAGCAACTGACGAGCAGAAAGAGAAGTATCTTTTCCCCACTTTACGCGGCGAAAAGCGCGGCTTCTTCGGGCTGTCCGAACCATCAGGCGGATCAGATCCAGCGCGGGCTATTCAAACCAAGGCGGTACGGGATGGCGATGATTGGATCATAAACGGCGGAAAACTGTGGATTAGTGGTGCCGATAAAGCCGATTTTGGTCTGGTGTTTGCTCGCACAGACAAAGACAAGGGCCGTAATGGCGTCACCTGTTTCATTGTCGACACAGACAACCCTGGATTTCATGTACGACGGGTAGTCCATACTTTGCGCTCAGCTCACTACGCCACCGAACTGCAGTTCGAAGATATGCGCATTCCCAATTCGAACATTCTCGGCAAGGTGAATCGCGGCTTTGCTATTGCCAACGACCGATTAACCCGACAACGCATTCCCTACGCGGCAAGCTGCATCGGCGTTGCGATCAAGGCTCAGGAGATGGCGTTGGAGTACGTACCGCAAAGGGAAACCTTCGGTGCCCCGTTATCTTCGCGTCAGGCGATTCAATGGATGCTGGTCGACAATGACATCGACATCAAGCAGTCGACCTGGATTACCCTCGAAGCAGCAAATAAGGCAGCCAAGGGCGAAAATTTTCGCAAAGAAGCTGCCATGGCTAAACTCGTCGCCACCGAAGCTGGCGGTCGCGTGGTGGATCGTTGCATGCAGATGTTTGGCGGCCTAGGCGTCGCGAAAGATCTACCATTCGAGCGCTGGTTTCGAGAGATGCGCATTCGTCGTATTGGCGAAGGTCCCAGCGAAGTGCAGCGCCATGTGATCGCACGCGAGCTGTTGGGGGCATCGTTACGCTAAGAAGGAGAGAACGTGACCGATAAATTCGATGCCATCATTATCGGCGCTGGCATATCTGGCCTGTACCAGTTGCACAAGCTGCGCGGGCTGGGATTGAGTGTACGGGTCTACGAAACAGGAAGTGATGTGGGCGGCACATGGTACTGGAATCGCTACCCCGGCGCGCGCTTCGACTCCGAGAGTTACAGCTATCAGTATTCCTTTTCCCAGGACCTGCTGGATGATTGGAACTGGAGCGAGCACTTTGCAGCCCAACCAGAAACGCTAAGCTATGTG
>JBPCXR010000333.1:0-9569 GCA_051027215.1 Pseudomonadales bacterium | reverse complement strand
GGCCGGGCGATGGCAGTTGTTGGCGGTGTAATCGTCCTGGCTGCGCTGGCTCGGTTCTTTATCGAGCAACCGGTTGACGGTCGCCTCAATGGTTTTGGCCAGCTTGATACTCATGTTGTTGCTGCGTTGATTTACGGCGTTGTGTTGATCTTTAACATAGAGATTCTACTTACGGAGAAGTCGCCCTGGTGGCGCTTGTTCGCCTTAGTTTCTGCGTTGCTGGTTGTCTGCGCAGTGTTTCTTTCCGACTCTCGAAATGCCTGGGTAAGCGTAATAGCGGGGGCAAGCATCTACCTGTTCTCACATCGGGCGCGTGATCCGCGACAATTTGCGCTCGGAATTCTAGTGATCGGTCTCATTATTGCAGTGGTGCTGGCAGGGCTGTGGGTGAATGAAGAGACAAAAGATATCGTGCTGCCTCGTGGTGACAGTTTTAGAATTTTCATCTGGCAAGCCACGCTCGAGCGTTTGGACGGTCTTGGGTTGATATTCGGACTTGGCATTACGACCAACGATGACGTTCAGGTCAATAATTTGCTGTTTGAGCACCCACATAACATGTACTTGGCGTTGCTGTTCCAAGGTGGCCTGTTCGCATTCGTACTTTTTTGGGTTGTGGTTGTCGGCTGTCTGCGGGTGCTGTTGCGGCAATATCATAGAAACGATGCAAAGTTAGCGCTGGGAATATTGGCTTTAGCGCTGTTGTCATACCTGCTTGATGGCCACGAGTTGGTCGATAAAGTAGGGGAAACTTGGTTCTTATTCTGGTTGCCAGTGGGGCTCAGCTTGGGGCTGCGTTGGAGCGAGCCGACTCTAAGACACTGATTGTCTGGCGAGCGGCTTTATCCCAAGAAAAGTCTGTAGCCCGCAGCGCAGCTGCTGCGCATAAACGCTCGTACAATCGTTCGTCACTCGATATCTTGCAAATGGCTTTCGCGATGTCTTCGACAGCCGTTGCGTCCACACAGAGCCCTGCGTTACCGGCGATTTCCGGCATTGCGGATGTGTTTCCGGTAACTACCGGCTTCCCAAAAGACATGGCTTCCAGCAACGGCAGCGCAAAGCCTTCGTGCAATGCTGCGTGCAGAAGAAATCGGCAGTCGCGATACAAGGCTGCGAGTTCTTCGTCGCTGCAGTTCGGATAGTAGGTTACGCGGTCGGATAGGCCAAGAGATGCCAACATAGCGGGCATGGGTTCAATCCCCCAGCCGGGGGCACCAACCATAACCAGGTGGGGCACTGAGGGATCCGTTTGGGCGGCCATCCGGTACGCGCGCAGCGAGCGCTCCAAGTTCTTTCGAGGCTCAAGGGTGCCAACATTAAGCATGTACTCCTGCCCGCGAACATTTTCACCCAGGGCTCGATTTCCAAACGATCGATCGAAGACGCTGGCTTCATGAATGACAGACACCTTGGCCGCAGCGCTTGGAGCCACGCTGACGATATCTTCGAGAGTCGACTCAGACACGGCAATGATTTTCGTTGCTCGGCGGATCGAGCGCGGCATTAACGCTCGTTCTGTGAGCCGCCGGGCGAAGGTCATTGTCTCGGGATGCTTAAACCATACAAGATCGTGAATGGTAACGACCGAGGCAGCCTTCGAGAATAGCGGCAAATGGTGGCGCGGGGACCAAAATACATCCAGTCGATCGAGCCTTGCCCAGCGGGCGAACAGCAGCTGAGAAACTACTGTACTCACCGCGGCACTGGTGGTTGCCACACGGCGCTCCGAAACCGAGCCCGGACTACCGTCAAAGAGCGACTCAGATGCGGTCGAATATAGAAACCACTCATGTTGAGTTGCCTGAGTAAGCCGCATCAGCAGTTGCTGGGTGTAGCGGCCGATTCCGGTGTTGGGATTCTGCAGCGGCCTAGCGTCAACGCCTATTCTCAGGGCTCGCTTACTCACCTACCGAAACGGTATCAGAGCCTATGCCGACCTTTTTGCGATGGGTGAGTCTTTTGTATACCTTGACGTATCTCTCCCCCATGAGCTGTCCGGTGAAGTGTTTCTGGAATCGGTTGCGTGCGGCTTTGCCCATGGATTCCGCCAAGTCGCGGTCAAAGTACAGTTTGTCCAACGCGGACCGAAGCTCTTGGCTCGAGCCCGGAGTAACCACGAGGCCGGTGGTTTCGTGGCTGTTGACATGGCTGGTTCCCGAACCCACTTCAGTTGAAATAAGCGGCCGCCCAAACATCGCGCCTTCTAGCAGGGTAACGCCGAACGCTTCTGTGCGAAGGTACGAAGGGAAGACCACTGCACGGCACTGCTCGAACAGTGCTACCTTCTCGGCGTCTGTTACATGGCCGGCGAACACGACGTTGGTGAGATTCAGCTGTTTGGCTTGCTGTTTCAGCTCTGCTTCCGTGGGCCCCGAGCCAACGATGATCACACGATATGGCGCATCAACGAGTGCATCAAGAAGGATGTGCAATCCCTTGTAGTAGCGCAGAACGCCGACGAAGAGGAAGTAGGAATCCCCGTATTTGTCACGGACGGCCTGCTTTAGTTCCGGGCTCGGCTGGGGGTAAGTCTGCTCATCCAGGCCAATGGGAATAATCTCAGTCTTCTTTTCGTAGTCCAGCAATACATCGCTGGTTGCAAAATAATTCGGCGAAGTGCAGGCAATAGCGTCCACGGATGCCAGGAAGCGTTTCATGAGCGGCCGATACAGCGCTCGTAGCACGCGTTGTCGCAGAATGTCTGAGTGATAGGTAACAAGTGAAGGCTTATGCCCCGGCGTGCAGAAATGCAGCAGATCGCCGAAAGGCCATGGGAAGTGGTAGTGAATGACGTCAGCCCAGGTTGCTTGTTCACGAAACATGCCAATGGACTCGACTGACATGCCGCAGGAAGCGATTTCGATGGTCAGATTAGCGCGGATGACCTCCGCTTCGGGTCTACTTACTTTTTGTGGGAGTGGGTGGCGGCTTAAAGACAGAACGCGAGCCTCAACTCCGAGAGACTGAGTATTGGTGCAGATTTGACGAATCGTCTCTTCGAGCCCGCCTTGAGTGTCTGGAAAGTAGGTGCGATAGACATGGAGAATGCGCAACTACAGGTTCCTCAATCGGGCAGTGCTGGCTATTATAGAGGGCCCTTTGCACTAGTAACACCGTTGGTTACTCTGGCGGCGCCTAAATGTTCTGGTGCCTACGCGCCTGTACGAAGCAAATGACCGAATTTGGGTTTACTACATGAATGTACCTTTACTCGACCTGGATGCGCAGTTGCAGACCGTTGGCGAGGACGTGCGTGCAGGGATCGAAAGCGTGATCCAAAGTGGGCGTTTCATCAATGGTCCAGAGGTGTCGAGCCTGGAATCGCAAATCGCTGATTACTGCGGGGTGAAGCAGGCGATTGGGGTGTCGTCTGGCACAGACGCTTTGCTGGTGTCGCTGATGGCACTGGGCATAGGCACGGGCGATTTGGTCTTGACAACCCCTTATTCTTTTTTTGCAACCGCAGGCGCGGTGGCAAGGCTGGGTGCGACGCCAGTGTTTGTCGATGTTCAGGCCGATTCCTATAACCTGTGTCCTGAGCAGCTTGCACAATGGTTCCTGGCGAACAGAGAATCGATACCCTCGGTAAAAGCAGTAATCGTCGTGCATCTGTATGGGCAATGTGCCGATATGAGCCCCATCCTCGAATTGGCGAACGCTTATGGGGTTCCTGTCATCGAGGACGCGGCACAGGCAATCGGAGCCCGCTATGAGCATGGCGGTGAGCAGATGTCGGCCGGATCCATGGGCGACATAGGCTGTTTCTCCTTCTTTCCGAGCAAGAACCTCGGGGCTATGGGTGACGGTGGCATGGTGGTTACCCAATCCGAGAAAACCGGCGAGTTGATTCGGAAGCTGCGTAATCACGGGGCGTCCCCCAAGTACTATCATCAGCTGATCGGCGGCAACTTTCGCTTGGATACGATCCAAGCTGCGGTTCTGTGTGCCAAGTTTCCCCATCTTCAGGATTGGCACGCTGCTAGGCAGAAGAACGCCGCCTATTACGATGAGCAGCTAGGCGAGTTAGTGGCGGTGGTAACGCCCAAAGTCGCACAATCTAGAGCGTTTCACATCTACAATCAGTACGTTGTGCACGTTAGCGAGCGCGACGAACTGCGCGCGCACCTGCAAGCCAACCAGATCGGCACCGAGATCTACTATCCGGTGCCGTTTCATTTACAGGAGTGCTTCAAGGAGCTGGGCCATCGACGAGGGGACTTTCCCGTTGCCGAGTCGGCTGCAGACAACAGCCTTGCACTACCGATTTATCCTGAGCTCGACGTTTCTGCGCAGGCTTATGTCGTTGAGAAAATTCGAGAGTTTTATGCCTAGAATCGTCGTAGTTGGTGGTGGCCGCTGGGGGAGCAACCACATTCGAACGCTTAGCGAGCTGGGTTTCCTAGCCGCTATCGTTGAAGCAGACCCGCAACGGCAGCTGGATCTGCTGGAACGTTACCCAGATATCAAAGCTTACGATAACGTTGAAGGCGCGCTGGACCACGGCTACGACGGCTATGTTGTTGCGACCCCTGCTGAAACGCACTATTCGATAGCCAGCAAAATACTCGAAGCCGGAAACCCAGCGTTGGTGGAAAAGCCGTTAGCGCTAACTTCCGCAGATGCCCGTGCCCTGGTAGAAATTGCCAATGCCAACGGGCAACACCTGATGGTGGGGCATTTGATGCTTTTTCACCCAGCGGTGCGAAAGATCAAATCGCTAGTCGAGTCGGGTAAGCTCGGCAGGCTCCAGTACCTTTACAGTAACCGGGCGAACTTAGGTACGGTACGCTCTGAAGAGAACATACTTTGGAGTTTTGCACCTCATGACATATCGATCTTTCAGTATTTGTTAGGGGTTCGTCCGCTGGAGGTGCTCTCCCGAGGTGGTGCTTACCTGCAGCCGGGTATCCATGACAGCACGCTCACAACGTTGCGCTACCCAAACAACGTGATGTGCCATAACTTCGTCAGCTGGCTGCATCCATTCAAGGAACACCGCATAGTGGTGATCGGTAGCAAGGGCATGTTGTCGTTCGAAGACTCTTCGGAGCTTAAACCGCTACGATTCTACGAAAAGGGCATCGATTCAATCAATGGCGAGCTGGTGAAGCGTGACGGGCCGACGGAGGAGATTGGCTACGATCAGTCATCTCCGTTAGCAGAGGAGCTTAGCTATTTCGCTGATCATCTAGGGGACGGTTTTGAACTAGCAAACGCCAGCAGCGCCATCGAAGTCCTAGAGATTCTAGAGCAGGCTTCGTCGGGTCTCGTGACAGATTCTCGGCCGCAAGATCGTGTTATGCCTGCAGTTCCGCAACCGTCGCCAGACGCGAAAGTGCACCCAACGGCCAATGTCCATGCGGATGCCTTCATTCACGAATCCAGTTACGTAGATGCCGAGGCTAGCGTTGGCACAGGCAGCAAGATTTGGCACTTCTGCCATATTCAGCCGCGGGCGAGCGTGGGTGCAAACTGTTCGATTGGGCAAAGCGTAAACATCGGCCCCGATGTGAGGATTGGTAGTGGCGTTAAGATTCAGAACAACGTTTCAGTATTTGAAGGCGTGGAGATTGAAGATGACGTCTTCTGTGGGCCGTCGATGACTTTCACCAACGTGCTGATGCCTAGAGCTGAGCGTAGCGTTGGGGCGGCAGGTTACCTTAAGACGCTAGTCAAACGAGGCGCTTCCCTAGGCGCCAACTGCGTGATCGTTTGTGGCAATACCGTTGGCAAACATGCTTTCGTCGCTGCGGGCGCTGTGGTCACCCAAGATGTACCAGACTACGCACTGGTCGCAGGCGTCCCAGCCAAACAGATTGGTTGGATGACCGCAGCGGGCTCCAAGGTAGAGCAAGGCTTTGTGGGTGTATTCAGATGCGAACTCGGAGAGCTCAGCTATGAGGTTTCGGAGACTGGGATGCAGCCAATCGGCTCGTAACCTTCCTTTCGAACTAGCGACCGATAAGCTTGCGTGACAGGTTGCGGAGCTTGATCAGTGGTGCGAGCCGAGTAAGAACGCTGTCGAGATGCGCTTGAGTCAATTCTAGCTTGCGCTCGGCGATCGCCAGTTCCCGGCTAAGCTCCCTGGATGCAGCGGCCTGCTGAGCCTGCAACTCGAGGTGCTGGGTATGTTGCACGTCGAAAAATTGAATCGCCTCCCCCGGGCGCACAGCGTTACCCGGACTTGCGTAGATCTCGATGAGCTGCTCTGCAACAATCTTCGCGTCGTGGGTGGCTTCGCAGTAGCGTCGTCCGCGCTCGGCAAGCCTGGAGCGTTCATCCTGACTGTTGATGAGTCGCATTAGCACTGGCTTGATCGATTCCGGGTTGGCAATGGCGATTGGTGGCTGATCTCCCAGGTGATGGGCGAGATCGTCGCGAACGTAGCTGATCACAGCTTTTTGCAGCGCCATTCCCTCCACCGCCAGCACGCCGTACCAGCCAATTCTGAGCTGGTCGATGATGATGTCAGAGTCTCGGTACAGCTCGCGCGCCTGGGCGTTGGTCAGGCCTTCGACCAATTTGAAGTCGAAGTTCAGCCCCTCTTGCTGCAACTGCTCTACTGCGGCGAGGATCGAATCCGTGCCCTTGACGGCGCGTCGACTCGGAGCATGAACCACAAGGGGCCTGTCCTTTGCTGCCATGGGTGACGGTGCCCATTGTCTCAAGTCGATGCTGCGTGGGACGACTGTTGCATTGGGTACATAGCTTTGAAGCTCGGGGTCAGGAACGATGACGTGGTGGCACAGAGATGAGGTAAGGCTTATCAGCTTGCGCTGCGAAGCCTCCGGAAACTTCTCGACCAGCTCATCAGGGTTCTCATCGACGTAATTGAAGGGAGAGCGAGATTTGAACTGGCTATGCAGCCGAACTTCTGACCCTCTAAAATTCATGATCAGCTTCTTGTTGAGCAAGCGCAGCAGTAGTAGATCCAGGCCCATCGGGTAGTGTGCCTGTCGGTGATCGAAAAACAGCGGGCGAAAGTAGAAGTGGAAAACATCAAAGCCCTGGAGGTCCGACTGAAGCAGCTGGAACAGGGCCGAGTGCAAATCTGATTCTGTCGATATCTGCCGATCAAATGCGTAGCCGAACTGGTTTTTGCCGGAGATGTAGCTCACCGCATCGATGCCAAGGTCGCGCAACGCGGCGACGATCGACCCTGGCTGGCCAGCAGCACCGGATATGCCGTGAAACACTCGCATATCTGCCCTTCGGTTAGGGGTAACTTCGCCAGTCGTCATGGGTCTTGCTGCGATTGGGGGAAAATGCCTGCGACAAAAGCATTGAGCCTCTGCTCGAAGGAGAGCTTTTGTTGAAGTGGCGCTGCAGATTCTGACGCTCGCTTCGCTGTAGCGCCCTCTAGTAGCGCTTTGATCGCGCTCGATACAGCGTTGACGTTGGTGAAGTCTACGGTACGGCCGGCATCGTAGTCCTGCACGAATCGCCGCAACTCAGGAAAATCTGAGGCCAAGATGGGCAAGCCAGCCATGGCGGCTTCAAAGAGCTTATTCGGCAGAGAATAGTAGTAGCTCAAGCAAACGTTCTCGATGGGCACAACTGCGAGGTCTGCATCAGAAATAAAGGAAACCAAATCTTGCGGCAGCACTGCGTCTACAAAATGAACGCGATCACTTACGCCAGCGCTAATGGCCAACTCGGAAACGGCTCGAGTTATTTGATCGATACGTGGCCCCACCATAGCGATGTGCACATTCGCAAGCTCCGGCAATGCCGCAACAACCTGATGCATGCCGCGTCCTATGGTGAGCTTGCCGGTGTAGACCAGCAGGGGTTCGGATTGTAAATCTAGAAGCGCCTTTAGGCGCATCGCTGGTTCAACGACTCTGAGCGTTGGTGCCAATGGGGCGTTTGGCACAACATGTGGGGTGTTGATGCCATACAGCTCGGCGAGATGGTCCGCGATAGACTGGCAGACCGTTGCGACATGGTGGGCGGAGCGGATATAGCGGCGCTCATAGTCGTCTCTTCGCAGATTCGATGCATTTGACCAGTTGTTGTTGCGATGGGTTTCCAATTCGTGAGAGTCGTAAGCTAGCTGGATTTTAGGGTGTCGCGATTTAAAGATCGCGCCGGTCTCTAAAGTCCACAGCTCGTGGCAATAGAGGACGCTTTCCGTTTCGCTGAGGCTATGCACCCAGGGATAGAAGGTTGCGAGATAGCGTCCGAACAGCAGCACAACACCCAGCTGTGAGCGTTGCGGCTGCAGCTGCCCGATTACGACGCCGCGAATTCGCCTTGGCGCGATCAAAATGAGTCTGAACGCGCGGCGAGCCAGGCCAACACAGGGCTTCAGCAGTCGCTTGATGAGTGGTAGCTGGGGATCCGTGGGTGGTGTCAACGCCTCTGCGCCGCCGTTTTCTTTTCTCTCCGGTGGACGATAGCTCTGTGCGGATAGGGTTGCAGGCTGTGTAAATGGCCTGTGCTCAGGCTGGATTTGAGTACCTGCGCCTGCGCCCGTAATGGCGGTGTCTTCGCTGTTCGCCTCGTTGGAGGGGATCGTGCGCCACTTATTGCACAGCGTCGTATACAGTCGTGGTAGCAGGCCAGCAATGAGGCCTCTGACGAGCGTTCGATTTAGGGGGGTAATCACATAGGTGACGCCGTTGCGGGTCAGGGCGGTTGCGTGGGTTGCGTTTCTAGTGCAGCCGACAACGGTGCAGCGAGTTCCAGCGGACGCCACGACCTCTGCGGTCTTAACAACTCGGTTGTCGTTGATTGCCTCGTTGTTGACGAGAAACATCATGTGAGGCGCAGTCTTATTCATAGTTGGGCTTTTGTAGGGGCTGCAGTAAAACCGACACCAGCAAATTCAATATCAGTCCGCAAAAGCCGACTGCCCATTTTCGGCAAGAATGTTGATGATCGGTCTCATAGCGCTGACCTGCGCTGTAGCCGCAAACGACATTGCATTCATATTACTACTACAGTGACCGCATAGCTCTTGGCCAAAGCGATCTACGTTGCAGGGCGTTATGCAACCGCTTGCCGGCCCGGCCGAGCGGCGCGCAGGTCTTAACAGCAGCAGTTAGCTCCGATACGGAGCGCGTATGGTGGCTGAACAGTGCATCAGGAAAGCCGGTCAGTTGTGCCCAGCCGCCCGGATCGTAAGAAATGGCGGGCTTACCGACGGCCATGCAGTCGAGCAAAGCGGTAGACGTCATGCTGACTGAGAAATCACAGACTTGCAGTGCTTCGTCCAAAGTAACGGAGCGCTCAAGTCGTGCCAGATTGGGCAAGCGCCGGTACAGCGAGGCCATGGCGGTGTCGGAGTAAGTCTTGGGATGGGGCTTTATCAAGGTAGTCAGCTGCAGATCTACGCTGAGCTGCGATAGCACCAGCAGAATGTCTTCGTAATCGCTGATCGAATAGGGGCTCTTAGTTATGGGCTGCTCGAAGAACAGCAAGCAGGGACCAGACGATAACCATGGCCTGCGAGGCCGTAGAAGAGGTTGAAAATGGGGGTTTAAGCGGTTGTCGATTCGAAGGTCCAGGATTTCCAGAGAAGCGCGATTGGCATAGCCATCTGCAGTGACCAGATCAGCGAA
>JBPCXR010000332.1:0-3020 GCA_051027215.1 Pseudomonadales bacterium | reverse complement strand
AATCGAACTCAGGGCCGACGGTCTTGCCTGCCTCATGCTTGCGCTCACCGCGACGGTCGGCATAGCGGTCAGTGTTTATGCCACCGGCTATTTTTTGACGGACAGTAGCCAAGGACGATACTTCTGGCCCTTATGGTTGTTTCTTTGGAGTGGGCTAAACGCCCTCTTTCTTGCCGCTGACGTCTTCAACATTTACGTCACGTTAGAACTTCTCAGCCTCGCCGCGGTCGCGTTAGCGGCGCTTCCGGGCACGGCGGCATCGCTGAACGCGGCAATGCGCTATCTGCTGGTGAGTCTGCTCGGTTCGCTGGTTTACCTGCTGGGTGTTGCCCTGCTTTACACCGCTCACCAGAAATTGGATTTGGCAGTTCTCAGCAGCGCCGTAGAACCAGGGCCGATGACCTGGTTGGCGATGAGTCTGATGACAGTCGGCCTCCTATTGAAAACCGCCCTCTTCCCTCTGCACTTTTGGTTGCCGCCAGCGCATGCCAATGCTCCGGCCCCCGTGAGCGCGTTGCTGTCGGCGCTGGTGGTCAAGGCGTCGTTCTACCTGCTGCTACGATTGTGGTTCGAACTATTTGCCAGTTCACTTTCGGGAGCGGCGCTGCAATGGGTCGGTGCGCTTGGTGCTGCCGCTTTGTTGTGGGGGTCGATACTGGCCTGCTATCAGCGCCGACTGAAGCTGCTGATCGCCTATTCGACCGTAGCTCAACTCGGCTATTTTTTCATCGCATTTCCTCTTGTCGCCGCAGCGGGGGCAATCGGTTATGGTGGTGCCGTTTACTTCGCGTTGTCGCACGGTTTCGCTAAGGCAGCGATGTTCTTGAGTGCAGGCACGTTGTTGCATGTCGCCGGTCACGACCGGATTGATGAACTCGATGAGATTGCCCCGCGGCTGCCAATTTCCATGCTTGCATTTGGGCTGGCTGGTATCAGCCTGATGGGGTTGCCGCCCAGCGGGGGCTTCATAGCCAAGTGGATGCTGCTCGAGGCCGCACTGCGTAGCGGCCAATGGTGGTGGGCCCTGGTGATACTACTCTGCGGCTTGCTGGCTGGCGTCTACGTCTTCCGGGTGACGTCTTGTGCATTTGCTACCAAGACTACCCTACCAACGGTTCCCGCCATACGCCGGCTAGAATGGAGCGCGTTGTTGCTAGCCGCCATTGCCTGCGTAATGGGCCTTGTAGCGAACCTCCCGCTTTCATTGTTGTCCCGAATTGCCCCCCAGGCCGAGCTCCTTATTGGACGGGGGCTGCAATGAGTTTGGAATTCTGGCTCCCTGTCCTGATCGTCTTGTGTGCGTTTGTCACCGCGCTGTTGATTTTCTGTGTGAGCGAAGAGGAGCGCGGTCTGCGCACGGTCCTCAATCTGGCGGGCGCTGGTGGTACATTCGTTCTGGTGCTCATCATGCTATGGGGCGTGTTTCACGAGCGCGCCTATGAGACACGAATCCCGTTGTTGCCCGGTCACGATTTGGTGCTACGGGCGCGGGCGCTCTCGGTCCTCTTTTCGTTGCTTTCGGCTTCATTGTGGCTTGTCACCACGATTTATGCCATCGGCTACCTTGAGGACTCGCCTAATCGAAGGCGCTTCTTTGGTTTCTTTGGAATTTGCGTGAGCGCAACGCTGGGCGTGGCGCTGGCCGGCAACCTGATCACTTTTTTGCTGTTCTACGAACTTCTGACTCTGGCGACCTACCCACTGGTGGTGCATCGGGGAACCGACATCGCACTGCGCGCAGGCCGCATCTACCTGGCATACGCACTCGGTGGAGGGGCCGCATTGTTACTGGGCGCGGTGTGGCTGAGTTCACTGATTGGGCCGGTGGACTTCTCCATAGATGGCGCTTTGAGAAATTTTGAGGAAACGCACCGCGTTCAGCTCATCATCATCTTCGTACTTCTAATCGGCGGGCTCGGCGTGAAGGCCGCGCTTGTCCCGCTGCACGGCTGGCTGCCGCTGGCGATGGTTGCTCCTGCGCCCGTGAGTGCGTTGCTGCACGCGGTCGCCGTCGTTAAGTCGGGTGCCTTCGGTATCGTCCGCGTGGTCTATGATGTCTACGGCGCCCAGACTGCAGAAGAGCTGAGTTTACTCACGCCTCTTGCGGTGCTGGCCGCCGTGACGATTATCTATGGATCGGTGCGCGCGCTCTACCAGAATGATCTGAAACGTCGATTGGCCTACTCGACGGTGAGCCAGGTCTCCTACATCGCGCTAGGTACCGCTCTGATCGGACCTGTTGCCGCGATTGGCGGTATTGTGCACCTGGTCCACCAGGGACTCATGAAGATTACGCTGTTCTTTTGTGCCGGCAACCTTGCCGAAACCCTTGGTATTCACAAAATCAGTGAATTGAATGGTGTTGGCCAACGCATGCCTGTAACGATGGCCGCCTTCACAATAGGCGCCCTCGGCATGATCGGCGTGCCACCGCTCGCTGGTTTCATAAGCAAATGGTACCTCGGTCTGGGCGCCTTTGTTTCCGGACAGTATTGGGCTATCGCCGTGCTTGCCGGCAGCAGCCTGCTCAACGCAGCCTATTTCCTGCCCATCCTTCATGCTGCATGGTTCAAGGCACCAGCTGGTTCCTGGCCTGCCGAGCGGCACTTCGGTAGTCAGGAAACAAGCTTGCTGCTGTTGGTACCTCCAGTACTTACAGCGCTATTGGCGCTTGGGCTTGGCCTGTTCGCAAACCTGCCGTTCAGCCCACTGCGATGGGCCCAGCTGGTCGCGGCCCGGGAGTTTGGCCAATGACGACCGCTGCTCCAGACTTTGCTTCTGCCGCTATGCTGCTGGCGGTACCGCTGTCGCCCCTGCTGCTGGCCGGCGGGCTCGCCATCCCCGCCTTGCGCGGGGTTTGCCTCGGACTGGCAGCATGGGCCGCGGTGCCGGCCCTGACGGCGGCGTTGCTGTTGCCGACCGATGCGGTCTTCAAAGTGCCGACGCTATTGCTTGGTGCTCAATTTGGTGTCGATCAAACCGGGCAGTCTTTCTTGCTGTTCACTGCATTGCTGTGGTGG